>JBOHNM010000011.1:0-46854 GCA_050730675.1 Phycisphaerales bacterium | reverse complement strand
GTGGTGCTGGGGCTGATCGGCGAGCGTGGTCGCGAGGTCAAGGACTTCATCGAGCACGTGCTGGGGCCGCAGGGGCGCAAGCGGTCGGTGGTCGTCGCGGCGACGGGGGACGAGTCGCCGCTGCTGCGGGTACGGGCGGCGCAGACGGCGTGCGCTGTGGCCGAGCACTTCCGCGATCGCGGCAAGCAGGTGCTGCTGCTGATGGACTCGATCACGCGGTTTGCCCAGGCGCAGCGGCAGATCGGGCTTTCGGTCGGCGAGCCGCCCGCGAGCAAGGGGTACACGCCGAGCGTCTTTGCCAACATGGCGAGGCTGCTGGAACGGGCCGGCCAGCTTGAGCACGAGGCCGATGCGCCGCCCGAGGTGCGTGCGACCGATCCGGGGTCGATCACAGGCCTGTACACGATCCTGGTCGAGGGCGACGACATGACCGAGCCGGTGGCGGACGCCGCCCGCGGCATTCTGGACGGGCACATCATCCTCTCTCGGGCGCTGGCGCAGAGGGCGCACTACCCGGCGATCGACGTGCTGGACTCGGTGTCGCGCGTGGCGGACGATGTGTGCGATGGGACACACATCGCGGCGCGGCGGCAGATCGTGCGGCTGATGGCGGCGTACCGCGACGTCGAGGACCTGGTGCAGATCGGCGCTTACGCCAAGGGCTCCAGCGCCGAGAGCGATCTGGCGATTGCGTACTACCCGCGGATAGTCGAGCTGCTCAAGCAGAACTCGAAGGACGCCGAGCCGTTCGATCAGACGTTGCAGCGATCGGTCAAGCTCGCGATTGAGGCCGGGCACGCCTTCGCCGGGGCCAACAGGAGGACTGCCTGATGGCCGCGTTTGTCTTCGAGCTTGAGGTGGTGCTGGAGCAGCGGCGGCGCATCGAGAAGGATCGCCAGCGGGCGCTGGGCGAGGTGCTGTCGCAGCGTGTGGCGGTGCAGCAGCGCGTGGAGAATGTGTACGCGAGCATGCGGATCGGGCACGACGAGCTGCGGACGATCCTGCGGCCGGACGCGGGGCTCGTGCCGATCGATCGCGTGCGGCGGCAGGCTTCGAGCAGCCTGCACGCGATTGTGCTGGTGCAGCGGGCGGCGATCGAGCTGGCGGGGATCAACAAGCGGATCGAGGCGGCACGGGCGGAGCTGCTGAAGGCCTCGATCAGCCGCAAGGCGGTCGAGACTCTGCGGGACCGGCGCTACCGCGCGTGGAAACTGGAGCAGGACCGGCGCGAGGCGGCGGCGCTGGATGATCTGAACGTGATGCGCCACGGTCGGCGCGAGGAAACGAGCCTCGAGGCCGCGACGCTGGGAGCTGAAGCATGAAGCGCATCTGGATGGTCATCTCGACGATCGCCCTGGCGAACATGCTCGCCGTCGCGGGGTTCATCGTGTGGCTGAAGACGTCCGACCGGCTCGACGGCGAGAGGCTGACGAAGATCCGCGCCCTGCTCGGCACGACGATCACCGTCGAGAAGGCCAAACTGATGGCCGAGGAGACGGTGGCGGCGGACGAGGCGAAGCAGAAGGCGGAGGCGGACAAGCTGGCCAAGCCGCCGCAGAACTCGGCGCAGCAGATCGCCGAGCAGGCCCGCATCCGGGACATCCAGCAGCAGGACTTGTTGCGATTGCAGCAGGAACTGCGGCTGTTGAAAGAAGAACTGGCGACGCGCGAGCGGGCGCTGGCGGCCCAGCGGGCGGAACTGGATGCCGGGTTCAAGAAACTCGCCGAGGCCAAGACCGAGTGGGAGCGGACGCTTGCCGACACGCAGTTCAAGGCGGCGCTGGGCGTGCTGGAGGCGCAGAAGGCCAAGGACACCAAGGCGACGTTGCAGGCGCTGATGGACCGCGACGGGACCAACGCCGCGGGGCCGAACCGCAAGCAGGTGATCACGTACCTCGCGGCGATGGACGAGGAGGTCCGCGCCAAGGTTATTGGCGAGTTCATCAAGACCGACGCGCGGCTGGCAGCGGAGTTGCTTGAGCAACTCCGCACTCGGGGCATCGATGCTCCGGCGCAAGCTGCCGCGAAATGACGTCGACTGCCGCAAAAGCCACATCCCAAGCGCTGACGCTCGCCAAGCCTGCTGCCGCGCCGCCCGCGGCCAAGGCGGATCGTGCGCAGCCGGCGCAGGATCGATCGGCGGAGTTTGCCGAAGTGCTGGCGGACAAATCGCGCGGAGCGACGGAAGAGGATCACGCGGCCAAGGTCGAGCCGACGCCGCGTCCGGAGGCGGAGGTGACGTCAACGAAGCCTCGCGAGACTGATCGAGCTCCCGCTCAGGGCGAACCTCCAGTAAGCCGAAGCAACGATTGCGCCGAAGCGGGCGCTGACGCGGCCGCCAAGCCTGTTGACACCAAGCCTGATGACGCTGCCCCAGTTCCGACGACTGTTGTGCGCCCCAAGCCCGAAGATGAGCAGGACGAGCCGGTCAGCACGTTCGGTGTGGAAGTCGCAGCGGCCACGGTTGCGCCGCGGCAGCCATCGGCGCCCCAGCTGAAAACCGACGATGGTCACGACGCGGACGCGGAGCCGCTGGAGGGGGCCGTTTTCAAGCAGCTTCCGCGGGATGATTCCAAGCTCTCCAGCGACGAATCGGGTGATGAGGTGGTTGCCAAACAGTCGGACGCTTTGGCTGCTCCGAATGACGTGAAGAGGCCTCTACCAGTTTCCGCTCGGGCCGTTTCACATTCGATGGGGCCTGCGCAGAAGACGAGCCCCGACCGAGTTCCCGCGGGATTTCACGTGCGAGCGGCGGCTGGGGAAGACGCGGCGCCTGCTGCGCGGACTGGTGTCGCCGACCGCCCGCTCACCATTGGGGAGTTGAATGAGCTGCTGGTGCGGATCGACCCGCAGTGGGCTGCCAAGGGCCTTGCATTGCCGACGAATGTGGGCGCGGTCGCTTCGGTCACGCGTACGAGTGACGCTCCCTTGTGGAGCGAGGAATCGCCGTTGGCGACGTATCCGTCGGCGCCGACGCAATCGGCACCGTCTGCCCAGACTCACTTTGCTGGCGCCGAGACAAGCAACACCGCGCCTGAATCGCCTGCACTGGTGAATCCCAACTCGTCCGAGCGACTCCGCGCGGACGAGCAGGCGCCAAAGTCTGATCGCTCCGCGCCCGCCGCGGACTCCGCGAAGCCGGCGGCGGCGGCCGCGGATCGCTCGTTTGCCGGAAGCACTTCCGCCGCGACGAGCGTCTCCGCGCAGCCGATGGACCGGGCCGGCGAGAGAACAGCACCGGTTGCTCCGGCCCACGGCCGCGGCGTGCTGAGCATCGACGCCGCCCGGCCCAACGCCAGGCCGGCGGCGGCCAATCCGACGACCAGCGCCACCCCGCAGAGCCCCGACTTCGCCGCGCAAGTGCAGCGCGGTATGGCGGCGGCGATTGCGCAGGGGGGCGGGCAGGTCACGCTGCGGCTCAACCCGCAGGCGCTGGGGCAGCTCCGCGTGAAGCTGGATCTGCGGGCGGACGTGGTGAAACTGCGCTTTGAGGTCGGTAGCTCCGCGGCACGGTCGTTGCTTGATGAACAGCTCCCCGGCCTGGGCAGGATGCTCGAGGCCCAGGGATTGCGAGTGGCCCATTCGAGTGTCGGCACCGACTCCTCGCTGGCTCCCTCGCACAACTCTTCCCCGCCGCAGGATGCGAACGGGACGGGCACCCAGCAGTTCGCCGATGGCGGCGGGCAGTGGGCGGGACAGGGCGCCGATAGCGGCGCACAGCGGCAGGCGTCGGAGAACGCCGCGGGCCGCATCGAGTCGGCGGAGGCCGGCGAATCGCCGCGGAGCGGCGAGATCCACATTGAACGCGAGGGCGGAGTCCTCGATCCCGTCACGCTGCGGCTCAACGCGATCGCGTGAGCGCGGGCCGGCGGAACGCAGGGGAGCCCTATGAGCGCTGTCACTTCGCTTGGAAAAGCCGCATCGGACGCCGCGGGCGCATCAAATGTCACGGGGTTCGCGGCGATGACGAGTCAGCAGTTCGTCAAGATCATGATGACGGAGCTGACGAACCAGGACCCCCTCAAGCCGAACGACTCCAGTGCGCTGCTGCAGCAGATGTCGCAGCTGCGCTCGATCGAGTCGGACATGAACCTGAGCAACAAGCTGAACGCGCTGGTGACGCAGAACCAGTTCTCGGCAGCCAGCGGCGTGATCGGCGCGGTGGTCTCGGGCGTCTCGACGGACAACCAGCGCGTGCGCGGCATCGTCGCCTCGATCAGCCGAACCGCGGACGGGCCGGTGCTCAACCTCAGCACGGGTCAGCGGATCGCCTTCGGCAACGTGGACGAGATCGTTGACCCGCGGACGTTGCCGCAGGACCCGACCGATCCGAACAATCCGAACAATCCGACCGACCCCGGCAACCCCACCACGCCGACCGCACCGAGCGGCGCGGCGCTGGACCCCGACGCCGGGCGTCCGATCCCGCAGAATCTTGACCCGTCGCTGGCCCCGCTGCTGGGCGGAAGAGGAGACTGACCATGATTGGATTGGCCATCGACCTGCTGCGGCATCTTGCCTCGGGGATCATCCCGGGTGGTAGCACAACATCGAGTCAGCCGGCGCAGCCCGGCGCGGCGGACTTCGCCAAGCTGCTGGCCCAGGCCAAGGACGGCCAGCTCGCCAGCAACCAGCCGGTGTCGGTCTCGGCGCGCTCCAAGCTCAACCTCTCGCCCGACCAGATGCAGCGGCTGAGCGTCGCGGCCGACCGGGCGCAGGCGGCGGGGCTGCACACGGCGATGGTGATGCTCGACGGCAAGCCGTTGCTGATGGATGTGCAGTCGCGGCAGGTGCTGGGCGCGTTCGACGCGTCCGCACGTGAGGCGTCGATGGTTGACGGCGTCGTTGCTGCGCCCAGCGCACAGGACGCCGCGCACCCCGAGGCATCGACCGGGATCGTGCCCCTTCCCGGCGCATTCACCAGCAACCTCTCGCTGGCCCGGATCTTGCAATCGGCGACCAAAGCCAACTCCGCGGCCTGAACAACCCGCTTCTTTCACTCGTTCCGAAAGGCTCCACCCATGGCCAGCACCACCGCGATGACGATCGGCCTCAGCGGACTGAACGCCAACGCCCGCAACCTCGATGTCATCGGCAACAACATCGCGAACATCAACACCACGGCGTTCAAGAGCAGCCGCATGCTCTTCGCGACGCAGTTCAGCCGCACGCTGAGCCTGGGCTCGGTGCCGGGGGCGACCTCGGGCGGCAGCAACCCAACGCAGATCGGCTTGGGTGTTTCGATCGCCGGCACGCAGCGGAACTTCAATTCCGGCGCGCTCTCGGCGACGGGCGACTCGCGCGACCTGGCGCTGGAGGGCGACGGGTTCTTCATCGTGGAGCGCGGAGCCAACCGCTTCTACACGCGGGCGGGAGCGTTCCGTCCCAACAGCCAGAACGACCTGGTCAACATCTCGGGCGACCGCGTGATGGGCTACGGCGTGGATGCCAACTTTGTGGTCAACACGGCCTCGCTCATGCCGCTGAACCTGCCCGTCGGCCAGATGCGCCTCACGCAGGCGACGGCGAACGCCGCTGTGGCGGGCAACCTCAACGCCGGCGGCACGGTGGCGGGGCAGGGAGCGACGATCACGGCGGGTGCGCTCACGAGCATCGCCGTCCCGGGGCCGATCACGGGCGCGACGCTGCTGACCGACATCGATGACCCCAACCAAGCGGGCACGCAGCCGCTGTTCACGGCGGGCCAGCAGATCCAGATCACCGGCGCGCAGCAGGGGGGCAAGACGCTTCCGACGCAGACGTTGGCGATCACGGCGACGACGACGGCCGCGGATGTGCAGGCGTTCCTGCAGAGCGCGCTGGGGATCAACACCGGCGTGGGCACCAACGCAGACGGCGCGATGCCCGGTGTCACCATCACCGCCGGCGGGCAGTTCCAGATCATCGGCAACCAGGGAACGGCCAACGACCTGACGGTGGCGACGACGAATATCCGCACGCTGAGCGCCGCGGGCGCGCCGGTCGGTTCACCGCTGACGATGACCAAGGCGCCGGGCGCTTCGGCCACGGGCGAATCGGTGCGGGCGACGCTGATCGCGTACGACTCGCTGGGCAACCCGCTGTCGGTGGATGTGACGATGGTGCTTGAGCAGCGCTCCGGCGGCGCGGGCACGACGTGGCGCTGGTTCGCCGAGTCGGCCGACAACCTCACCGGCACGGGAAGCAACCTGATCGTCGGCAGCGGCACGCTGAGCTTTGATCCGCAGGGACAGCTCATCACGACGGCGCCGGTCACGCTGACGGTCGGCCGCACCGGCACGGGCGCGATCGATCCGATGAGCTTCGATGTGGATGTTTCGACACTGACCGCGTTGACGGACTCGACACCGAATTTCTCGCAGACGTCCCAGGATGGCGCGCCGATGGGCATCCTCGCGTCGTTCTCCGTCAGCGACAACGGCATGATCACCGGCGCGTTCACCAACGGATTGACGCGCACCATCGGCCAGGTCGCCGTCGCCAAGTTCACCAATCCCGAGGGGCTGGTGGATGTCGGCTCGAATCTCTTCGGTGTCGGCCCCAACAGCGGCACACCGATCGTGACGACGCCGACATCGTTCGGAACGGGGCGCGTCGTTGGCGGCTCGCTGGAACTGTCGAACGTGGACCTCGCCGAGCAGTTCACCAACCTGATCACTGCTTCGACGGGGTACTCGGCCTCGAGCCGGGTGATCACCACCGCCGACCAGTTGATCCAGCAGCTCCTGGTTATCGGCCGCTGATCTTCGCGCAAGACCGGACCGTTGAACGCGAGGTGGTCCAGCGCTTCAAGCCGGCGCGCGATCAACCCGATAACTCTGCTTCGCACGGGACAAAGGGAGCGTTCGATGGACCTGTGGCTCCTCACTATCTGCGGCCTCGCTGTTGCCGCTGCCACGCTGGCGCTGCTGGTAGCGCGCGCGCTGCGGATCGATCGCAAGCTGCTGGCCGCACTCGGCCACTTCACCGCCGACCCGCTGGCGCTGGTTGGAGAGTTGGCTCAATGCGCGGCGCTGGCGAGATCCGCCGGCCCCGGCGCGCTGCACACCCGCACGCCCGCCGTTCGGCACCCTCTCCTCAGCCGCGGTGCGCAGCTGGTCGCCAAGCAGGCCGAGCCGCCGGCGATCCGATCTGAGTTGAACACGCTGGCGGACCAGCTTCTGCGGACATATTCACGCCGCCACACTGTGGCTCGCTGGCTCTCGCTCGTGGCGCCGGTGCTGGCCATAGCCTCGCTGACGCTGGCGGCGGCGATGTGGCTGCCAACGCTCGAAGACCCCACGGCGGTGGCTGGAGGGTTTGCCTTGGCGGCCCTCGCTCTGTTCGCGTGCGGCACGTTCTTCCAGGCGCTGGCCTCGGTCGGTGCGCCGGCAGTGTCGGCGACGGCAGCTCTCACCATCAGTTCCGTCATCGTGATCGAAGGGCTGGTCGCCATCCGCGAGGGGCAGGACCAAGCGGGAGTCATGGAACGCTTGGCCCACTTCCTGCCCGAGGCCGACCGGCCCGCCGCGCTGCGCCGCGCCGCGTGACCGATAACGCCAGGCTGTCGGCCTCCTGCCGACGCCGCCTTGACGGACGCCGCTGAACCCATCTCAATTCCCGGTCGATCTACCAGCACCGGCTTCCACCGCGCGCGCTCCGCGTGCGGCATCGCCGTCAGCAGGTGGTGAATATCCATGTCCGACGCCAAGAAGCAGGAAAAGCCCGCCGCAGCACCCGCCCCGGCCGCCGAGGCCGCGCCCGCGAAGAAGGGCGGGCTGCCGATCAAGACGATCGCGGTGGTCGCGGTGATCATGATCGCCGAGGGCGCGGGCGTTTACTTCATTTTCGGGGCCACCGGCCCGCGGGCCAGCCACGGCGCGGAGAAGGTGGAGATGAAGGACAACCACGCCGACGAGACGGCCGAACTGGAACTGGTCAAGGGCAAGTTCCAGAACCTGCAGACCGGCAGCATCTGGTTCTGGGAGGCCGAGTTGTTCGTGCAGGTGAAGAACAAGTACAAGGCGCAGGTCGAGAAGATGCTCGAGGAGCGCAACGCCGAGATCCGCGAGGGGATCACGCAGATCTTCAGCCGGGCGCAGACCGCCCAGCTCCGCGAGCCGGAGCGTCAGAGCCTCAACCGCCAGATCACCGCGTACCTCCGCAAGATCCTGGTCAACGACGACAAGGCGGGTGAGCCGCTCTTCGAGCGCGTCCTGATCCCCACTTGCAACGGGTACCGCGGGCTCGACTGATCGTCCCGGGGCATCACTGCGCAACTCTTGCCCGGTGGCGGGCCGAGGCGCAAGATCGACTCTCCAATTCTGCAAGCCCGCTCCGGCCGCGTCCGATAGGACACCCGCGGCATGACGCCGCCATGGACCGAGCGATCATGAGCGAGCAGGAAGCTCCCAAACCCGCCGAACCTCAGGCTGCTGCGCCGACCGCGCCCTCGGCGCCCGCGCCGAGCGCTACCGCTGATGCCGCCGCGAGCGCCGCTATCAAGGCCGCGAACGAGGCGGTGGCCAAGGCGCGAACTGCCAACACTGCCGCTGCCGCCGCGCAAGCCGATACGGCGACGGCCACCGCCGTGGCTGATCCGGCGACCCCCGGCAAGCCCGGTGGGGGGGCGCAGCCATTCGCGCTCGGCGACTTCGGGCGGGGCGGGGCCGCGATCGACAGCGGGCCGATCGACCTGCTGAGCGACGTCACACTCAACGTCAAGATCGAACTCGGTCGTACGCGCATGCTCGTCGAGGACGTGCTGCGGCTCACCGACGGCACCGTTGTCGAGCTCGACAAGATCGCCGGTGACCCGGTGGATGTTTACGTCAACGACCGGCTCGTCGCGCGCGGCGAGGTGCTGGTCCTCAACGACAACTTCTGCGTCCGCATCAGCGAGATCGTCACCAACCAGATCCAGGAATCGAAGTAACGCCCCCCTCGTCAGCGCCGGCGGAGTCCGGCGGAGCGCACGCCATGGATGGCCCTGTTTGGATGCCTGTTTGCACGGGTGCCCGCCGCACAATCGCCGCGACCGTTCTCGCCGCTGGCGTGCTCGCCGGGCCGTCGTTCGCATCGCCGAATGATGATTCTGCTGTCAATGGTCCTGTGCCTGCCCCCGCGGCGAGTCCATCGCGAGAGCCGGCCGATTCGTCTGCGCCATCGCTGACTGGTCCACCCGCGCCGTCGCTCACGATCGCCGCACGCGAGCGCGAACGCAACACGCTCATCGGTCCGGTGAACGCATCGACAGAGCGGACGGATGCGCCGCGTCCGCCGGATGCGGCGACGACGTCGTTCTCGCTCACGTCCATGGTCGCTCCGCTCGCCGCGGTTCTCGGCCTGATCGTCATTGGGGCGGCGATTTTCAAGAAGCTTGCGGCACGGCACGGCGGGATCGCGGGCGCGATCGGACCCGGCGGCAAAGCCCCGAGCGGTCTGCTCGAGGTGCTGGGGCGTTACCCGATCTCGCGCGGGCAGTCGCTGATCCTGCTGCGGGTCGATCGGCGGGTGCTGCTGCTGTCGCACATCACCGGCTTGCGCGGGTCCACCGGCGGCTTCTCGACGCTTTGTGAGATCACCGACGCCGAGGATGTCGCGTCGATCCTGCTGAAGGTCAGCGAGGCCGAGGGGCACGGGCCGACGGGCAAGTTCGAGCAGTTCCTCAAGAGCTACGAGGGGCAGCTCCCGCCCGATCTCGTTCTCCCCCCCCCGCCGGGACGCACGCAGCAGCGGGCGACACGCGAGGGCGACCGCCTGGAAATGTGGAATGCCGACTCTGAGATCAAGCCCTTCGGTTCGACCGTGGAGAACGGCGACGGCGGTTCGCTCAAGGCGCGGCTCGCATCGCTGCGCGGGCGAACAGTAGGGGAAGGGGCGGCGTCATGATCGCGGGCGGTCTGACGAACTTTGATTGCACTGGCGTGGCTCGCCCGCGTGTGCTGCACCGCTGCGCCGCGGCAGTCCGTGCCCGCGTCCTGCAAGTGGTCGTGCTGATCTCGCTGCTGGTGGCCGCTGCGCCGGCCTTCGGCCAGGCTTCGTACGGCCCGCCGATTCCGGGAAGCGAGTCGTCTGCACCCGCCGTTCCGGCCGACTCGCTGGGCATCAACTCGGTCCTCACGCGCGACGGCCTTTCCGACGCCGGCACGCTGGAGGGGCTCAATCCGGTGTCGATCCTGGGCACCGCGGGCAAGGCCCTGCCGGGTGGGCAAGAAGACGGCGGCAAGCGCGGGCTCTCGGTGGCGATGAACATCGTCGTCCTGCTCACCGTCCTCACCCTTGTGCCGACGATCATGCTGATGACGACGTGCTTCATGCGCATCGCCATCGTGCTGGGGCTGCTCAAGCAGGCCCTGGGCGCGGCCCAGATGCCGCCGTCGCAGGTGATGCTCGGCCTGTCGATCATCATGACGGCGCTGGTGATGTCGCCGACGATCGATCGGATTAACGCCGAGGCGATCGTGCCGTATCGTGCCGGCGAGATCACCAGCTACGACGAGCTGTGGGACCGCGCTAAGCAGCCCATGCGCGACTTCATGTTCGACCAGATCGATGCGACCGGCAACCACTCGTCGCTCTACATGGTCCTCAACTATCGCAAGATCGACACCTCCGACCCGGCCAAGCTCACCCGCGACAAAGTGGACATGCTCTCGCTCGTCCCCGCGTTTGTGCTCAGCGAGATGAAGGTCGCCTTCCTGATGGGCTTCAAGGTCTACCTGCCGTTCCTGGTCATCGACATGGTGATCAGCAGCATCCTGATCTCCATGAGCATGATGATGCTCCCGCCGGTGCTGATCAGCCTGCCGTTCAAGCTCCTGCTGTTCGTGATGGTTGACGGGTGGCAACTCATCGTCGGCAGTCTGATGCAGAGCTTTGTCACGCACCCGACCAGCGGCGTCGCGGCGGCTCTGCAGCCGGTGCTGAGTACGTTGGGCATTGTGGTCGTGTAGGTTCGGTTCCTCATTTTCACTCCGCGCTCATTGGTTCACCTCTTCGCGCTCGCTTGAGCTTCACATGGTGTACGACGAATCACTCCTCGAAACCATCCGCACGGCGTTGATCGTCACGATCAAGATCGCCGGGCCGATCCTCCTTGCCGGCGTGGTGATCGGCCTGATCATCTCCATCTTCCAGTCGGTCACGAGCATCCAGGACCAGTCGCTGACGTTCGTCCCCAAGATCCTCGTGATGATCCTCGCGGCCATCCTGCTGATCCCGTGGATCGTCGAGCGGCTGCTGGCGTTCACACGCGAGATGTTCCTGCTCAACCACTTCTGAGCTTTGCCCATTCTTTTCCGACGGTCCGGCATGTCCACACTCGTCCACCATGTCGCGCCGCTGCTGCTGGTGATGTTCCGCCTCTCGGGTGTTTTCATGCTTGCGCCGATCGCCGCGAGCCTGGCGATCCCCGCCAAGGTGCGCGTGCTGCTGTGCTTCATGCTCGCGTTGTGCGTCTACCCGACGGTGCAGGCGCCCGCGGGCGAATTCACTGACATCTTCACACTCGTGATGGTCGGCGCCGGCGAGGTCTTCATCGGCTTCGTCATCGGCCTGCTCGCGCTCCTCCCCGTCGTCGCCGTGCAGCTCGCCGGGGTGCTGATGGGCCAGCAGATGGGCTTCGGCCTCGGCCAGCTCTACAACCCCATGCTCGAGACCGAGTCCGACATTATCGGCGAGGTCCTCGCGCAGCTCGCCATCGGCATCTTCATCGCCGTCGGCGGCCTGGAAATGCTCTTCCAATGCGTTGCCAACTCGTTCGAACGCGTGCCGCTCGGCGCGGTCGCGGTCGGTGACGCTCCTTTCAATCTCGTCCTCTCCACCGCAACCAGCGGCTTCGAGCTGGCCCTGCGTGTCAGCACGCCGGTGCTCGGAATCATCTTCATCGAGACCCTCGCTTCATCATTCCTGATGAAGACGATCCCCGCCCTGAACATCCTCTCGATCGGTTTCGCGGTCAAGGTTGTCCTCGGCCTGGTTGCACTGGTGTGGGGCCTCAACGCCATGGACGGCGCGATCGGCGAGCACATTGCTGAAACCGGCCGCCAGATCCTCAACTGGTCCAGCCAGGCTCGCCCGCCTGTGGGAAGTGGGGGAGGGCTCTAGCATGGCCGAGGACCTGGGCGAAAAGTCGGAACTGCCGTCGGAACGCAAGATCCGCGAGGCCCGCCAGCGCGGCTCGGTCGCCCGCTCCATCGATCTCTCCGGCGCGGTCGATCTCATCGGCGCACTGCTGATCGTCTGGTTCTGCGGGTCCATGCTCGTGAGCGGCTTCGGCCAGCTCATGCGCCGCCTGCTCGCGGGCGAAGGGCCGGGGACGATGCTCGACGCCGCGGACGCCGGGCGCACCTTCGGCTGGGCGATGGCGCAAGGGTTCTTCACCGCCTGGCCGGTCTTTGTCGCGATGTTCCTGGTCGTCGTCCTCTCGCACCTGCAGCAGACCAAGCTGCTCTTTACGCTCGAACCGCTGGCACCGAAACTCGAACGCCTCAACCCCGTGGAGGGTTTCCAGCGGCTGTTCAGCAAACGCTCCGCCGTCAAGACCGCTGTCGCCTGCGTCAAGCTCGTCATCGTCGCTTCGGTCGTCTTCCTCGTCGTCCGTTCGTACTCGAAGGAACTCGCGGCCCTCCCGAATCTTGAGGCCGTCGCCGCGTACCGCTTCCTCTTCCGCATCCTCGTCGAGATCGCGGCGTACATCCTCGCCATCCTTCTCATCATCGGCGTCGTCGACTATCTCTACCAGCGCTGGCAGTACACGCAGGAACTCAAGATGACCAAGCAGGAGGTCAAGGACGAGCGCCGCAGCACCGAGGGCGACGAGGACACCAAGCGACGGACCCGCCAGCTCGGACGCCAGATGATCATGCAGGGGATCAAGCGGGATGTGCCCAAGGCCGACGTGATCGTCACCAACCCCACGCACTTTTCCGTGGCCCTCAAGTATGACTCGGACAAGATGACCGCCCCGCGGGTGGTGGCCAAGGGCGCCGACGAGCTGGCCTTCCGCATCCGTGAGCTGGCGATCGCCCACGGCGTCCCGATTGTCGAAAAGCCCCCGCTCGCCCGCGCCCTCTACTACAGCGCCAAGGTCGGGCAGGACGTCAAACCGGAGTTCTATCAGGCTGTTGCCGAAGTGTTGGCGTTCGTGTACCGCCTCGGGAATAACCGGG
This sequence comes from Phycisphaerales bacterium, assembly GCA_050730675.1. GTDB lineage: Bacteria > Planctomycetota > Phycisphaerae > Phycisphaerales > UBA1924 > JBOHNM01. The sequence continues at coordinate 33,703 of JBOHNM010000011.1, read as the reverse complement.
CGAAGTCGGCGTGAGAGTGAGTCGTTGGTTGTTAGTCGTTTGTCGTTCGTTCAAGGCAAGGAAACAGGTTCCAGCGACACCTCTGGACAACAACAAAGCTCGTGAGAATCCAATAGCTCTTCATTCACAATTCTGAACTAACAACTCAGAACTAACGATCAACGACTCCCCATGCCACCCACCCTCCAACCCGGCCTTCCTCCCTGGCTCCTGGCCGTCCGCAAGTACCGCGGCTACATCGTGCCCATCGCCTTCATCCTGCTGATGGCGGTGATCCTGGTGCCGCTGCCGCCGTTCTTCATGGACGTGCTCATCTGCCTCAACATCGCGCTGGCGGTCATCATCCTGATGACCACGATGTACATGCGCGAGCCGCTGGATTTCAGCGTCTTTCCCTCGCTCCTGCTCGGCACCACGCTCTTCCGGCTCGTCCTCAACGTCGCCGCCACGCGACTCATCCTCACGGCCGATGCGCCCACGCCCGAGGCCGCCGTCGGCGCTGCCGGAGCGGTCATCGCCGCCTTCGGCCAGTTCGTCGCCGGCTCGTCGCTGGGCGTCGGCATCGTTATCTTCCTCATTCTTGTGATCGTGCAGTTCGTGGTGATCACCAAGGGCGCCACGCGCATCAGCGAGGTCGCGGCACGGTTCACGCTCGACGCCATGCCCGGCAAGCAGCTCGCCATCGACGCCGACCTCAACGCCGGTGTCATCAACGAGAAGGAGGCCCGCACCCGGCGCGAACGCGTCAGCCAGGAGGCCGACTTCTTCGGCGCCATGGACGGCGCCTCCAAGTTCGTCCGCGGCGACGCCATCGCCGGCATCCTCATCACCGCCATCAACATCGCCGGCGGCGTCGCCATCGGCATCCTCGACCGCGGCTGGGACGTCGGCCAGTGCTTCCGTACCTTCGCGTTGCTCACCATCGGCGATGGCCTCACCGCCCAGATCCCCTCGTTCGTCATCGCCATCGCCTCGGCCCTCATCGTCACGCGCTCGGGCTCCAAGGCCGAACTGGGCGAGCAGATGGCCGGGCAGATCTTCAGCCAGCCCAACAGCCTCTTCCTCACCGCGGGCTTCCTCTCGATGCTCGCGCTCACGCCGCTGCCGACGATCCCGCTGCTCGCCACCGCCGGCACGCTCGCGGGCATCGGCATCACCATGACCCGCGGCAAGAAGCAGACGGCCACCGCCGAGAAATCCGCCGCCGCGGCCGCCGCGAGCAAGCCCGAAGCCCCGACGCCCGAGGCGCTCCTCAAGCTCGACACCATGGAGCTGGAGGTCGGCTACGGCCTGGTCGGACTTGTGGATGCCAACCAGGGGGGCGACCTGCTGGAGCGCATCAGCGCGATCCGGCGCCAGCTGGTGCTGGAACTGGGCGTCATCATGCCGCCGGTCCGCATCCGCGACAACCTGCAGTTGCAGCCCACCGACTACCGCGTCAAGATCAAGGGCGCCGTCGTGGCCCGCGGCGTCAGCATCCCCGGTCGGTTGCTCGCGATCGACTCGGGCATCGCATCGGGCCCCATCGAGGGCGAGGCGACGACCGAGCCCGCCTTCGGCCTGCGCGCCTGGTGGATCGACCCGTCGCAGAAGACCCGCGCCGAGACGATGAACTACACCGTGGTGGACCCCACCAGCGTCCTGGCGACGCACCTGACCGAGATCGTCCGCTCCAGCGCCGCCGACCTGCTGACGCGCCAGGAGGTCCACGAGCTGGTCAGCCAGCTCAAGGCCAAGGCCCCCAAGCTCGTGGACGATGTCGTGGGCAAGGACGTCAAGCTCGCCGACCTCCACCGCGTGCTGCAGAACCTGCTGCGCGAGCGGGTCGCCATCCGCGACATGGAGACCATCGTCGAGACCCTCGCAGACTGGGCCCCCAAGACCAAGGACCTCGACGTCCTCACCGAGTACGTCCGCAACGGCCTGCGACGCTCGATCTGCCAGCAGTTCGCCGCGCCCGGCGAGAACGGCAAGAGCCGGATCGTCTGCGTCACGCTGGACCCGCAGCTCGAGGACGTCATCAGCGCCTACATCGACCGCTCGGCGGTGGGCACGACCCTCACCATGCCCGCGAACGTCGCCGCCCAGGTCTCGGGGGTCATCGCCCGCGAATTGGGCAAGGTCACCTCCCCCGGGCATATGCCCATCGTCCTGGCCTCGCCCCAGGTCCGTGCGGTCGTCCGCCAGATCCTCGAGCCCGCCGTCCCCGCGGCCGTTGTCCTGGGCTACAACGAGATCGTCCCCAGCGTCGAGGTCGAGTCCCTCGCCCTGGTCTCCCCGCCCGAGCAGGCGGCGATGAAGGCGGCGTGAAGTGCATGAAAAAGCCCGCCGTTGTTATGGCGGGCAGGAGACGGTAAGCTAAGTATCTATCTTTCGGATGAGCTAGCAGCCGCCGTAGAAGAGACTCAAGAACAGTGTCAAGTCGTCAGCAGTAATGGCAGCATCGGCGCCGAGCGCCCCTCCGAGCACGGCGATGTCCGCGTGCATGTCGCCCCCGAAGTAGCAAGCAAGGAACGCCGTGAGGTCATCGGAGGTGAGTGTTCCGTCGGGGGGCGGCGAGCCTCCGAGAGAAACAAGGTCCGCGGGACATGCACACAATTGAAGAAGCGCGGTCGCCACCTCTGAATACTCGGCGTCACTGATCGTTCCATTGCCATTCAGATCGGCTCGAAGAATGTACTCGGGGTCGCTGATCGTCTTGCCGCGCGCTGCGATAATCAACTCGCGGTCCAGGCAGTCAGGGGTGCCGTCAAAATTGAGATCAAGACGGTCGTGCTGCCAGTACATGCCGTGATTGACTGTCGTATTCTCAAGAAGGCTGTTGACATCCACCCACCCGCGAATATTGATCATCTGCAGATCGCTGCCTTCCAGGACCACTTCAAGCTTGGTGGTTTTGGGGGAGGTGCAGCACGAAGACGCCTCGAATACTCGAGCGGTCCAAATGTGGGTGTTCCAAGGGGCTGCAAAGTTCGTTGTGCTCACGTCGGGATCGAAGATGTCCGTGCCCATTCCGGGCGGTCCAAATTCACCGAGGCGAGTGATATCATTCCACTCGCGCACATAGTAGATTCCATAGTAAACTGTGGAACTGGATCCACTTCCAGTGACCTGCTCAACTTCGATGCAGAATCCCGCAATGATGGGCACAGGCATTTTGCTCAAGGACACGCACCCGTCTGCACTGACGTCGCGCGTCCAACTGAAATCGCTTAAGAGGCTGAGTCCGATGCTCACAGTGCTGGGGGTCTTGCTCTTGTTGTCGCCGCAGATCGGCCAACTGTAGCTGAAGCGCTGATGAGCAGCTTGGTACTTGCCAAAGTCATCTGTCGCGACGGCCGATCCGACACTGAGCGACGACGTCGCGCCAGTGCATGGATTTGTGTACGGTGACACAGTAGTTCCGATTCTGTACTCGCCATAATCGCAGGAGCCGAAGCCCCCAGCCTGATGGGATGCGGTGGAATCCTGAATAAACCCGTTGTTGGTCAGGTACGGCGTATAGGTGTCGCTGCACGACCATCCCGGATTTGTCCAATTCAGTGTAATGGGAGAGGCCGTTAAGTTCGCCGAGGTGAGAGTGTCTGCCACAAAGTCTCTGCACACGTTGCCGGCAGATCTAACCGAGCAATACACACCCGGAGGATTGGGGTTGAATGGTCCGGTGCCGGCGATCGTTGCGCTCCAATCCGATCGTGTGGCGTAAAACAGGCTTCCTATGCCGGGGTCTAGGCTCTCACACTTCTTCGGTGGATCACATTCCTCGCAGTATGTGCGTTGATCGCCATTAAGAAAAAGAATGGGAGAAAGTGTGAGTTTCGCAAAGGAGTACCCACTCGTCGTCTTCAGTGAGCATGAAGACTGACCGTGTGCGGCAGATGTCAGTCCAGCCAGTGCCGTGAGAGACAGAAGGGTGCGGCGAGTCGTGCTTTCAAACATACTGACTCCTTTACCCCCGTTCGAGGCGCGTGCAACATATCGCTTGGCTTTGTGGGTCAACGCAATTCCGAATCGCGCAACATGTGCACGGTCAGTGCAGTAAAGCAATGTCAGCCTTGACGATCTCGATCTGTCAGCGCGAGATGCGAGTGCTATCCGCTGCTGCACGAGCGAGTTATGCCAAACAAGTGTGGCTCATCAGCGTGGTTAGCGATCGGTACTGTTAGTGAAAGCTATCGCAAAAAGAAAAAAGCCCGCCGGTTTCCCGGCGGGCCTTTGAGTAGTCAGTCAGACCTTGCGGTCGTGAGATTTAGTCAACCCAGAAGTTGTAGGTCAGGGTCGTGGTGCCGGTCACCGAAGCGATCGGGCGCATCCAGACGTTCTGACGCAGGACCGCGTCGTTGGCCGTGCCGCCGGTGGCGTCATCGGTCTCGTCGACGAAGAAGTTGTCGGGAACAACGGCGTTGGTCGTGTTGTTGCCCGAGCGCTTGAAGGTGATCTCGATGGGGTCGGGGCGCGTCTCGGTGTTGACGTGGCCGTCGTTGTAACCGATGTTGCCCTCCCAGCTCGAGCGGCCGCCGTGGATCAGCAGCGTGTTGCTGTCGGTGCCGTTGGCGCCGGTGACCAGGCGCCAGCCGTTGGAGCCGTTGCCCTGCCACGTAGCCGTGTCAGAAGTGGCGCCGGTGGGGGCGTACTTCGGGCCGCGGTTGCCGAAGACCGGCTCGGTGGCGCTGAAGGTGTTGGACCACTTCTGACGGCGGGCGCCGAAGAAGACGTTGGAGGCGTAGGAGTTGTTGCTGATGCCCGGCGTGCGGCGGTACGTCGGCTCCTGCTGGATCGGGGTGCCGGCAAAGCCGGGGTCCCAGAGGGCCGTGGCGGGGGTGCCGCCGGCCTGCGTCGCCTGGGGGGGGCTGGCGCTGGCGTACTGGTCGTCAACCTTCACCACGCCGGAAACCTCGGCGGGCGAAACGCACAGCTCGGGGCTGATGGCGTTGTTGAAGATCAGGATCGACAGGGAGTTGCCGAGGTTGTTCTTGGCCTCGAGCTGGGCCTGTGTCGGATTCGGCACGTTCTGCGGGCCGATCGTCGTGCCGTTCTTGTCGAGGTTGCTGGGCAGCGGGTAGCTGTCGCGGTTGCTGTTGGCGAAGACCTGGCAGGCCTGCACCACGTTGCGGACCTGCGTCGAGCACTTGAGGGTCTTGGCCGAGGAGCGAGCCTTGGCAAGAGCCGGCAGGAGGATGCCCACCAGCAGGGCGATGATCGCGATGACCACCAGCAGCTCGATCAGCGTAAAGGCGCGATTCTTCTTCATGCGAAACTCCGTGTTCCCGGTCCTGCCGCCGAACGTCGGCGGCCAAGACCAAAGCCTGTGTGCGTGTTTCCCGCGTTGCCGGAACACCCGGCGACGCTCCCCGGCTCAAACCAAGCCGGGCTCAAACCAAACCAACTCAACGAACCGAACAGCTAGCACAAACCACCCGACGAGATCAACCTTCGCCATCCGCTGGGTCACGCCGTCTGCAACACCTGCACTCGTTGTCGATTTGTCTCAACCCACAAGACCCGGTTCGACGTTTTCAGTCGTCGGGAACTGCCGCGGCAGCATCCGTGGTTCGCACCCCAGTGTTCTCGTTGGAGGGTGGCTTACCATTCCGCGGCTTCATGTGGGCCGCGGAGGACTGCCGAGTACAGGAGGGGAAACCCAGCCTGGCTGGACCCCGAGGCCGCGGTGACGAGATCAACAATTGAACGGGTCCGCCGATCCAGAAGGAACGGGAGACACGCCGATTCAACCGCCAACGTCGCTTCCGCGCCGAGGGGCCTTCAAGTTGTCGGCTGGTCCGGGCTTGCACGGCCGGAGATGACTTGGCGATTGAGAAACCGCCCATGAGTCCGGTACAAACAGGTATTGCCGTGCGAAACGCCAACCCAACCTGAGAACACTCATAAGGTACACCGTTCAGTTCGCCCGTCAAGTCGGGCGGGTTCCCGGGTTTTGCGAAAGGGTTAAAAAATGTCAAGTGTTTGCACGGGCGATTCAATCACTCCCACACCCCGCAATTCGGGATCTGTTGGCTCTGCGCCCGTGACGCCCGAGGCCCGACTGGCCGCCCTCGGCATCACACTCCCCGTCCCGGCGGCACCCGTCGCGGCATATGTGCCCACGCGCCGCAGCGGCAATCACCTCTACGTGAGCGGGCAGTTGCCCTTCGCCGCGGGCAAATTGATGCAGACCGGCCCGGTCCGCGCTGGGCAGCCGATCGAGGAGTTGCAGGCCCTTACCCGCCAGGCGGCACTGAACGGGCTGGCGGCGGCAAAGGCAGCACTCGGGTCGCTCGACCGCATCGCCGGCGTCATCCGCGTCGGCATCTGGATCGCCTGCACGCCGGATTTTCACGACCAGCCCAAGGTGGCCAATGGCGCGAGCGAGCTGCTGGTGCAGGTCTTCGGCGAATCCGGCCGCCACGCGCGGGCGGCGGTGGGCACGAATGTGCTGCCGTTGAACGCGACGGTGGAGGTGGAGTTGTTGCTCGAGATCGGGGAGTGACGTTGCCTTTCAGGCGATCGACGTCTCGGCCCGCATGTGGCGAGTTGCTCAGCCGCCGAAGGCTTTCTTGTAGTCCTCAAGGAACTTCTTCAGCCCATTGTCCGTCAACGGGTGGCTGAGCATCTGCTTGATGACGCTGAAGGGCACGGTGGCGACGTCGGCGCCGGCGAGGGCGCACTCGACCATGTGCTTGGGGTGGCGGATCGATGCCGCCAGGCACTTGGTCTTGTAGCCGTAGTTGTCGTAGATCTGGCGGATCTTGACGATCAGGTCCGTGCCGTCCTCGGCGATGTCGTCCAGCCGTCCGATGAACGGGCTGACCAGGAACGCCCCGGCCTTGGCGACCATCAGCGCCTGCAGCGGCTGGAAGCACAGCGTCATGTTCGTCTTGATCCCCTTTTCGCTCATCGCCTTGCAAGCCTTGAGCCCATCCATAGTAATGGGGAGCTTGACGACGATGTTGGGGGCGATCTTGGCCCGCTCCAGGCCCTCCTTCATCATCGCCTCGTACTCGGTCGCGATCACCTCGGCCGACACCGGGCCCTTGACGATCTTGCAGATCTCCGCCAGCGTCTGGCCGTAGTCCTTCTTCTCCTTGGCGATCAGCGACGGGTTGGTGGTCACCCCGTCAAGGACGCCCAGGTCGTTGGCCTGCTTGATCTCATCCAGGTTCGCGGTATCGATGTAAAGTTCCATGGCGGGAGCGTAGCCGAATCCGGACGCGCCCGCCGCGCTCCAGGCGCGAAGCCTTCATCTCCGGCTCGAAGGGTCGAGAGTTCGCGGTGGGGGCGGAGCGACCCGTCCCTGGGGGAACGCCGCCGGGAAACGCTCAATCGAGCCAAAGGTTGATTGTCGTGGTCGTTCCAGACGCTTGCACGCTGGCGACCGGACGCAGCCACGCGTTTCGCCTCAGCGCCGGGTCAAACGATGTGCCGGCCGTCGCATCGTCCGACTCATCGACAAAGAGGTTGTCCGGCACCGGCGGCGTCGTGCTTGGATTGCCGTACCGTTGATACAAGGCCTCGGCGGGATCCGGTCGGCGTTCGTAGGTGACGTGGCCATCGTTGTAGCCGATGTTTCCTTCCCAGCTCTGCGGGCTGCCGTGGATGCGCAGCGTGTTGCTCCCGCTCCCGAGCATGCCATTGGCCAGTGGCCAGCCATTAGAGCCAAACCCGTTCCACCCAGCGCGGTCGCCACTGTCGGTCCCTGCGTACTTGGGCCCGCGGTTGCCGAAGACCGGTTCGGTCGCGTTGTGCGTATTCGACCAGACTTGTCGACGTGCGCCGAAGAAAACGGTGCTGGCGTATGAGCTGTTGCTGATCCCCGGGGTCCGCCGGTAGAACGGTTCACTCGTTGTCGGAGTTGCGGCGAACCCCGGATCCCACAACGCCGTCGCCGGGTTGCCGCCGGCGGCCGCCGCACGCTGCGGGTTGGCGTGCTGATACCCCTGATCGATGTGAACGACGCCCGAAACTTCCGCCGGGGAAACGCACATCTCCGGCGTGATCGCGTTGTTGAAGATGAGGATCGACAGCACGTTGCCGAGGTTGTTCTTGGCTTCCAATTGCGAATTCGTGGCCGCACCAGCAGGCCCGATCGTCGTTCCCGTCAGGTCCAGCCGGCTCGGCAGCGGATAGCTCCCCTGATTGTTGTCGGCAAAGGCCTGCATAGCCTGCACCACGGTGCGCACATTGTTCTGGCACTGTGCCCGCCGCGTCTGGGCCGTCCCGGTGCCCGCCGGGTGCCTGGCCGCGAAGAAGATGGTGGAGATGGTCACAACGCTGGCGACCAGTTCCTTGATGGTGAACCCTCGACGTTGACCCACGTGCTTCACAACCCACGCTCCCTTCACGATGATCGCTGCGGCAGCCAACCGAAGACTCGATGACTCCTTCGCCGGCGATTGAACACTTCGTTTCGGGGCCGCACGCCCCGGGGTTGCCCTGATCCAACACAAATGGCCAGAGGTTTCAGTCAAATCCTCCACATGGGGGCAGTCACCCCAAGCTCACCACGCCTTCATCTCATTCTCCCGGCCATCTGTTCGCCTGCTCGCCTCTCTTCTGGTCGCCTTCCAAAAAGGGAAGAGGCCCGCTGAAGGACCAGCGGGCCTCTGGAACACGGATCCACCGTGGGCTGGTGGTTCAGGTCACATGTTGGAACGAATCAGTCCTTCCACAGCGTCGCGGCGACCGCCGCCGGGGTGAAGTTGCTGACGTTGCCGATGGGGCGCAGATAAACGTTCTGACGCATCAGCGGGTCGTTGGCGGTGCCGCCCGTGGCGTCATCGGTCTCGTCAACAAAGATGTTGTCCGGCACGACCGCGTTGGTCGCCTGATTGCCGGTGCGTTTGTAGGTGATTTCGAGCGGATCGGCGCGGGTCTCGGTATTGACGTGGCCGTCGTTGTAGCCGATGTTGCCCTCCCAGCTCGAGCGGCCGCCGTGGATCAGCAGCGTGTTGCTGTCGGTGCCGTTGGCTCCGTTGGCCAACCGCCAGCCGTTCTGACCGCTGGGCGCCCAGGTCGCTCGGTCGTTGCCGTCAGCGCCGTTGTAGACCGGCCCGCGGTTGCCGAAAACCGGCTCGGTGGCGCTGAAGGTGTTGGTCCACTTCTGACGGCGAGCGCCGAAGAAGACGATCGATGCGTAGGAGTTATTGCTGATGCCGGGGGTGTGTCGGTAGGCTGGTTCCTGTTGCACCGGGGTGCCGGCAAAGCCGGGGTCCCAAAGGGCGGTGGCCCGGTTGCCGCCGGCGACATCGGCCTGTGCCGGGCTGGCACTGGCGTACGTATCGCAGACCTTGACCACGCCGGAAACCTCCGCCGGCGAGACGCATAGCTCGGAGCTGATGCCGTTGTTGAAGATGAGGATCGACAGAACGTTCCCGAGATTGTTCTTCTTTTCGTTGTCGGCGAGCGTGCTGCCCGCGACGGTGGTCCCGGTCTTGTCGAGGTTGCTCGGGAGCGGGTAGCTGTCGCGGTTGCTGTTGGCGAAGACCATCATCGCCTGCATCACGCTGCGCACCTGCGTGGAGCATTTCAGGGTCTTGGCGGACCTTCGTGCCTGCGCCAGCGCCGGCATCAGGATGCCCACCAGCAGCGCGATGATCGCGATGACCACCAGCAGCTCGATGAGCGTGAACGCGCGATTCCTCTTCTTGTTCTTGGATTGCATGAGTTGACTCCGAAATCTGCGGCCGCGGCGGGCATTCCGCCCCGCGGCCTGGCCTGCGCGGACCCCGGCGGGCGCGGAACGTCCGCGCCGCGCCGAGGGCCGCCCGACGGATACCAGTCCAAACCGATCGCGCAAACCGCGATAGCGCGGCTTCGCCATCCGCCGGGAGTCACCCAAACACACACCCGTGCCCGTGCGCGCGCAGCGCGCCGCGTCCCACGAGACCCGATGCAACCCGCCGGCCCTCCGGGCGCCGCCATGGCGACGCCCGCCGCCGGTCCCCCGCGCCGTTCCCGTGTGGCAAGAGGACACCGTCGGCCCCGCGGCGACATGAACGCCGCGGCGGACCGTGGGCACAGGCGGGTGACCCCGGCCTGGCCGGGCCCCCAGAACCCGTGACAACCCCGCCGCGGCGCCCTGCATGGCCATCGCGCGATCACCGCCGTCCGGTCAAGGAGGCCTTCAAGTTGTCGGCTGGTCCGCGCCTGCACGGCCGGAGATGACTTGGCGGCCGTAAGGCCCCCAATGAGTCCGGATCAAACAGGTATGTGCCGTGCTGGATTGAACCCGCCACGAGAACGAAACGAAACACCCACTGCCGATCCGCCGCGGGTTCGGAGGCGGTTGCAAAGATCGACAAAGTCCACAAGTTCCGTGGTTTTCACGGGATGGGTGCAAAGAACACCCGTGAGCAGGCGCCTGTCTGACGAACAGCTAAGCACGAATGACCAACGACCTTTCCCCTCACACCAGCTTCTTCAGTTCCCGCCGCATCACCTTCCCCGTCGGGTTGCGCGGCAGCGCCTCCAGGTGCTTCACTTCTGCCGGCAGCTTGTACCCCGCCAGGTGCCCGCGGCACCAGGTGATGAGCGTCTGCTCGTCGAACTTCTCGCCGTCCTTGAGTTCCACAAACGCCACCGGCAACTCGCCGCGGACCGGATCGACGCGCCCCACCACGCCCGAGTCCTTCACCGTCGGGTGGGCGTTGAGCACTTCTTCGATCTCGCGCGGGAAGACGTTCTCGCCGCCGATGATGAGCATCTCCTTGAGACGGCCCGTGATGTACAGGTGCCCGTCGGCGTCCATCCGGCCGATGTCGCCCGTGCGCAGGAACCCGTCCTGATCGATCGCCGCGGCCGTCGCTTCAGGGAGCTTGTAGTACCCCTGCATCAGGTTCGGGCCCTTGATTCGAACCTCGCCGTCGAGGCCGGGCCCCAGGTCGCGCCCCGTCTCGATGTCCACGATCCGCTCCACAACCTCGGGAATCGGGCGCCCCACCGAGTGCGGCTTGTATTCCTGCGGGCGGCACCAGTTCGTTGCCGGCGACGTCTCGGTCAGGCCGTACCCTTCGGCGAGCGTGACTCCGAATCGCTCCTTGAACCGTTTGGAAACAACCTCCGGCAGCGGCTCGCCGCCCGACACGACGACCCGCAGCGAAGCCATGTCCTCCGGCGTCGCGCTCTTGACCATCATCAGCGCGTTGAACATCGACGGGATGCCGATGAAGAAGTTCGCCTTGTGGTCCCGGATCAGCCGCACGATCTTGTTGGGCACAAACCGCGCCGTGTACACCGCCTTGCACCCCACCGTCAGCGGAAGCAGCGTCAGCACCGTCATGCCGAAGGAGTGGAACTGCGGCAACACGCCCAGGAAAACCCCGTCGCGGGGAATATCGATCCAGTTCTTGCACTGGCGGATGTTGGCGCAGATGTTCCCGTGCGAGAGCATCACACCCTTGGGTTTGCCGCTGGTCCCGCTGGTGTAGAGCAGCACCCCCAGGTCCTCGTCGGTGTTCACCGCTGGCACCCGCGGTTCCGGGAACGACTTGAAGTCCACATCCTCGAAGCGGATCAGGTTGGCGACCCTGGGCTTGAACCCCATGAAGTCGAGCATCCCCTGCACCGTCACGATCGTGTCGCACCCGCAGTCGTCGATCACGTACTGCAGTTCATCTTCCTTCAGCAGGTAGTTCAGCGGCACCACCGTCCGCCCGGTCATCCACCCCGCCAGGGCCGCGATCGGGAACATGCCGCCCGTCGGGGTCATCACGCCCACCGTCTTGGTCTTGCAGCGCCGGTCGATCTCGTCGGCCATCAGCAGCGCCGCCACCAGGATCGAGAACCGCCGGTATGTGCGGTAGTCGTCCACGCAGGCGACGGCCCAGGGGCAGGCGAGGCAGCGGCGGATGATCGGCCAATGGATGCTCAAGCGGGGAACCTCGTTTGTTGGGGCCTTCGGTGGGGCCGGGCCGATGCAGGATACCGCAAACGCTCAACGGGCGCGATCAGTGCGTCCGCCGCGGGCCAAGCGGAGAACCGCCGTGCGATTGATCCACCTCCTCGTCCTCACGCCGCTGCTCGCACTCGCCGCCTGCTCGCAGAACGGCAACGACTACGCCGAGTCCTACCGCCTCCAGAAATACGACGAGGCCTACCAGGAAGCCTCCGCTGCCGCCACGGCGCAGCCCACCGGCCCCGCCCACGATCGCGCCGCCCTTGTCGCCGGCATGGCCGCCGAAGCCGCCGATCGCGATTCCGACGCTATCCGCTGGCTCACGCCCCTCACCACCAACCCAGACGACTCAATCTCCGGCAAGGCCAACGCCACCCTCGGTATGCTCGCCTACCAGCGCCGTCAGTGGCTTGTCGCCTCGACCCATTTCCAGTCCGCGGCCAAGCAACTCTCCGGCGATGATGCCGCCCGCTGCTCCGTGCTCGCCGGTGACTGCCTCTCGCAGGCCGGCCTGACCAGCCAGGCCACGACTCAATACGCCGCGGCCACCAAGGAAGCCCAGACCGCCGCCGTCCGCCAGACGATCGACGCGCGGATCAAGGGCCCCTTTGCCGTCCAGTTCGGTGCCTTCCGCGACCGGGTGAAAGCCCAGCAGGTCGCGGGCGCTCAGCAGAAGACTGCCGCCCTCGCCGGCCAAAATACCCGCGTGGATGCCGCCGTGGATGCCCTCGGCAAGCCCGTCTGGGCCGTCCGCGCCGGCAAGTTCTCCACGCGACCAGAGGCCGTCGCCGCTCAGAAACGTATGGGCGCCAGCACGTCCGCCGTCATCGCCGTGCGGAACTGATTTGGAGCAACAGATGTCGGTCAATGCCGTGACCACGATCCTCGCCAGACTGATCGGAGTCGTGGCCATCGCCACGCTCATTCCGCACTGGCAGGACTGGTTCACTGGCTTCTGTAGCGAGGTCGTCGCCTACCGCGCCAACTCGGGTGTCAAGCTCGGTGAACTCATCGAGACCTTCTTTCACTGCGTCACCTTGTACGACAACTGGCCCTACACCCTTCAGTTCTTCGTCGGCGTCTATCTCGTCTGCAGCGGCCGCCTGCTCGCACGGCTCCTCGCCCGCGGGTTGTATTGCACCGCCGCCTGTCCAAAGTGCGGCTACGACTGCTCCGGGCTCCCACCGGGCTCAAAGTGCCCCGAATGCGGCACCAAGACCGCCCCGGACGCCCCACCCAGCCCCGCCACTTGACCTTGGGCGGGCGGTGACTAAATTTCTCTCCCTCCCGGGCCCCTCCCGGCGGGGCGGCGACCTGTCGCCGGTCAGGGGTGGTAGCTCAATTGGTTAGAGCACCGGCTTGTCAAGCCGGGGGTTACGGGTTCAAGTCCCGTCCACCTCGTTTCTCACGACCCGCTGGATGGCCCGGCGGGTCGTTGTGTTTCCAGGCCGCCCGTGAGCGCCACCGACACCATCCCGAAGCTCCGGCAACTCGTCGAGCGCTGCATGCTCGCCGACCAGCGGATCCTCCACCGCCGCCTCGACGGCATCGAGCGCAAGGCCCGTGAACTCGGCCCGCCCCCGGCCCAGATCGTGCGGCCCCTCCTCGAGTCCATCAAGAAGTCCGCCGACCGGCGTCTCGCCCGGCTCGATTCCCTCCCCGGCGTCGAGTTCCCCGAAGACCTCCCCATCAGCCAGCGTCGCGACGAGATCGCCGCGGCGATCAAGGCCCACCAGGTCGTCGTCGTCTGCGGCGAGACCGGCAGCGGCAAGAGCACGCAGCTCCCCAAGCTCTGCCTCACCCTCGGCCGCGGCATTGGCGGGCTCATCGGTCACACCCAGCCGCGGCGTATCGCTGCCCGCGGCGTCGCCCAGCGCGTGGCGGATGAACTCGGCGTGCCGATGGGCAAGCCCGACTCGCCCGTGGGCTTCAAGGTCCGCTTCGGCGACCAGACCGGCCCGGGGACGATGATCAAGCTGATGACCGACGGCATCCTGCTCGCCGAGACGCAGAGCGACCGCCTGCTGGAGCAGTACGACACGATCATCATCGACGAGGCCCACGAGCGCTCGCTCAACATCGACTTCCTCCTCGGCTACCTCCGCCAGCTCCTGCCCAAGCGCCGCGACCTCAAGATCATCATCACCAGCGCGACGATCGACCCCGAGCGGCTCAGCGCCCACTTCAACAACTGTCCCATCGTCAATGTCTCCGGCCGCACGTACCCGGTCGAGGTCGTCTATCGGCCGTATGAAGCCCACGACGAGGACGAGGCCGAGGACCGCTACGAGCACGCGATTGTGTCGTCGATCACCGAGCTGACCAGCTACGGCCCCGGCGACATCCTGGTCTTTCTCCCCGGCGAGCGCGAGATCCGCGAGACCGCCGAGCTGCTCGCCGAAGCCGGCTGGGGGCGCAACCGCGACACCGAGCTGGTCCCGCTCTTCGCCCGGCTCACGGCGGCCGAGCAGATGAAGGTCTTTCAGCCCCACGGCGGCACGCGCATCGTCCTCTCCACCAACGTCGCCGAAACCAGCGTCACCGTCCCCGGCATCCGCTACGTCATCGACGCCGGCATGGCCCGAATCAGCCGCTATTCGCCGCGGACCAAGGTGCAGCGCCTTCCCATCGAACCCATCAGCCAGGCCTCCGCCGAGCAGCGCAAGGGCCGCTGCGGCCGCCTCGGCCCCGGCGTCTGCATCCGCCTCTATTCCGAGGAGGACTTTTCCAAGCGCGAGAAGTTCACCCAGCCGGAGATCCTCCGCACCAACCTCGCCAGCGTCATCCTGCAGATGAAGGCCCTCAAGCTCGGCGACCCCCGCGAGTTTCCCTTCGTCGATCCGCCCGACAACCGGATGATCCAGGACGGCTACGACACGCTGATCGAGCTCGGCGCGATCGACGAGACGAGTGGGGGAAGTGGGGGGGAGCTCACGAAAACGGGCCGCGAGATGGCCCGCCTGCCGATGGACCCGCGGATCGCCCGCATCGTCCTCGCCGGGCGCGACGAGGCCTGTCTGCGCGAGGCGCTCGTCATCGCCTCGGCGCTTGCGATCCAGGACCCGCGCGAACGCCCCATGGAGAAGCAGGCCGAAGCCGATACTGCCCACGAGCGTTTCCGCGACCCCGACTCCGATTTCATCAGCTACCTCAAGCTCTGGGCCTTCTGGCGCAAGCACAGCCGTGAGCTTTCGGCGAGCAAGCTCCGCCGCTGGGCCCGCGACCACTTCCTCAGCTTCGTCCGCCTGCGAGAATGGGAAGAAGTCCACCGCCAGCTCCGCGAGATGGTGCTGGACCTCGGCGCACACGAGCACGAGAAGATCGGCAGCTACGAGCAGATCCACCGCGCCGTCCTCACCGGCCTGCTCAGCAACATCGGCACCAAGGGCGAGCAGTTCGAGTACAAGGGCGCCCGCGACAACAAGTTCTTCCTCTTCCCCGGCTCGGGCGTCTTCAAGGAAAAGCCCAAGTGGGTCGTCGCGGCCGAGCTCGTCCGCACCACCAAGCTCTACGCCCGCACCGTCGCCAAGATCGACCCCGCCTGGGCCGAGCACCTGGGCGCGCACCTCCTCAAGCGTTCCTACAGCGACCCGCACTGGGACTCGCGCTCGCAACGCGTCCTGGCCTTCGAGAAGGTCACCCTCTTCGGCCTCGAACTGGTCGCCAAACGCCGCGTCCACTTCGGGCCCATCGACCCTGTCACCGCGCGCGACCTCTTTATCCGCCACGCCCTGACCGAGGGCGACCTCCCCACCAAGGGCGACTTCGCTCGCCACAACGCCGAGCTCGTCGAGCACGTCAAGGAAATGGAGACCAAGCTCCGCCGCTCCGACCTCCTCCTCGATGTCGCCGCCCGCTCCGCCTTCTTCGACGACAAGGTCCCGCCCGATGTCTACAGCGGCCAGGCCTTCGAGCGATGGCGCCACGATGCCGAGAAAGCCAAACCCAAGCTCCTCTTCATGTCCCGCGGCGATGTCCTCAACACCGCCATCCCCGGCATCGAGAACCTCATCGCCCTCTTCCCCGATGAACTCGACCTCGGCGGCGTCAGTTGCGAGCTCGTCTACCACTCCGAGCCCGGCACAGAACTGGACGGCGTCACCGCCATCGTCCCCCTCGAGGCCCTCACGCGCATCGAGCCCGACCGCGGCGACTGGCTCGTCCCCGGCCTGCTCGTCGAGAAGGTCGAGGTGCTCATCCGCGGCCTGCCCAAAAACCTCCGCACCGTCTTCGTCCCCGCGACGCAGGCCTCCGACGAAGCCGCGGCGATCATGCGGGCCAAGTACTTGGGCGAGCCTCTTCTCATCGCGCTGAGCAAGGCCCTCGCCGAGATCGGCGACCAGCTGATCCCCGTCGCCCTTCTCCGCTCCGAGCCCGTACCGCGGCATCTCATGCTCAATTACCGCGTCGTCGATGCCGGCGGCGCCACGCTCGCGATGGGGCGCGACGTCTACGAACTCCGGCGCGAACTCGCCGGCACGCTCGTGCAGTCGCTGGCGAAGCTCCCCGACCCCGTCCACAACCGCGCCAAGGTGATGAAGTGGGACTTCGGCGACCTGGAGCGCCAGATCGAGGTCTCACCGACCGAGATGGTCCACGAGGGGCGGAAGGTGCGAGCGGGTGGGCTCAAGGTCGTGGCATACCCGGCGCTGGTGGACGAGGTGACGCACGCCGCCCTGCGCCTGATGCCCACCGCCGAGGCCGCCCGCGACGCCCACCAGCGCGGCGTCCTCCGCCTCATCACCCTCGAGCACCGCGACCAGCTCGACGCCGAGGTCCGCCGCATGCCCGGCTGGCAGGAGATGGCCCTGCTCTACTCCACCGCCGGCTCGCCGGTGGACATCAAGCGCCTGCTCATGGACCGCACCGCTGAGGTCGCCTTCCTCGGCAAGCTCGAAAGCGCCCAGGACATGCGCCTCGAAGCCGAGTTCCGCGCCACGCTCATGGTCGGCGAGGACAAGGTCGAATCCGCGGCACGCGAAGTCGCCGGCGTCATGCACCGCACCATGCGCCAGGCGCAGGCCACGCTCCTCCTCCTCGACCGCACCAAACTCCCCGCCCAGCAGGAGGCCGCGGCGGATATCCGCGACCAGCTCGACCACCTGCTGGTGCCCGACTACCTGCGGATCACCCCGTGGGAGTGGCTCAGCGAATACCCACGCTACCTCAAGGCCGTGGAGTCACGCCTGCAGAAACTCCACGGCTCCGGCATGACCAAGGACGAACGCGCGATGGTCGAAGTCCTGCCGCGCTGGCAGGCGTACAAGCAGATGGCCGAACTCCACAAGCGCAAGAGCCTGACCGGGACCGATCCGGAACTGACGCTCTACCGCTGGATGATCGAGGAGCTGCGAGTGTCGCTCTTCGCGCAGGAACTCGGCACGAAAATGCCGGTGTCGGGGACGCGGCTGGATAAGCAGTGGGGGAGGATCCGGGTGGTGTAGGGTTTGGGGAGTTGCACGAAGGCGCGAAGGGACGAAGGAAGGCGGGGAAGGCGTTCAACACGGACACTGGCGTTAGCACAAAATGAAGACATCGGACAAGAGAAGTCCAAGGCCGTCGACAGTGGGTCAGTCCGCCCTCCCCAGCCCGCTTCAGCGGGCTTGCTCGCTATTAGGCCACGCCCTCAGGCGTGGTAAACAGGCCATCGCACCATGTATTGTGCCCGCTATTTTGATCAGCCCGTTTCAACGGGCTTCTGATGTGGGCCCGCCTTCAGGCGATTGCGCTTCGAAATGCGTGATACGTTCCAACCGATCCTCGGCACGGCCGGCGGCATGGTGCTCGTGCTGACGCCGCACATAGTCAATCACCCAAGAGACAAATCCCGCCTGCCGAATGAAACAACGCCGTAGCCCGTCTGCCAAGCCAGAGCGCCGACCCCGCACGGACCATGGTTGATCTGGTGCGCAGTTGCGCCCTTGAGGTCGCCGATCCACTTGGCGATCTCGATCGTCGGCGGCAGGCTCACGGCTATGT
Organism: Phycisphaerales bacterium; assembly: GCA_050730675.1. GTDB lineage: Bacteria > Planctomycetota > Phycisphaerae > Phycisphaerales > UBA1924 > JBOHNM01. The sequence goes on along the minus strand of JBOHNM010000011.1, from coordinate 15,834 downwards.
GGATGTGGTCCTCAATTCCGCCAACGGCGTGAACGATGGCCTCCGGTGTCTCGAGCACACGATGAGTGAGGTACTTGTGGGCAAGCGGCTCAACCTTGGGCGTCAGGAGCGGCGCACTGTCCTTGGTCCGCCAGACCAGGTGATAGTAAAGTTCCCAATAGACGTTGCGCGGCATGGCACAATTATACCGATTGTTCAGGCTCGATGCCTGAAGGCGGCCTTGACTTAAGCCCGTTGAAACGGGCTGAGAATGCAAAGAACACAGGAGACGACAGGCAACCCCGCTGACCACCGCTGAAGCGGTGGCCTACAAGCGAGCAAGCCTGCTGAAGCAGGCTAAAAAAACGCCCATCCTGCGGCATCCTCACTTCCCCGCCACCTTCCGCCCGATCCAAACCAGCAGCACAACGCCGAGGCCGATCACCCCGCCCGTTCGCCCGTAGCTGTACGCGCTGCCGCTGGATGTTGAAGGAACCCATTCGCGCCCCGCGTCGAACGCGAACGTGTTGGCGATCGCGTCCATCTCCGGGCGCATCTTTGAGTCGTCCTTGGGGTCCCAGTAGCAGTTGAGCTGGATGAACCCGGTCGGGCACGGGTAGACCACCATCAGCACCTTCTGCGGCCCGTCGTCGGTCGAGACCATCCCCGTCATCGTGCAGCGCGGCCGCGACATGTCCACGCTGATCCCGTCGATCCCGAACCCCTGCGTCCCGCCGGACTTCTCGCCCACCTTCTTCGTCAGCTCCGCGGCGTTCATCTTCTTGAACTCGCGCTCAAAGTCCTTCAGCGACACCTTCGACATGTTCTCCGGCGTGTGCTGCAGCACGATCAGCCCCTCGGGCTCGTCCGCTGTCCCAATCTTCATCAGCGACCCGAAGTACCGGAACTTCTTGTTCGGCGTGTTCTGCGAAGCGAACTGCTCCGCCGCGGACGTCACCTCCGGCGGCGCCACGCTCCACCCCTTCGGCAGCGTCAGCGAGAACCCGTACGCGGCATCATGGAACGGCGTCTGGCCGCGAGCGATGGTCGCGAGACCGAGGGTGAGGGCGAGCACAACGGTCAGGATCGAACGGTTCAGGGTCATCTCTGGGCTCTCAATGGGGGGCTGCCAGCATACCCGGATTCGGGCATTGCGAGCCGTCCCTGCAAACTTCTCTCGGAGAAGAAGTGACCGCAAAATGCGCAACGGCGCGCACGCGAGGCCGCGCCAATCGTAAAATTCCATATTTCAATCGACATCGACAATTCCCGATGCAAACACGCGCTTGACCCCAAAGAAGGACCACGAATTGCGCAACGGCGCGGTCCTCCGCCCATGGGCAGAGCCGCCTCGTTGTTCCTATCTCCGCGACCCGTCTTCACATTCCCCATCCCCGTTTCCGCCTTCCCCCTTCGAGTCCTTCGAGCCCTTTGAGTTCGATTTCCTTTCCGGAGAAACCATGATCCCCGAATCCTTCAACGCCGCCCTCGCCACCCGCAAGCTCGAGGCGATCGACATCCTCCTCATCCAGGCCAAACGCGGCTCCGACGCCGACCGAATCCGCGCCGCCAGCGCCATCCTCCGCATGGCATTCATGGATGAGCCCAAACCCAAGCCCGCGGCCAAGAACCAGCAAGCGTCCGCTGCCCCGACCACGGGTGCCCCGGAATCCCCGCCGCGAAGCGAGGAGATTCCGGGCGAGCCACCCAAGACGCCCGCTCCTTCCCCATGCGCGAACGGCCCTTCGTCTGAATCGTCTCCCACCCGCACACCTCAATCGCTCGACCACGCGGTCACACCGCCGCCCGAACCCATCACCCCCTCCCCCGAACCAAGGGTCGGCTACGACATGGTCACCGGCCGCGCCCTCTATTCCCCGTAGCGGATCGGGTACCCTGCCTTCATGGTCACCCTCACCTCGCCGATCGCCGACCGCAAGGTCCACCTCCCCACGTGGATCAAGCAGAACGCCAGGCACCTTGTTCCGCCCGTCAGCAACAAGCAGCTCTTCGCCGATTCGCCCGACGCGGTGGTCTTCGTCAGCGGCGGGCCCAACACCCGCAACGACTACCACGTCAACCCGACCGAGGAGCTGTTCTACCAGCTCAAGGGGACGATCGCCGTGCGCATACGTCCGCTTGACGGCAGCACGCCGCACGAGGTGGTGATCAAGGAGGGCGAACTGTTTCTGCTGCCGCGCTGGGTGCCGCACCGCCCGCAGCGGCCCAAGGGCACGCTCGGCCTCATCGTCGAGTTCCCTCGCCCCGAGGGCCAGCTCGACGGCCTGCGCTGGTACTGCGACAAGTGCGACCACCTGGTCCACGAGACCCGCTGGCGGCTCAAGAAGATCGACGAGGACCTGAAGGTCATCATGGAGGATTTCTGGAGTGGGCCCGAGGACCGGCGCACCTGCAAGCACTGCGGCACCATCATCGTCCGCGCCGGCGCGATCGAGTTGAAGGGTGGGAAGGTGAAGGCGGCGGAGCCCGCAAAGTCCGCGAGCACCGCGCGTAAGTCCAAGTCCGCCGGCGCTCCGAAGTCCAAGAAGCGTGCCGGCGCCGGGAGTGGTAAGCGATGAACCAGTTGATTCTCATTGGTGCGTGATGAGGAGATTGCCCGTGGCGCTGTCGGCGCGTTCTTACAGGCTGGCGGCGTGGGCCTGCTGCGCAGGCGCGGTGATCTCGCTGGTGCTGATGGCCGTGAGCGTGCTCACGCCGTGGGTCGGAGCAAGCGGCGAGTGGGGGGGCATCCTCGGTCACGGCTCGATCGCCGTCGGCAAGTCTTCGCACAACCTCATCGTTGATTGGCCGGAAGGTGTGGAGTATCCGCTCTGGCAGTTCGCCGGCACCAACACGCGAGCCCAGGTGTGGGCGCCGGCACGGTGGCGTCCGTCGCACTCGGACTTGGTCATGACGATCGCCGCGGCGCCTCCTGTCACGCACACATTCGACATGTGGTGGCTGCCGCTGTGGTGGCCCGTGCTGTTTTTCAGTGGCGCGGCGCTGGCCCTGGCCAGACTGGCACAACTGGCCGCGATTCCAGGTCGATGCCGCGCGTGTGGCTACGACGTGCGCGGGCTGTCGAGGAACGTTTGTCCGGAGTGCGGCCGCGTGGCCATGACAACGTGAGTGACTTGATTGAACGCCAAGCGGCGCCGACGATGCCGCAGGATTGACATTGACCTATGCCGAAGATCGACCTCCACACCCACATCCTTCCCGAGCGCTGGCCCAGTTGGACGCAGCGATCGGGGTACGCCGGGTGGGTGGAGCTAGCCCACGATCCCAGCAAGCCGTGCTGCGCACGGATGCAGCAGACCACGAGTGTGGACGGATCGACGCCGCAAAAATTCTTTCGTGAGATCGGCCACAACTGCTGGGACCCCGCGGTGCGCGCGCGCGAGATGGACGCCACCGGCGTGACGGTCCAGGTGCTGAGCACGGTGCCCGTGATGTTCTCCTACTGGGCGAAGATCGCGCACGCGCTGGACCTTTCGCGCCTGCTGAACGACCACATCGCCGGGATCGTGCGCGATCAACCGAGGCGGTTCGCCGGGTTGGGGACGGTGCCGTTGCAGGATGTCGATGCGGCGTGCCGCGAACTTGAGCGGTGCGTGGGCGAACTGGGGCTTCGGGGCGTCCAGATCGGGACGAACGTCAACGGGATGAATCTCGGCGAGCCGGAGCTCCGCGAGTTCTTCAAGCGTGCGTCCAACCTCGGCGCGGCGGTCTTTGTCCACCCGTGGGACATGCTGGCCCCGCAGCGCATGAGCAAGTACTGGGGCTCGTGGCTGGTCGGCATGCCCGCCGAGACGTGCCTGGCGATCACGTCGGTACTGTTTTCGGGCTTGCTCGAGGCCGCGCCCTCGCTGCGGCTGGCCTTCGCCCACGGCGGCGGGTCGTTCCCCGGCACGATCGGCCGCATCCAACACGGGTTTGAGGCACGACCGGACCTGTGCGCCGTGGACAACAAGATCGCCCCGCGCAAGTACCTGGCCGACGCCGCCAACGGCCTCCCCGCGCGGTTCTGGGTGGACTCGCTCACGCACGAGCCGCACGCTCTGCGCGAACTCCTGCGGCTCTTCGGCTCCGCCCGCATCGCCCTTGGCTCAGACTACCCCTTCCCCCTCGGCGAGGACCGCCCCGGGACCATGATCGAATCCATGACCGACCTCGACCCGGAAACTCGCGCCGACCTCCTCCACCGCTCGGCCGCCGCCTTTCTTGGACTTCCCTGACGGCAGTGTCTCAATTTGAACTTTGAACTTTGAGCTTTTCCCCTCTTCCAGCGCCAACCATGACCCAGCCCATTACCGTGCCAATCAAACTCCTGTCCCCCCGCGCCACCCTTCCGGCCTACCAGACCGAACTGGCCGCGGGGATGGACCTGCACGCCTGCCTGCCGGAGGGTGGGGGGGAGCAGGTGACGATCGCGCCGGGAGCGATCGCCATGATCCCCCTCGGCTTCGCGGTGGCCCTGCCGCCGGGATATGAGGCCCAGATCCGCCCGCGCTCCGGCCTGGCGACCAAGTTCGGCGTCACCGTCGCCAACGCCCCCGGCACGGTCGATGCCGACTACCGCGGCGAGATGAAGGTGGCCCTGATCAACCTCGGCCGCGAGCCGTACGTGGTGCAGCACGCCGCCCGCATCGCCCAGATGGTCGTCGCGCCGGTGAGCCACGCCAAACTCACGGTCGTGGATGAGCTCTCCGCGACGGGGCGGGGGGCGGGAGGCTTCGGTTCAACGGGTGGGCACTAACTTTGTGTCAAGGGGCCTCAACGTACTGTGCTGAGACCCGATCTGCGTCGCATTGCGAGCGGAACGCCCAAGCCGCAGATGAGGACGAAACTCGATGGACCCGGCAGCGCGAAGCTGAATTGCATGTACCCGGAATTGAACACCATCGGTCCAGTAGTCCGGAAATCGGAAAACTCACCGGCGGCAAATGCGTAGCGTCCGGGAGTGAGCACTCCGGACTCCGAAAACGTCACTTGGTTGGCCCCATTGCTCGCAGATCCCTCGCGGCCTCCAACGGTGCTTTCCCAGTCACCATCGACGATGCGGAATATCAGAATGCTCCAAGTGCATTGTGCAAGCTGGAATGAATCACCACTGAACGCAAATGTGCTCACGCTTGCGGTCAAGGAATAGCGCTGCATTGTTTCGACCTCGAACTCCACAGACCATCCAAGCCCAGAGCCAGCCATTGAGGTTCCCATTGGATCAGTGACTCTTGCAGAGCCGCTGAATTCGCCCACGCCGAAGAACGTCGGTTCACCCGATTCGTTGCGTATGACGCCGCTGTTGAAGTACGCATGTGCAGTCGCGAGTGGCTGTGTCGCCGACGACAGCGACAAGAGCTGTACCGAGCCTTGCGAGGTTGTCCAGTCGATACCTGCTGGCTGTTGTTGAAATGTGTCGTTGTTTGCGGTTCGATCCGGATCGTCGCTGTAGACCGATGCCATGCAGTTTCGTAATGAAGAGGTGACGGTCACCTGAGCGATCGCAGGTGTGGCGAAGATGACAATCGCGGCGGCGGTTAAAACTGTGGGGTGCATTTGGTGATGATCGGCCCGACTCGCCTCCGGACATTGGCAAAGGCGTGCGGCCACAACGTCGCTGCACTTGTCCGCAATGAAAAAAGCCCCGACCGAAGCCGGGGCTTTGAGGATTCAGAACATCTTGAGGACTTACCGCATCCCGAGCGTCAAGCCGAACGGGTTGGTGTCCTTGTTCTTGCCGAAGCCGCCCTTGAGGTTCTTGTTGCGGAACTGCTCGCGCTTGCGGCGCAGCTCGGGAGTTTCCTTCTCGAGCTCGGCCATCCGCTCGGCGTCGCGCTTGGCGCGCTCGGCGGCCTTCTCGGCCCCGCGGGCGTCGCGGCTGTTGGGCGGCGGCGCCTCGAACGGGAGGAGGGCCTTGATCGACAGCGAGACCTTGCGGGTCTGCGGATCGACCTTGAGGACCTTGGCCTTGACGACCTCGTCCTTCTTGAGCACATCCTCGGGCTTGTTGATGCGGCGCCGGGCGATCTCGGAGATATGCACCAGGCCGTCGACGCCCGGGGCGATCTCGAGGAACGCGCCGAACTCGGTCATTCGGACGACCCGGCCCATCACCTCGACACCCTCGACGATGTCCTTCACCGCGACGGCGAAGGGGTCCTCGGCGAGCTGCTTGATGCCCAGGGCGATGCGCTTGTTCTCTTCGTCGATCTTGAGGACCTTGACCTTGACCTTGTCGCCCTCCTTCACGTACTTGGCGACGTTCTTCTCGGTGGGGGTGACGCGGTCCCAGGTCATGTCGCTGATGTGGCAGAGGCCGTCGATGCCGCCGAGGTCGATGAACGCGCCGAAGGGCATGATCTTGCGGACGGTGCCCTCCATCGTCTGGCCCTCGGCGAGGGTGGCCTTGAGCTTCTCGGCCTGGACCTTGCGCTCTTCCTTGAGCATGTCGCGCCGGCTCAGCACGATGTTGCCGGCACCGCGCCGGTCGAGCTGGACGACGGTGCAGGGGAACTTCTCACCGACGAAGACGCTCAGGTCCGCCACGCGGTCGAGCGACGCCTGACTGGCGGGCATGAACGCGCGATGGCCGGCGACCTCGAGCTCGAGGCCGCCCTTGTTGGTTCCGGTCACGCGGGCCTCGACCACCTGGCCGATGTCGAGCATCTCCCACGCGGCCTTCTGGACGCTGCCGGGCTTGCGGCAGATGAACAGCGACTCTTCGGCGCTGAAGCGCTCGATGACGACCTCGAGCTCGGCGCCGACGGCCGGGACCTCGTCGTCCTTGAACTGGATGCGCTGCACGACGCCGAGTTCCTTGGGGCCGAACTCGATAAAGATGTCCGACGGGCCGACCGAGACGATCTTACCGGTGCGGTGCTCGCGGCCGGACTGCACGACGCGCGGGCCGCGGATGGCGGCGGGGCGGCCGGCGATCACGGGCTTCTTCGTCTTGGCCGCGGCGACCCTGTCCTGGTCCTCGGCGCTGGCGTTGAGCATCGCCTCGATCTCGGCGTGCAGCTCGGCGTCGATGCGTTCTTTCTTGGTGTCGTCGTTGGCCGCCTGGAGGTGGGTGCGCGTGTTGGGCGCCTTCTCCTGGGTGTCGGCGGTATCGCGACGCGGGCCACGGGGGCCACCACCGCCGCCGCCACCATCGAAGCGGCGCGGGCCGCGTGGGGCCTCACCCTCAGACCCGATGACCTGGGCCTTGGCGATGGACGGGAGGCCGGCCATGTTGGGGCCCTTGGGGGCGGGGGCGGCGGGTGCCGCGGCCTCCGGTGCGGGCGTGGTGGAGGGAGCGGACTCGGGGGCGGGCGACGGCGTGTTCTCGGGTTGCATGTGCGTGCTCAAAGGACGATGACCCCGCTCAAAACACATGCCCGAGCAACCGGGCCGAGCCGCGGGCGTCCGGTCCGGCTGGGCCGGCAAGCGGGCGACCGCCCCGCCATTTGGCGGTGGGGAAGGGAAGTCTAAGCATCTTCCCGCGTTTCGCCACGAGTTTCCGGGCCCATGTGGGCGGATTGGGTGAACTTCGCGCCGGGGACCGCCTGAATCGGCGGGTCCTGCGCGGGGCGGCGGGTGGCGGGATGGGATGCCATAATGCCCGCAATGCACGCGACCTACCGGGATGACGAGGGCTTTGCGCGGGAGATGGACCTGGCGGACCCGCTGCGCGGGTGCCGGGAGCAGTTTCATCTCCCGACGATCGGGTCGCTGGCGCGGGCGTTCCCGGAGCTGGCGGGGCATCCGGCGGCGGGGGAGGCGTGCGTCTACCTGACGGGCAACTCGCTGGGGTTGCAGCCGCGGGGGGTGCGGGGGGCGCTGGAGACGGAGCTGCGCGACTGGGCGGAGCTGGGCGTGGAGGGGCATGTGCACGGGAAGCACCCGTGGCTGCCGTACCACCGGGAATTGCGCGAGATGGCGGCGCGGCTGGTGGGGGGGCTGCCGCACGAGGTGGTGGTGATGAACTCGCTGACGGTGAACCTGCACCTGCTGATGGTGTCGTTCTACCGGCCGACGGCGCAGCGGTACAAGATCGTGATCGAGGATGCGGCGTTCCCGTCGGACTCGTACGCGGTGGGGAGCCAGGCCGATTTGCACGGATTTGTGCCGAGCGAGGCGGTGGTGCGGCTGCGGCCTCGGGCGGGGGAGCGGACGCTGCGGACGGAGGACGTGGTCGAGACGATCCGGCGCGAGGGATCGAAGGTGGCGCTGGTGATGCTGGGGGCGGTGAACTACTCGACCGGGCAATTCATGGACATGCCGACGATCACCAAGGCCGCCCACGAGGTTGGGGCGATCGCAGGGTGGGACCTGGCACACGCGGCGGGGAATGTGGTGCTGAAGCTGCACGAGTGGAACGCGGACTTTGCGTGCTGGTGCAGCTACAAGTATCTGAACAGCGGACCCGGGGCGATCGCGGGGGCGTACGTGCACGAGCGGCACGCGCGGGACTCGAAGCTCAAGCAGTTCGCGGGGTGGTGGGGGAACGACGAGGCGACGCGCTTCAAGATGGGGCCGGATTTTTCCCCGGTGCCGACGGCGGACCGGTGGCAGATCAGCAACCCACCGATCTTCTCGCTGACGCCGGTGCGGGTGTCGCTGGAGATTTACGACAAGGTCGGCATGGCGGCCTTGAGGGAGAAGTCGCTGAAGCTGACGGGGTACCTGGAGTGGCTGATCGACCGCGTAAACGAGCGAAAACCAGGGGCGATCACGGTGGCGACGCCGCGGGATGAGGGGCAGCGCGGGTGCCAGTTGTCGTTGGTGGTTTCGCGGGAGGCGAAGTCGTTCCACGCGGCGCTGCAGCGCGAGGGGGTGATCACGGACTTCCGCGAGCCGGACGTGGTCCGGGCGGCGCCGGTGCCGCTGTACAACTCGTTCCATGACGTGTGGCGGTTCGGGCAGATCCTCAAGAAGCAGTTGGCATGAGCAGCGGCGACAACGGCAAGCGTGTGACGATCGTCGGCGCGGGGCTGGTGGGGGCCTTGCTGGCGTGCTATTTCGCGCGGGCGGGGTGGCGGGTGGCGGTGTACGAGCGGCGGGGAGACCCGCGGGCCAAGGGGTACATCGGCGGGCGGTCGATCAACCTGGCGCTGTCGGTGCGCGGTTTGGACGGGCTGGCGGGCGTCGGTCTGGACCGGGTGGTGATGGAGCGGGACGCGATCGCGATGACGGGTCGGATGATCCACCCCCCCACGCTGCCCCCCAGGGGGCAGCTGATCTTCCAGCCGTACAGCAGCAAAGCGGGGGAGGCGATCAACTCGGTGAGCCGCGGCGGGCTGAACCTGTCGCTGATCCACGAGGCGGCCAATCACGAAAATGTGGAATGGTTCTTCGATCACCCGTGCGTGAACGTGGACTATCTGGCGACGGCGGCGGAGTTCCAGACGACCGACGGCAAAGCGGTGCGGGTGGAGAGCGATCTCATCGTCGGGGCGGATGGTGCGTTCAGCGCCGTGCGCGGCGTGTTGATGAAGACCGATCGATTTGAGTACAGCCAGAGCTATCTGGAGCACGGGTACAAGGAACTGCACATCCCCGCCGCGGCGGCGGTGGGGGTGGATCCGGCGAAGTTTGACGGCTGGGCGATGGATCCGAACGCGCTGCATATCTGGCCGCGGGGCGGGGCGATGATGATCGCGCTGCCCAACCGCGACAAGACGTTCACGTGCACGCTCTTCTGGCCGCTGCAGGGTGAGCACGGGCTGGACGAGTTGAAGACCGACGAGCAGGTGAAAGCGTTCTTTGCGAAGCACTACCCGGATGCCGCGGCGCTGATGCCGACGCTGGCGCTGGATTTCGGGCGCAACCCGTCGAGTTCGCTGGTGACGGTGAAGTGTTGGCCGTGGGCGCGGAACCGGACGGTGCTGGTGGGGGATGCGGCGCACGCGATCGTGCCGTTCTACGGGCAGGGGATGAACTGCGGGTTCGAGGACTGCAAGTGCCTGGCGGAGTGCCTGTCGCGGCGGGGAGACGATGTGGTCGGGGCGCTCGAGGAGTTCCAGTCGCTGCGGAAGGCGAACGCGGACGCGATCGCGGAGATGGCGCTGGAGAACTTCGTCGAGATGCGCGACAAGGTTGGGCGGCCCGAGTTTTTGTACAAGAAGAAGGTCGAGCAGGCGGTGCATGCGATGTTCCCGCAGCGGGTGACGCCGCAGTACAACCTGGTGAGCTTCTCGACGGTGCCGTACGCGGAGGCGCAGCGACGCGGGCGGGAACTGGACCGGGTGCTGGAGCGGGTGATTGCGGCGGTGCCGGCGGGGATGCTGGCGGCCGAGGGGGAGGGGGCTTGGAAGGAGCGGGTGAGAAAAGCGTTTGAAGAGGCGGCCGCCGCCGGCATCGAATTGAGAGCCGCGGGTGAGGATTCGGCGCGAAGGGGAAACCCCCCTCCTCAGCCCTCCCCGCCCCCCTTGGGAACGGGGAGGGGGCCTGATGGCGCGATTGACATCACGCCGGCTTTGAGCGAGTCTACTCCCGTCTGGCCCGGGGACACACCGTTGAGTCGCAAGGTGCTGATGGACCTGGCCAAGGGGGACACGGTCACGCTGAGCACGCTGACGGGGACGGTGCACCTGGGTGCGCACGCGGATGGGCCGAACCACTATGGGCTGGCGGCGCGGTCGGTGGGGGAGCAGAAGCTTGAGTACTACGTTGGACCGTGCCATGTGCTGGCGGTGAAGGTTGAGAAGGGCAAGCGGATCGCCGTGGCGGATGTGGTTGGCGGGCTGGGAATCGTGCGGCATCCCCGCGTGCTGCTGAAGTCCGGCACGTTTGTGGGGGGGGGGGAGTGGAACAGCGACTTTGCGGGGTTGTCGGTCGAGTTGGTCGATGCGCTGGCGGCGAAGGGCGTCATCACGATCGCGGTGGACACGCCGAGTGTGGACCTGCAGGACTCGAAGGACCTGCCGGCGCACAAGGCGATCCTGCGGCACGACATCGCGATCATCGAGGGCGTTGACCTGTCGGAGGTTGCGCCGGGTGAATACGAGCTGATCGCGCTGCCGCTGAAGCTGATGGGGTTCGACGGGAGCCCTGTGCGGGCGGTGCTGCGGCCGCTGGGCGGGGCGTGATGTTGGCCGGCGCGGCGATTGCGCTGCTGGGGCTTGCCGCGGCGGTGACGGTGGCGAACCTGATCTGGACGGCGCAGTGGGCGCGGGCAGGGCGGCCGGAGGGGTTGCCGCCGACGCGGTACACCGGCGGGATGCTGGCGCTGGCGGGGGCGGCGTGCGGGGTTGCGACCGGATGGCACGCGCTTGTGCTGTTGGCGGCGGTGGCGCCGGATGCGTGCTGGGTCTTTGCGCGGTTGTTGCCTCGCTCGTGAAGAGTTTTCACCACAGAGTACACAGAGAGCACAGAGGAAGGCAGAGGCGGTTTGTACACAGAGGACGCAGAGGACACGGAGAAGAAGACCAAGAGAGGGGGAAGAAGCGCGCGTAGAGGCAGGGAAAGGCGAGGGGAAGGCGAGGCTGGAAGCACAGATGTCGTAGGTCGATAGTCGACCGTCAAGCCAGCGATGGGGCGAGGCCTTCGCCGTAGAGGGGTGGATCGGCGTCCGGGGCGGTGGGGGATGGGGGCGGGGTGGGTGCGGGCGGTTGGGTTGCCGCGGGGGGCTGCGGGGATTCGCCGGCGCGGGCTTCGGCGGCGATGAGGGCGTACATGGCGCCGGTGACGGCGATGGAGAGGGGGAGGCTGAAGAGGATGTAGCCGACGAACATGCAGAGGAATCCTGCTACGTTGATGAGCCAGAGGCAGAGGAGGATGGCGAAGATGCTCAGGGCGCGGCCGCGGGTGGCGGACCATGAGCGGCGGAGGGCGTCGATGGGGCCGATCGCCCCGGACTGGTCTTCAAGGACGAAGAAGGGTGCGAGGTACCAGCGGATGTGGAGGTAGATGGCGGCGAGGAGGGCGGCCAGGAGGACGGGGACCAGCAGGCACGCGCCGATGAGCACGCCCCAGCCCGACTGCGTGACGATGGCGCCGAGGCCCATGCCCAGGCCCGTGACGGCGACGAAGGGGATCAGGAGCATCCACAAAGCTGTGCAGAAGAGGTTGACGAGGAAGAGGGGCCAGTAGGGGCGGAGCTGGGTGAAGAGCCACTCGAATTTGATCGGTTCGAGCGGCCCACCTCCCCCCCCACGCGCGGCGCGGGTGGCCATGAACAACAGCGAGGAGCCGATCGGGGCGACAAAGAGCGACAGGGCCCAGCCGAAATGCGGGAAGAAGGCGACGACGAGCGAGATGAGCCCGGCGACGAACCCGGCCCCGACCAGGACGAGCCAGTTGCGGGCGAAGATGTCCCAGCCGAGGGCGAAGGCCGCGGCGACGGAAAAGGCGGGGAGGCGGGCGATCCCCTCCGGCAGGGGCTGCGCGGGGGGCGAGGCGGCGGGCTGTGGGTCGCGCAAGGGTTGGTCGTCGGGCGAGGGCTGCGGCAACGGCGGAGGGAGAGCGGTCACGGTGGCTCCTTTCCCGGGTGTTGGGAAAAGGCCTGAGCCGGTATCACTCAGATTGTGGCGACGACCTTGACCTCGTAGGCGATTGGGGCGTTACCGGCCTGTGGGAGGCTCTTGATCTCGATGGTGGTGCGGGTGGGCTGGGTGGGGCCGGGGGGGAAGTACTCGCCCCAGAGGCGGTTGCAGGTGGGGAAGTCGCGCTGCATGTCGGTGACGAAGACGAGCACGTCGACGATGTTCTCCCATTTGGAGCCGTGCTCCTCGAGGACCATCTTGACGTTGGCGAAGCACTGGCGGACCTGGGCCTCGATGTCGTAGGAGATCATCATGCCCTGGGCGTCGAGCTTGACGCCGGGGATGTCCTTGGTTCCGTGGCGGCGCGGGCCGATGCCGGCGAGGAAGAGGAGGTTGCCGGCGCGGCGGGCGTAGGCGTAGGAGCCGGTGGGGTCGGGGGGTTTGGGGGAGGGTGTGGACATCTGTACTCCAATGGATCGAACTCAAAGGGCTCGAAGGGCTCCAAGGGGAAGGCCAACGCAGAAAAGCCGACCAAAGGTCAGGGTTCAATCAGGAGAATAGCGATGTACGAACTGTGCTTCAGGGGTTGGGATTTGCCGCGAAGAGTTGGCGCTCGTCGGCTCGGGCGCTTCTCGGCGTGGCGCCGTGCTCCGAGACCCGGTAGGCGGTGCATTTCTTGCGGCGGATCAGGAGCAGTTTCGGCGTGCCGAGGTGGACGCGCTTCGACACCGGGTCGACGACCACCATGGTCGAGCCGCACTCGGGGCAGGGGTTGCTGCGTTGCCACCCCCGTTTCTGGATGAGGATCATCAGCGTCAACATTGAGATCAGGATGAGTGGTAGCCACCACATGGCGCTCTCCCTCACACGGCGATGCACACATTCTTAGGTTCGGTGAAGAACTTGATGGCCTCGAGGCCGCCCTCGCGGCCGACGCCGCTTTGTTTGACGCCGCCGAAGGGGGTGCGGAGGTCGCGGACCATCCAGCAGTTGACCCAGACGATGCCGGCCTCGAGGTGGCTGGCCATGCGGTGGGCGCGGGCGAGGTCCTTGGTGAAGAGCGTGGCGGCCAGGCCGTAGGGCGTGCCGTTGGCGATGGCGAGGGCGTGCTTCTCGTCGGTGAAGCGCTGCAGCGAGACGACGGGACCGAAGATCTCCTCCTGCTCGACGGCGCAGGCGGGGTCGAGGCCGCTGATGACCGTGGGCTGGTAGAAGAAGCCGGCTTTGCAGCGCTCGGGAAGGGCCGAGGGGGGCACGGGGCCGCCGCCGCAGTGGATGGTGGCGCCGAGCTTTTTCGCGGCCTGGACACAGCCATCGACCTTGTCGCGGTGGGCGGAACTGACGAGGGCGCCGAACTGGGTCGCGGGCTCGGCGGGGTCGCCGATGCGCAGGGCTTTGACGCGCTCGATGATGGCGGCCAGGACGCGGTCGTACACACGGTCGTGGACGAGCAGGCGCGAGCCGCAGAGGCAGATCTGCCCCTGGTTGGCGAATGCGGCGCGGGCGGCGGTCTCGATGGCGCCGACGCCGGCGCGGCCCTCCAGGTCGGCATCGTCGAAGATGATGAACGGGTTCTTGCCGCCCAGCTCGAGGCTGACGCGCTTGAGCATGTCGCCGCAGGTCTGGCCGATCCAGCGGCCGACGGCGGTGGAGCCGGTGAAGGTGATGGTCGGCACGTCGGGGTGCTTGACGAGCGCGGCGCCCGCCTCGCTGCCGCGCCCGTGCACAATGTTGAGTACGCCGGGGGGGAAGCCGACCTCGGCGGCGAGCTCCGCGAGCGCTGAAGCCGTCGCGGGCGTCACCTCGCTGGGCTTGGCGACGACGGTGTTGCCGGTGGCGAGCGCCGGGGCGAGCTTCCAGGTGAGGAGGTAGAGCGGGAGGTTCCAGGGGGAGATGCAGCCGGCGACGCCGCGGGGGCGGCGGAGGGTGTAGTTGAGCGAGGGGATGCCGTCGGGGGTGCCCCCACCGTCGAACTCGTGGGCCTCGGTGTGGGTGTGGAGGATGGCGGTGGCGAAGAAGCGGATGTTGGCGGCGGCGCGGGGGATATCGACGGCGCGGGCGAGCGACACGGGCTTGCCGCTGTCGCGTGATTCGAGCTCGGCCAGGCGGGTGGTGTTGGCGGGGGTGTCGATGGCGTCGGCAAGGGCAAGGAGCAGGCGCGAGCGCTCGATCGACGAAGTCGCGGCCCCCCCCCACGCAGGGAACGCGGCCTTGGCGGCGGCGACGGCGGCGTTGATGTCCTCCGCGGAGGAGTCGGGGACTTCGCCGTAGAGGGAGCCGGTGGCGGGTTCAAAGTTGTCTAAGTACTTGTTGGTGGATGGGGGGACCGCGCGGCCGTTGATGAAGTTGGAGAGAGAGGTGGGGGAGGAGGATGTTGGTGGGCGTTGGGGCACGGCGGGAGTGTAAGGGGTGGGGCGTGAGGGTGGGGGGCGGGGTCACTCAGGCGATGCGAGCCATGCGAACAAGAGGAAGAAGGCGATGATGGGATGGCGTGGGGGCAGCGCGGCACAGGGATGCCGCAGACGCAGCGCGCCCGCACGCATGGGGGCGGGGGGGGGAGTTCAATCGTTTCCGTCGCTGCCTTTGGCCCGGAGGGCCAGCGATCGTTGCCAGGGGCGCGGCGAGCAGAGCGAGCAAGCCCCTGGTTGGCGTCTCCTTTTCATTCTTCGCCCGGAGGGCGCGCGAGGCTTTGGCGCTTTCACTCGTCCGCCCTCCGGGCGGCAGACACAACAGAGTGCTCACCAGGGGCTGGCCGCTGCGCGGCTGCGCCCCTGGCAACGTCCGTCGGCCCTCCGGGCCAAAGGCGAGCCGATTCAGGCCTTTGCACCGCCGCCCCCGCACTCCGGGCACGGGCTCCCCGCGGCCAGCCCGCGCAGGTCGTAGCCGCACTTGAGGCACACGCCTGTCCCCCCCATCGCGCGGCGGCGGGCTCGGCGGCCGGACCACAGGAGCAAGCCGCCGCTGAGGAGGGAGCCGAGGGCGAAGGGCCAGAGGACAACTTGTGTAAGAGACATGGGCCGTCCATTGGCCGCGTTCGGCACCGCCAAGTGCGAGACGAAGGGGCTCAGACGGAAAGAGGAAATGACCCGGCCGGGTGGTGGGGTGAGCGTGGGGGCAGTCCAAGAAAATTCGATTCCCGGAGTCGCAAAGCGCTTGGCAAACCAGCCATCATCCCTCAATGGCGTGTCGCAATTGATCAGGACATCCACCCTCCCCTTGTTTGCGATGCAGAACCAACTGGCTCGTTCGTTCCCGTAATACCACCACCTCGACGCCCCCCCCACACCCGTGATCAGCACGCCGATCGCCAGGAGGAGCCAGCCTGCCATCCGCCGCTTGCGGCCGGGGCGGCGTTGCTTCGCGCTCTTTGGCGCGGGTGGGGGGG
>JBOHNM010000010.1:0-46975 GCA_050730675.1 Phycisphaerales bacterium | reverse complement strand
GGTAGGCGTCCCTGCGGATGGGGTCGGCGGGGTACATGTTGTACAGGCCCGAGCCGTGGTTCCAGTCCCAGTGGGGCGCGCCGATGAGGGTGCGGTCCTTCTGGTCGCTGGTGTAATTGGTATAGCCGGAGAGGAACTGGTTGCAGGCGGCCTGCTCGCGTGTCATGGCGCCGACTCTGCGGGCCTGCGCGAGCGCGGGCAGCAGGATGGCGATGAGCAGCGCGATGATCGCGATGACCACCAGCAACTCAACGAGCGTAAAACCACGAACGCGGTGCTTCGACATGTCCTGCACTCCTGCGGCCCCCGGAATCGAGCCCCTGAAACGGTCGCAACTCAGACTGAGCGCGACAAGCGGAGAGAACCTCCGTACAGAATATTAGCATGAGCGAGGGTCCGCCGCAAGGACCTTGAAGACTTGCTTGCGACGCGTGCAAGAACTTGGGAAATCACCGCAAGCCCGCAGTTGTTAGCGTTTTGTCATGATGACCAGTTCGACCTTGGTCGGCACGGTCAGGTTCAGGGCCTTGATCCGCTTGTTGACCTCATCGATCTTGGCCTGAGCGTCCACGCGACCGGAAACCACCAAACTTGACTGGTCTGGAGCCCGGTTGACCTCGACCTGGGCGAAGGCGAACTCGTCGCCCGGCTGCCCCTTCAGCGCGGCATAGATCTGCTGCCGGGCCGTGTCCACAGCGTCGAGCGCCGGTACTTCAGGGGTCGCCGTGCCGGCCGGCCAGAATCGGTAGACCAGGAATGAGAGCGAGAGCACGATGACCGCCGCGAGGACCGCGATCTTGAGACCGGCGTTGCTGCTGGCGGGGCTTTCGGCATTGGTCATCGGTGCGTCCTTGCGTCGCCGGTCGATCGGCGCATGTGTGAGTGTAACGCAAAGAAAGCTCTGAAGGAAGTCTCTACGGCTGACCCAGAATCCAGTCCGCCCGGGTCGCGCGGTTGGCCCACCTGCGCATGTCGCGCAGGTCGTCGAGCTTGAGCGTGTCAACGTGGCCATCGAAGAAGGACGTGACGGCCTGGCTGGAATGGCGTGGGTCTACGCCGCCGAAAGACGAGGCGGGGAGCGCCGTATCGAAAGGCCCAGCTGCCCAGCGCGGCGCGAGGAAGTTGGGTGCATCGACCATGTGGAAGCCGGCGATGGTGCCTCCGTCGGGGTCCACACCCCGGGCAGAGGTGAAAACCAGCAGGTTTTGAGGGTTCAAAGCCTCGTCGAGGCGCGTGATATAGAAGCGGCCGTACTGATTGAGGACGCCGGGATTGAAGCCCAGGCCGGGGTCGCCTTTGCCGCCGACAAAGTCGGCGTTGATGCCGAGGGAGGGAGAGAGGCTGACGACGTACTGGAAATCGGAGCGATCGCGGTAGCGGTCGAGGATCTTGGGGTTGTCGTAGAGGCCGGAGAAGTTGTAATCGAGATACGGGGCGATGCGCCACGGGTAGCGCCGGGCGACGACGCCGTAGATCGGCTGGCCGAGGTTGTCCTTGACCTCCAGGCTGCCTGCTCCCGGGGCGGTGGTCATTTCCGGAGTCGCAAAACCCGGAAGGACGGCTGAGCGAAAGTCATTGGCGTAGAGGTGGTACGCCGTCATGAGCTGCTGGCCGGCCCGCATCTCGCGCGACTTGCGGGCGGCTTGGCGGCACTTGGCCAAGGCTGGCGCGAGCATGGCGATAAGAAGGCCGACGATGGCGATGACGACGAGAAGTTCGACCAGCGTGAAGGCCGTAGCGGGGTGGCGAGAACGGGTTGTGCTCGCGGGAATCGGCATCAGTGATCGGGAAAGGGTAGGCAGCATTGGGGTGTTCTACTCTGGCAACAAATCGTGTGGTATGGCAGTAAATCGGGAGATTGCTGTCTAGACTTGTCTCCGTGTTGAGACTCATTCGCAACTAGTACATCGTAGATCGCGCCACAGGAGGATTTCTCAATGAAGCTTGCACAGGTCGCCGGAATTGGGATGTTCGTCACTTTTGCCGCCGCGGCTGCTCAGGCCGGTGTGGTTGTTGAGCTTTCGCCGCCCGCTGGGGACAGGTGGAACTACCCGTTCGCGGGGAACGGCGCCGAGGCGACGCTGCCGATCTTCGCCGCGATGGGCCGGCCCGGGTTCGATGACCGCGACGGCGAGGCGTCGATCTTCTGGCAGACGGGCGCCGAGGTGCCGGCGGGATTTCTTCCCGGCCAGTACCGGGTGGTGAGCGCGGCGGTGTTCGCACGTGCGTACGTGAGCGGGCCGTCATTGCAGTTCGCGTATGACCCGACGCAGGACGCGGTGCAGACGTACTACGCGACCGACGATGCCGAGTACGTGGCCGACACGGATGCGGATCGGCCGATCGAGCTGTTCGCGGCGGGGTTCCGCAACATGGGCACGCTCGCGGCGTACACCGAGACGTCGCCGTTCACGACGGGCGCACCGCTGGTGCCGCCGGCCGAGGGCGCGCGGGACATGTACCCGGTGTTCTTCTCGGCGGCGGGTTTGCCGGTGGATGCGAGCCGCAACGTGCGGCTGCGCTACGAGGCCGAGCCTCTGGCGGTGGGGACGACCAGCCTGACGCCGGGCGAGTTGGTGGTGAACAACACGGACTTCACGTTTAACATCAACCTCGGGCTCGCGGGCGTGCGTCAGTACGTGCAGAGCGGGCTGGCGGGCGGGAAGCTTGCGTTCGTGGTCACGGCGCTGATGCAGGCGCAGGACTTCGGCGGGGGCGTCTATCCGCGGCTCTACAGCAAGGAAGCCACCACGGTGGCATACCCCGGGTCAGCGCCGGCACGGCTGCGGCTGGATGTCACGCTGTGCGTGTCGGACGTCGCGGGCCTCGGCGGCACGGCTGGTCCGGACGGCCAGCTCACGGCCGATGACGTCATCGCGTACCTCAACGGGTTCTTCAGCGGCGACACGCAGACGGCGGACGTCGCGGTGCTGGGCGGCGCGGTCGGCAAGGACGGCCAGCTCACGGCGGACGACATTATTGTGTTCCTCAACTCGTTCTTTGGCGGGTGCCAGTAAGAAGCCGTGTGCAGTGAGTGAAATGAAACGCCCCGGAGGTCCGGGGCGTTTTTCATTGGTGAAGAAGCGATTAGGATGCGGGTCAGCCGCGGCATTCGGGGAGCATGAGCTCGGCGATCTGGACGGCGTTGAGTGCCGCGCCCTTGAGAAGCTGGTCGCCGGCAACGAACAGGTCGAAGCCCCTGGTGGGGGCGTCGGGTGATGTGCCTGTGGGGAGCTGGCTGGGGTCGGCGCGGAGTCGGCCGACGAGGACATCGCCCTGGCCGGAGGCCTTGAGGGGCGTGGGGAAGAGGTTGTTCTTGCGGTCGTCGAGGATCCGGAGGCCGGGCGCCCCAGCGAGCGACTCGCGGAGCTGCGCGAGCGTGATGGCCTTACGGAGGGTGATGTTGATGGCCTCGCAGTGAGCGCGGAGGACGGGGACGCGGACGCAGGTGGCGCTGATGCGGACCGACGAGTCGCCCCACATCTTGTGCGTCTCGGCGATCATCTTCTGCTCTTCGACGTTCATGCCCGTGACGGGGTCCACCGCACTGTTGTGGCTGAAGAGGTTGAAGGCGTAGGGCTCGTGGAAGATCCTGGGCTGGGCCGGGCGACCGGCGAGGACCTCGCGCGTCTGGTGCGAGAGTTCTTCCATGGCCTGAGCGCCGGCGCCGCTGGCGGCCTGGTAGGTGGCGGCGACAAAGCGCTCGATGCCGAAGGCCTTGTGGATGGGCGTCAGCGCGACCAGCGCGATGATCGTCGAGCAGTTGGGGTTGGCGATGATCACGCCGTCGGTCGGGCCGATTTTCGGCAGGTGCTGCGGGTTCACTTCGGGGACCACCAGCGCGATCTTGGGGTCCATGCGGAAGGCCGAGGAGTTGTCCACGATCACCGTGCCCTGCGCCGCGGCGGTGGGGCCGAACTGCTTGCTGATCCCGGAGCTGGCGGAGAAGAGCGCCAGCCGGACGCCTTTGAGCGACTCGGGCGTGAGTTCCTCGATGGCGAGCTGTTCGCCGCGGTAGGGGATTTTCGCGCCCGCTGAGCGGGCCGAGGCGAGGAGCTTGAGCGGGCCGTGCTTGAAGCGGCGCTGCTCGAAGCAGGTGAGCATTTCGCGGCCGACTGCGCCGGTGGCGCCGACGATGGCAGTGGTGGGGAGCATGGGTGAAGTGCAAGACGAACAGGCGATCAGGCGAGCAGTGAATGAACGGTGTATCGGAAAACGAACGGTGGGCGACTCATTGTGATTTGCTTCTTCACGCCTCAGAACGCCCGCGTGACGACCGCGTCGGCCATGAGCATCAGCATGCGTTTGGACGGGGAATCGTGGAGGGGCGTGAGGGCTTCGCGGGCCTCGTCCACCAGACGTTCGGCGGTGGCGCGGGCGTGAGCGACCGAGCCGGTGGTTTCCATCGCAGCCAGCAACTCGGCGGGGCGGGTGCCGTGGGCGTCTTCGGCGCCCTCAAGCAGCAGGAGCGTGCGTCCGCGTTGGGTGGGGGTGGCCGCGGCGAGGTGGTGGATGAGCGGGAGCGTCAGCTTGCCTTTCTCGAGGTCCTTGCCGAGTGACTTGCCGACGATGTCCTGCTCGCCGGTGAGATCGAGGAGGTCGTCCTGTATCTGGAAGGCGACGCCGAGGCGCGTCCCGAAGCGGTCGAAACGCTCAACAACGTCGGGCGATGCGCCAGCGTGTCTGGCGCCGAGGCGGGCGGCGGCGGCGATGAGGCTGGCGGTCTTGCGCTCGACGATGGTGAAGTAGGTCGGTTCGTCGAGAGAGAAGTTGCCGCGGTGGTGGAGTTGGAGGAGTTCGCCGGCGCAGAGAGTCATGCCGACCTGGGCGATGGCGAGGGCTGCATCGCGGTCACCGAGGCTGGAGCAGAGGTGGAAGGCGGCGGAGAAGAGATAGTCGCCGAGGATGACGGCGGCCTCGTTGCCGTGGAGGCGGTTGACGGTGTCGGCCTTGCGGCGGGTGTCGGCCTCGTCGAGAACATCGTCGTGGACGAGGGTGGCGAGATGGACCATCTCGCAGACCGAGGCGATGGTGATGTGGGAGTCGGAGACGAGGTCGTCGGCGAGATCGGCTTCGGCGGCACGGGGGTCGCACGCGAGGCCCGCGAGGACCGTGAGCATCGGTCGGATCATCTTGCCGTGGTACCGCTCGACATAGCGGGTGAGGCGTTGGACGGGCGGAAGGTCGGAGCGGAGCTGCTCGGCCACGCGCGATTGGACACGGATCAGCGTGCGGCCGAGGAGGGCTTGCATGGGCTCAAGGTCGGCGGGAATATCGAGCAGGGCGGCCATGGCACAGGGTAGGGAGAGGCAGCGGAGGGGACAAAGGGGCAGAAGGATGGAGGGACAAAGTACGGAGTGGGAGAGGCAGTCGAAAGCGCGAGTATCAGGGCTTCGCGAGCGTGTCGGTCCAGAGGGACAGAACCAGGAGCATGTACAGACGCTGGCCGTGGTCCTGGTGTTCGGCGGCGTGGTCGTCGAGCAATTTGCGGACCTTGGGGAGGTGGATATTGATTCCCAGCGATGGAGGGCCGAAGGGCTCGCGGGAGCCCAGGCGGTCGCGGAGGAGCGTGCGCATGCCGCCGAAATCGGAGCGGAACCAGCGGCCGACCGGGACGCCGAATCCCTGCTTGCGGCGGTCAACGGCCTGTGGCGGGACGAGGTGTCGGGCGACCTGGCGGAGGAGGCCCTTGCGGCCCTCGCCGGCTTCGACAGCGCTGAGCGGAGCGCCGAGGGCGGCATCGACAAGTGAACGCGAGAGCAGCGGAGCACGGACTTCGAGGGCGACGGCCATGGCCGCGGTGTCCACCTTGCGCATGAGATCTTCGGGGAGGTAGTGGGCGAAGTCATCGTGACGGGCGTCGCTCTCGACGGGGCGCGGGGCGTAGGCGTCGCGGAGGATTGCGTCGAGGTCCCGCGATGGCACAAGTTCGCGGAGCTGAGGCGTGCGGAAAATGGTGAGGATGTCGTGGTAGCCGTTGTTGCGAGCCGCGTTGGCGACGCGGGCGAGGTTGCCGTGCAGAAGGCGGACCGACCACGCGGGCAGTGCGCGGAGGGCGGGGTTGAGAACGCGCAGGCGGTGCATGGCGCGCTGGGCGAAGTAGCGGTTGTAGCCGGCGAAAAGTTCATCGCCGCCGTCGCCGCCGAGTGCGACGGTGACGTGCTCGCGTGCCGCGGCGGAGACCCAGTGCGTGGGGAGGAGCGAGCTGTCGCCGAAAGGCAGGCCGAGTTGTGCAATAAGCGACTCGAGATCGGCCGCGCCGGTCTGGCGGCAGGCAAGCACGGCGTGGTCTGTGCCCAGGTGGGCCGCGACGGCGTTGGCGAAGGGCGTTTCGTCCATGCGGGCGTCGGGCATCTGCACCGTGAAGGTGCGCAGACGCCGGCCGTGGCGGAGCATCGCGCGATGGGCGAGGGCCGCAACGATCGAGGAATCGACGCCGCCGGAGAGGAAGCAGCCGATCGGCACGTCGGCGTCGAGGCGCGAGTCGATGGCGGCATCGAGGAGGGACTCGACGCGGGCGGCGTCGAAGGGTGCTGTGGTTGAAGCGGCCGAGCGTGAGGTTGTCGAGACGTGGCGCGGGCCGTCGGTCTCGAAGCGGTGGCACGTTCCTGGAGTGATCTCGGTCAGACCTGCGACAGGCATGCGCGGCCAGTAGCCGTGCTTGAGCCAGAGGATGAGGCCCGATTGGTCGATGGTCACCGGTGCCCCGGTGGCATGCGTTACCTTGAGCAACCCTGCCGGAGATGATCCGAAAGCGCAAACACCCGGCTCGAGCGCGGCGACATATAGCGGCTTTTCGCCCGCCGGGTCGCGAGCGAGTAGTAGCGACGCGTCACGGCGCGACCAGACGGCATAGGCGTACATGCCGTCGAGGTACTCGTGGAGGCGTTCGCCCCACTGGCGAGTGCCGTGGAGGAGGACTTCGGTGTCGCTGTGGTCGGAGGCGAAGATGTGGCCGAAGGCTTGGAGTTCGGTGCGGAGAGAGCGGTGGTTGTAGATGCAGCCATTGAAGGCGGTGGCGACGAGGTCGCCGGTCGGGTCGAGCGGACGGTAGCTGACGGCGTCGTGCGGCTTACCGTTGAAGAGGAGGGGGAGGGGGAGAAGGCCGAATTCGGGGCTGCTTGCGTGATCGCCGCGGGCAACTTGCGACACCATCGGTTGAGCGCCGCACGCCGGGTCGAGGATGGCGAGACGGCGGTGCACGATGGCGACATCGATGATCGCGCCGTCGCCGCGGATCGCGCGATCACGAAAGCGACCCTGGCCGTCGGGCCCGCGGCGTCGGATAGAGGCGTCGAGAATGTCGAGCCAGGTTTCGGGAATCGCGTCAGTGTGCGGGCGTGTCAGGGCGTGGCGGCGCGCGGCGGCGTCTGCCGCCAAAGTGATGCGCACGATGCCCGCGATGCCGCACATGGGGGCAGGTTAGGGGCAGAGAGCGCGAAGACGAGGCGCGCACAGACCCCTCGACGAGAGGGCGATCAGCGGGGCAAACAGCATCCGATCATTGCTTTTCTTGGCCGGCGGTCTTTCGTGGACTTGACGGTGAGCCGTTGTCGTTGGAAGTGTGCTCATCGGGTGTGGCGCTCGATAGTGCTGCGCCCGCGGCGGCTTTCGCCGCGGCCTTGGCTTCGATCGCCGCACGCTCGGCGGTGTGGGCCGCCAGGCGCTGCGCCTTGGTGCGCTGCCACTCTTCCAAGGCCCGGCGGTCGATGCGGATCAGCCAGATCGTGTGGATGACGCGCGTCATGCAGATGGCGAGGATCATCGAGCAGATGCTCGCCAATTCCCGCGCCATGCCGAGGTCAAGGAACCGCGACATGAGGAACCACGCCGCCGGGTAGAGGAAGAGGCTCAGCAGCGCCCGCTGGAGTTGCAGCAGCGCGGTGTCCTTGAGGAACGGGGTCGGCGGCGGCGCATCTTCGACGATGTCTTCGGCCTTGGCGATCACCTTGCGTGTGCGGGCGTATCGCTTGGGCATGTGGTTGGCGAGCCAGTGCAGACCGACCACGACGATGAGGTCGAAGAGCCAGTCGGAGGCGAAGAAGATGATCTTGATCTTGATGTGCTCGTCGTCGGTGACACCGAGGTAGCGCGACAGGTGGACCGGGACCGTGCCGAGCGACATGGCGACCAGCCCGGCAACGATGATGTTGACGTTGATGTTGACGATGCGCTTGGCGTATTGGCGGGCCAGCCACTTGAACATCTGCCGGGAGTCTAGCGACTGGAGGCATCGAGGCGTTGGCGGGCGAGTCGCACGGCAGCAGGACTGAGATCAAAGCCGATCGCGCCGCGCCCGAGCGAGGCCGTGGCGACGAGCGTGGTGCCGCTGCCGCAGCATGGGTCGAGAACGACTCCACCCGGCGGGCAGCAGGCGCCGATGAGCAACTCGAGCAGCGCCAGCGGCTTCTGCGTCGGGTAGCCGGTGCGCTCGCGGGCCATGTTGTTGATCGAGGGGATGTCAAGCACGTCGGTTGCTTTCTTGGATTGCCCCTGCATCCGGCGGCTGGTGGCGGCGACGCGCGGGGCCTTGAAATACGCCTTGCGCGGGTCGAGGCAGTAGAGCAGGATGTCGTCGTGCTTGCGGGCGAAACGCCGCGGCGAGCTGCCGCCCAGGCCGTAGCACCAGATCAGGTGGTTGACGAAGCAATCCTCACCGAGCAACTCGTCGAGGAGTACGCGCACGCGGTGGCTGGTGCGCCAATCAATGTGGATCAGAATGTTGGCCGACGGCTTGAGGGCCGGGAGCGTGGCGGTCAGGCGCTCGCGCAGCCAGTCGACAAACGCCGTTGAGGAGCCGAAGCGGTCCGCGTAAGTCGCGTCGATGATGCGACCGGCCTTCCTCGCGCCGGGCGGCGTGCGCTTGGCCGCGCCGGTGTTGAATGGCGGGTCGGCGTAGAGAAGATCGATGGACGCGGGGGGGAGCGTGGGCGCGGCGAGGAGCCAGTCGGCGCGGGTGATCTGGACTGGCGAGTTGCTCACGCGCCTGATGATACAGGTTCGATCGAACCCGGCATCACTTGCCAGTCACCGCCGCCCGCCCAACCGAGTAGTGTGCAAACCCGTTCTCGCGCATCGTTGCCGGCCGGTAGAGGTTCCGTCCGTCGAAGATTACCTTGCCCTTCATGAGCTTGGCGAGCTTCTCCCAGTTGGGGCTCTTGAACTCATCCCAGTCGGTGCAGACGACCAGCGCATCGGCCCCCTCGGCCGCGGCGTAGAGGTCATCGACGATGGAGAACGCGTCGCCAAGCTCGGCGCGGGCGTTCTCGTTGGCGACGGGGTCGAAGGCCTTGACCTTCGCGCCCATTCCCAGCGCCTTGCGCATGAGCGTGATCGACGGTGCCTCGCGGATGTCGTCGGTGCGAGGCTTGAAGGCGATGCCCCAGAAGCCCAGCGTCTTGCCGCTGAGCCCGCCCGCGGCGGACTTGCCGCCGAAGTGGCCCATGATCTTGGCGAAGAAGCGGTCGCGCTGCGCCTGGTTCAGGTCGTGCACGGCCTTGTTCACCGGCGTGGGGACGCCGGCCTTCTCGCCCATCATGATGCAAGCGAGGGTGTCCTTGGGGAAGCAGGAGCCACCGTACCCGAGGCCCGGGTAAAGGAACTGGTTGCCGATGCGCTTGTCGGCGCACATACCCTCGCGGACCTTGCCGACATCGGCGCCGTACGCCTCGCAGAGGTTGGCCATCTCATTGATGAAGCTGATCTTGCACGCGAGCATCGCGTTGGAGGCGTACTTGACCATCTCGGCAGAGAGGACATCCATCACGTGGATGGGGTGGCCGTTGCGGACGAACGGGTCGTAGAGGTCGCGCATGGCCTGAGCGGCACGATCGTTCTCGACGCCGACGACCACACGGTCAGGCTTGTTGAAGTCGTCGATCGCCGCGCCCTCTTTCAGGAACTCAGGGTTGTCGGCGACCTCGAACGGGATCGACGGGCCGACCTTGGCCCGGATGCGGTCGCGTACGCGGAACGTCGTGCCGACGGGGACTGTGCTCTTGACGACGACGACCTTGGGCTTCTGCGAGGGGCCGAGCTTGATCAGCACCTCGGCGATGGCGTCGGCGGCGGAGTCCACGTACTTCAGGTCGGTGTGGCCGCGCTCGTCGGAGGGCGTGCCGACGCAGATGAAGATCATGTCGGCGTCCTTGTGGGCCGCCCAGGCGTCGGTGGTGAAGTGGAGGCGTCCGGCCTTGATGTTGCGGTCGAGCAGCTCGTCGAGCCCGGGCTCGTAGATCGGGCTCTTGCCGGCACGCATCATCTCGACCTTGCGAGCATCGACGTCGAGGCACGCCACATCGTTGCCTGTGTTGGCGAGGCAGACGCCTGTGACCAGCCCGACGTAGCCCGTTCCGACCATGCTCAAACGCATAAAACCGCTCCTTCTCGGACGTGAGGGGCAGACTGTAAGCGCACCCCGTCCGACGCGACGACCGAGGGAATCAGATCGTCCAAGCCCTGCGCAAGCTTCACCCGGCCCGGCTAGATTCCCCGCCCTATGCCGAAGACCCCGACGTCCCGCCGCCGGAAGCCCGCAGCCAAGCCCTCGCCGCGCAAGAAGCGCCCCGCGTTGACCGCCCGAACCGCCGACCGGTACGCCTTGTACCAAGGTTCAGTTCAAGATCCGGACTCCGAACTCGAGTTCCTCGAAAAGGTCTGCCGCGAACGGAAACGTCCGTGCCCGACGCTGATCCGGGAGGACTTCTGCGGCACGGCGTACATCGCCGCGACCTGGGTGAAGCGTCGCCAGGGCAACCGGGCCATCGGCGTAGACCTGCACCGCGACACCGTGCTCGTCCAGTCCAGACGCAACACCAAAGACTTGACCGACGAGCAGCGGTCGCGGTTGACGCTGCTCTGCGACAACGTGCTGTCGCCCAGGTTGGTGAGTGGCCCGAAGGTGGAGGCCGTGCTGGCCCTGAATTTCTCCTACTGGGTCTTCAAACAGCGGGAAGCCATGCTCGACTACTTCCGAAAGGTCCGCCGGGCCCTGCGGCCAGGGGGTGTGTTCATCCTCGACCACCTCGGGGGGTCGGATGTGCAGGTGGAGATGCGCGAGCGGACGCGCTTCGCCGGGTTCACCTATGTCTGGGACCAGGCGAAATACGACCCGATCAGCGGTGACTACCTCTGCCGCATCCACTTCGAGTTCCGCGACGGCACCCGCCTGACCAACGCGTTCACTTACCACTGGCGGATGTGGAGCATGCCCGAGCTGCGTGACATCCTCCACGAGGCGGGGTTCGGGAACGTCGCGGTCTATTGGGAAGGGGACGACGGCAAGGGGGGCGGCAACGGCGTCTTCCGGGCCAAGGCCCATGGAGAAGCGTGCCGGTCGCACGTGTCGTACCTGGTCGCCTCCGTTCGCTGAGTCCGTTGCGCCGGGAGAACCCCGAACCGACGCCGCTCGCAGGAATAGCGGGCGATCAATCTGTCTGCGCGGCGGGCAAGATGCTGTGCGCCCGAGTGTTGGCCCGGTACACTCTCGGACCTTGGTGGAACTTGAAGCCCGGACCGCGCCATGTCCGATCTATCTGCTGTGAAACTTGAACTTTCCCGGCGTTCGCTTCTCGAGGGTGGCATGGCCCTCGGCCTTGTCACGCTTGCGGGCTGCGCGACCGGCGGGTCCGACGTCGCCGCGAACGATGTGCCCCTGAACTGGCCGGGCAACTCGCCGCCGCCGCCGATGCCGCCGGCGCCCTACCGCCCCACGCCGACCGTGGTGTCGGCGCCGCCGCAGATCCCCACCGTGCCGACGACCGGCTCGATGTCGGTACTGCCCCGCAGCGCGTGGGCCAAGATGGGCGTGGCGCGGATGAACAACATCGTGCCCATGAACGGCATCGATCGCATCACTGTGCACCACGACGGGATGGGCGCGTTCAATAGCACCGACCAATCTTCCGCGGCGTCGCGCATCGAGTCGGTCCGCAATTCGCACACCCAGCGCAAGGCGCGGGACGGCTCACTCTGGGCCGACATTGGTTACCACTACGTAATCGACCCGGCCGGGCGTGTCTGGGAAGGGCGCGATGTGAGGTATCAGGGCGCGCACGTTGAGTTCAACAACGAGCACAACCTCGGCATCATGTGCCTGGGCAACTACAACCTGCAGCGGCCGACCGCCGCGCAGAAGGCCACGCTCGATCGCTTCGTCGCGGAGCAGATGCGCCGCTTCCGCGTGCCCATCACCCGCGTCTACACGCACCAGGAGATCCGCAGCACCGAGTGCCCGGGATCGAACCTGCAGGCGTACATGGTGCAGACCCGCGGCTACAGCGGCATGCTGCGGCTGGCGATGGCCAGGACCGACTCGGCGCTGGCGTGAGTTATTTCGATACCGGCGTGTGACAAAACCTCGAGATTGTGCGGGCCTACGGTCGCATTGTGCGATTCCCCTGGAACAAGGTCTACCGCGCGTTCCCTGAGCTGGACCGCTTCAGCAACGCCGAGTGCGAGAACTATGTTCGCATCGCCCGCGAGCGGTACGGCGGTTCGATGGCCTGGGCTCTGGCGGTCGGCATCGTGCTCGTGATCGTGACTCTGATCGTGGCGTCGATCGTCATGGACCCTTTGATCGAAGCGATTCATCCGCGCACGCGCAGCATCCTGGAACTGCCGATCGGGGCGGTCCAGTTGCTGATCTACCTCGGTGCACCGGCGTTCGGCTGGTTGATCGCCCGCGACATATGGCTGCGTCGGGCCATCCGACAGCAGCTCTTCGACACACTCTGCCCCGGCTGCAAGTACCAACTACTCGGCCTGCCGATCGATCACGAAAGCGTGCAATGCCCGGAGTGCGGCCGCCGGACGGCCCTCAACGACTTTGCAGCTGCCCGCGAGATCTTCTTGTCGGCCGCGGCATCGGTGGACACCTCGCCGATCCCGCCGGTGATCAGGTCTTCTTGAGCACGCTCATCGACTTGAACGACCCGTCGAGGATCTTCTTGCTGTCGGCCTTGAGCCACCCCTCGAGGATGGTCGCGTAGACGGAGCGGAAGTCGGTGTGGTATTTCAGGTCCCCGGCGTCGAGGTCGGTCAGGCTCGGGTGGTCGTTGGCGACGCCCGCGTTGACCATCGGGCCGAAGAGCATCATCGGGGCAGCGGTGCCGTGGTCGGTGCCGTTGCTGGCGTTCTGGCCGACGCGCCGGCCGAACTCGCTGAAGCTCATCGCCAGCACGCGCCCGTCGTTGCCGGACGACTTGAGGTCCTCGTAGAAGGCCTTGATCGCCTGGGAGAATTGCGTGAGCAGCTGCGCATGTCGGCCGTTCTCACCGCCCTGGCCGGAGTGTGTATCGAAGCCGCCCATCGTGACGTAATACACACGGGTGGAGAGCTTGGCGTTGATCATCGCCGCGACCATCTTGAGCTGTTGAGCGAGTTCTCCGCCCGGGTACGGTGTGCGTGATGGGGTGGCTACGGCCCGCCGGATCGTGTCGCTGGAGACTTGGGCATCCAGCGCGGTGCGGGTCAGGAATGCCGCATTGCTGTTGGGATCGGCTCCCAATTCCGTGAGGCTCGGCGCCTCATTGCGGTTGATCCGGTCGTATGAGTCGGTCAGACTCTTGTTGACGTCCTTGCCCGTCCAGCGGAATAGGTCCGGACTCTTGAAGTTGATTCCGGAAACCGAGCGGCCCTTCATCGCCAGTGGTGCGGTCTCGCCGATGGCGATGCCGATCTGCGGGTTGGCGTCTTTCTTCGGCGCGTCGTCGGGTTTGCCGCTCTCGCCCTTGCCGTAGCCGCAGCACTCGGAATCAAAGTAGCGGCCGAGCCAGCCGTCGCCCGTGGCGTCGGTCTCGGCGGTGTGCCAGATGTCCATGCTCTTGAAGTGCGAGCGGTTGGGGTTGGGGTAGCCCACGCCCTGCACAATCGTGCACATCCCCGAGTCGTACATCTCGGCGATCGGCTTCATCGACGGGTGCAGGCCAACCTCGGCCTTGCTGAGCTTGATGACCTTGCTCTCGGGGATGCCGATCTGTGGGCGGGCGTTGTAGTACGCCTTCTCGCCGTAAGGGACCACCATGTTCAGCCCGTCGTTGCCGCCGCCGAGCTGCACCACCACCAGAATGTGGTCTTCCGGCACGCCGGGGATACTCGTCGCGCCCCACTCGGGCATCGGCATGCCCAGGGCCGAGCGGTTGAGGAAGTACGGGATCGTCACCGCGGCCGAAGCCATGACCAGCCCGGTCGAAAGGAACTCGCGGCGCGTAAAGGCGGTGAAGGGATCGGAGGACATGCGGGGCTCCTGCAATGGCCAAAGTTCCAAATTGCCAAATGGCCAAATCGAACGGCGAATACACACATTTGGCCATTTGGCAATTTCGCCATTTGGCCATTTCATCACTTCAGCAGAGCTGATATTCCGGCATCGCCGTGATCAGCAACATCAGTTCCGTCATCGTT
Source organism: Phycisphaerales bacterium (assembly GCA_050730675.1). Lineage (GTDB taxonomy): Bacteria > Planctomycetota > Phycisphaerae > Phycisphaerales > UBA1924 > JBOHNM01. The sequence goes on along the minus strand of JBOHNM010000010.1, from coordinate 32,572 downwards.
TTGGTATTCAGGCGGCCGCCGTTGGACTGGATGTAGTCCACCAGTGTCTGGCGGCCGTTGGGCGTGGTGCGCCCGAGGGCGTAGCGGAGGAGGGCGTCGATCACGGCGTCGGGGCTGCCGCTGGTGACTTCCGGGTAGGCATCGGCAAGCTGGGTGATCAGCGCCTGTGGGTCGAACTTCTCCTGGTCGGCCAGTGCGTCCTTGCCGCCGGGGCGGCGGCCGGTGATGAGGTAGACCAGCACGTTCTGGCGGATGAACATCGTGGCGCTGTTAATCCACGAGCGGCCGCCATCCCACCCCTTGACGCTGGGGGGATAGCAGATTTCCTGGCCCATCTTCGCCATTGATTCGTTGAGGTCCGCCAGCGAGCGGGCCGGCGTGTTGAACGACCGGATCGCTCCGACGACCAGTTGCACGGGACTCTTGATCTGCTCGTTGCGCAGGGCCTGCTCGTAGAAGTGCTGGCTCATGAAGAGCTTGCGCAGCGTCGCGCCGATGTCGTACTTGCTGGAGCGGAAGGCCGAGGCGAGTTCGTTGATCACCTGCGTCGCCGCTGTATCCACGTTCTTGCGCCCCGATGGGTAGTCGGCGACGAAATAGCGGTAGAACTTGGTGACGATGTACTTGGCGCAGGCGGGCTGATCGAGAAGGATCTTGACAAAGTCGTCGCCGCTGTTGGCGCTCTGGCCGAGGATGTTCTTGCGGCCGTCGTCGTGATTGCCCTTCTGGAACGTGAAGTCGTCGTCGCGGTAGGTGTAGCCGGTGAGGGCGCGGGCCCCCTCCTTGATGTCCTTCTCCGTGTAGCTGCCCACGCCGAGGGAGAACAGCTCCATGATCTCGCGGGCGAGGTTCTCGTTGGGCTTGTTCTTCTGGGACTGGTTGTTGTTGAGGTACTTCAGCATCGCCGGGTCGCGGATGATGCCGTAGAGCAGATCGCCGAAGTTGCCGACCGCGTTCTTGCGGAACAGCAGGTTCTGCTGGTACATGTGGTACGAGTCTTCGATCGTGCGGTAGGACGTGGCGAAGTGTCCGTGCCAGAAGAGCACCATGCGCTCCTCGAGCGGGCGGGCCGATTCGACCAGCCGCTTCAGCCACCACTGCTGGATCTTGCGGATCTGCTCGCGGTCCTCGGCCTCGGCCTTCTGGCGTTCGAGCCGGATCTTGGCCAGGGTGTCCTCGTCCTTGCTTTGTGCCGCCCGGCGCTGCATCTGGCGCTCTTCGGCCGTCGGCTCGCGCATGATGTCCTTGTCGAAGGCCTCCGGTGTCACCGCATCCGTCGGCACCGCACCGAACTTGATCAGGTGGTCCACCGACTTCTCGGGGCCCCACGTTGCCAGCGTTTGGATCTGCGACGGCGTGCCGCCGAAGCCGGCGCGCCAGAGCAGGTGCCGGGCCTCGTCGAAGCCGAACGCGCCCTTGCTGATCGGCGACAGAGAACTGCTCACGCGCTCGCCGGCGGTGGGGAAAGGCCGGGTGGCGGGCGACGGGACGGGTTCAGGCTGCATGCGCATCGGGCGGCCCTCTCGAGTCAGGAACCAGACAGATGAACAACGTGCCACGGGCGGCGCGATTGCCCACCGGGTCTGCACACCAAGTATCGAGCTTTTTCGGACCCAGTTGGGACCGATTCCGCGGAGGCGGGATCAGGTCGCGGTAGTCACCGAGGTGGATTTGGGCTCCATCGGGCCGTTCGCTCCCTGATTCGCGGCCTTGCTGGCCACCCGTCCAGCCCATACGGCTGCAAGCGTGGCCAGGGCGATGAGCGCCGCGCCGTTGACCTGGTGGGCGGACCGCACCAGGGCGTACCACCCGGAAACAACATCGGTAGTAGTGAGCTGGTCCGCCGTCGGGTTGACCCGTGCCGCGGCCGTGCCGACGACCAAGAACGCCAACCACCCGAGAAGGAATTGGAGGCCGGCGGTGTGGGCCACGCCCGTTCCCGACACCTCCAATTGCCGCGAGGCCGAAACGCCCTCGCGAGCGAGTTTCTTCATGCGGAACCCCACGACTTGGGCAAGGGCGACCACCACGAGTGCTACGCCGATATGGGTGAACAGGGCGTGCTTGGACTGCAGGTGCCGGTACATCGCGCCCATGACCAGTTGCACCAGCAGCACGCCCAAGAGGATCTTGGTCCACTTGGCCGGACCCTTGATGAGCGCATTGTGCGGGTTGGGGGCGACCTGCGCAAACGCCAGGCTGGTGGCCGCGGCGAACGCCACCGCACCGGCGAAATAGACCTGGGCCATGACACCGTGGAACACCGGAAGCCAGCGGGCCAGCCGCGGATCCATGCCGCTTTCCTGGGCCATGAGGACCCAGATGCCTCCGACGACGCCCTGTGCGATGACCGCGAGCACCAGCACACCGGCGAAAACCTTGATCCAAGTGCGCCGATCGACAATCAGGGTCGCGACGAAGAGCACAACCGTCGTCAGCCCGACCAGCGAGCCGAAGAGCCGGTGCGTGTGTTCGAGAAACACACGTGGGTCGGCGGCCATCAGGCCGATCGGGTACAGGAACATGTTGGCCCCGTAGGTCCCGGGCCAATCGGGTACTGAAAGTCCGGCGTTGGCGCTGGTCACCGCGCCACCGAGTGTGAGCAGGGGGACCACCGCCACGGCGGCAACCACCGCGAATCGCGCCAGCCAGCAGGACCGGGTGTCATCCCCAGCTCCCGGAGTCGGCCCCATCGCCGACCCAATCGCGCCCCCGACGCCACCCAGCACGCCGCTGCCGAGGATGAAAAGACCAATCACCAGTGGTGCGTTGTGAGGCAAACCCTCCAGCCCGGGTGCGGCAGTGGCCCCGAATTGCTTGGCGATCATGCCTCCAAGGAGGAGTGAGTTGATGGTGCCCATCACAATACCTGACAAACTACCAACTTTGAGTTGACTAGCTGCAACTCGCCGGATCCACCAAGCCACCGACCCGATTTGAAGGAGCAGCAAAACAGGTCCGATAACCGCCGGCGGCAAGTTGATTGCCGGGTGATGAGCGACCACCCAAACCACCCACATGGCGACTGCCGTGGCAAAGCCAGTGACGATTGCCGGGAGCGCGATGGCTGCGCGGGTGGCATTGAGCGACGCGGGATGGCTGGAAGTCATGGGTGCTCCGGAGTCTCGAAGCAAGCGCTTGCAAAGATGGGGTGAATTGGGCTACGCTCAGAGCGTAGATATTCTGGTCTGGCAAGAACACTGTTGGCGATAGCAAACATCGCGTTTGGTAGGTAAAACTCCGGCTCGGTGGTGTTTTCGGGGATGAACGGGCCGCCGGACCACCTTTCCGGATTCTTGGGTTACTCGTCAGGAGCAGGCCGGTGTCAACCATTTTCCCACGATGGACCAACGGGCTGCCGACGCTGATGGCAGCTGGAGCGGCCGGCGGTCTGGTCACGGTGGTCGGGATCGTCTGGTATTACTTCACGCCGAAGTACTTCGATGTGGGGTACATGCCCAAGCAGCCGGGCGGCGGGTTCAACCACCAGATCCACGCGGGCAAGCTGGGGATGGACTGCCGCTATTGCCACTCGTCTATCGAGCAGTCGGCCGAGGCGAACATCCCGGCGGTGGCGACGTGCATGGGTTGCCACACCGAGGACAAGCTGAAGCTCTGGACCGAGAGCCCGACGCACAAGGACAAGACGGAGTTCATCCGTCAGGCGTATGCCGCGGACAAGCCGATCGACTGGCGCCGCATCCACAAACTTCCGGACTACGTCCGGAATTTCCCGCACCAGTCGCACATCAGTGCGGGCGTTTCGTGCGTGAGCTGCCACGGCAACATCGCGACGATGCCGGTGGTGTACCAGCACGAACCCCTAAGCATGAGTTGGTGTCTCGAATGCCACCGCGATCCGGAGCCGAAGCTGGTGCCGCGCAAGGGCGATCCGAAGCAGGGGGGCGGCGTCTACAGCGACGCGCTGGTGACACGGTTGTTCGAGGCGGAGCGCGAGTGGGTGGACAACCCCGCGAAACTGCCGACGCAGAAGAAGTTCTACGAAGAGCGGCACATTTCCGCGCCCGAGAGCTGCGGGTCGTGCCACTATTAGAAGTCTGAAGTCGACCAGACGAACAGGCGATCAGAAGCAGAGTCAGCGGTCAGCAGGTTGGGATCGAGCGAATCAGAAAGACAGGCCATACGCATGAGCCAAGATCAATGCCCGTCGAGCAAGAAGGAAGGCCTCCCGCTTCACAGCGAGCGGACGGCGCACGCGCTGGTGGGGTCGGCCGGTGGATCCAAGGCCTACTGGCGGGGGCTGGAGGATCTGGCCGACACGCCCGAGTTCCGCGAGAACCTCGAGCGTGAGTTTCCGGCGGGCGCGTCGGAGCTTCTCGAAGGCTCTCGGCGCACGTTCCTGAAACTGATGGGCGCGGGCCTGGCGCTGGCGGGCGTGGTGAGCATCCCCGGCTGCCGTCGGCCGGACCACAAGATCCTGCCGTATTCGAAGAACGTGCCAGAGGACATCATCCCGGGCAAGTCGCTCTTTTACGCGACGAGCATGCCGCTGCCGGGGGGTGGGGCCGAGGGTCTGCTGGTCGAGACGCACGAGGGACGGCCGACGAAGATCGAGGGCAACCCGCTGCACCCGAACAACCAGGGCAAGAGCGGCCTATGGGCGCAGGCGAGCATTTTGGACATGTACGACCCCGACCGGCTGACCGAGCCGTCGCAGGTGGTGAACGGTCAGGACGCGCCGCGTACGAGCGAGGACTTCCCCAAGGCGTGGGCGCCGGAGCACTTCAAGCAGTACGACGCGACGCGCGGCGCAGGCCTGGCGATCATCGTCGAAAAGAAGACGAGCCCCTGCCGCGACGCGATGGAGGCCGCCGTCAAGGCCCGCTTCCCCAAGGCCACATGGATCAGCTACGACGCGCTGGAGAACCGGGGGGCGATCGACGGTCTGGCGACGGCCTTCGGCCGGCCGGTCCGCGAAGTGCTGGACTTTTCCAAGGCCAAGTTGATCGTGAGCCTCGACCGCGATTTCACGCAGTTCGAGCCGCTATCGATGACGTACGCACGCGACTTCGCTGCCAACCGGCGGGTCGCGAAGGTCGAGGACTCGATCAGCCGGTTCTACATGGTGGAGCCGTCGTTCAGTTCGACGGGCAGCCTGGCGGACCACCGGCGGCGGATGGCGCCGGCGGAGATCGAGGCGTTCATCGCCAAGGTGGCGGCGAGGGTGCTCAACAAGCGCCAGGTGCCGGGGTCCAAGTCCCTTACGCTCGCGGCCGATCGGCTGGCGGGCAACGGCGAAGTGGACGCGTTCGCTGATGCGGTGGCGGCGGACCTGATGTCGGCCGATTTCGCGGGCAAGTCGATCATTTGTGTCGGCGCATCGCAGCCGGCGTGGGTTCACGCCCTTGTGGCGGGTTTGAACCAGGCCCTGGGGAACGTCGGCCAGACGGTGCGGTACGCACCGCTGGGCGACGGCGAGGCCCAGAACTCGGCGGCGGCATTGGCCGACCTGTGCAAGGCGATCGACGGCGGGCAGGTCAAGACAGTCGTGACGATCGGGTGCAACCCGGTGTACAACGCGCCGGCAGAACTGGATTTCGCCGAGAAGTTCAAGAAGGTCCCCGAGCGCATCGCCCTGAGCACCGACAACAACGAGACTGTCGCGGCCTCGACGTGGAAGCTCAACGGCTGCCACTACCTCGAGGCGTGGGGTGATACCCAGTCGGTCGAGGGGATGATCGCCCCGATCCAGCCGATGATCGCGCCGATCTACGGCGGGATGAGCGAACTGGAGATGCTGGCGTTGATCGCGGGCTATCCCAAGGCGGTCGGGTATGAGATCGTGCGCGATGTGTGGAAGAAGAATATCGCCGCGTGGATGCCCAAGTCCGACGCGGGCTTCGACACACTGTGGAGCCGGGCCCTGCACAATGGCGTGCTTGGCGTGGCTCCGACGGCGAAGCCGACGGAGATGGTCGCGGGGTTCGACAAGATCTCCACGGGCATCGGCGCGGTGCAGGTTGCCACCGCCCCCAGCCGCCAGGCGCTCGCCGTGGCTTTCCGCGGTGTGGCGATGCACGACGGGCGATGGAACAACAACGCGTGGCTGCAGGAGTTGCCCGAGGCGTCGTCGCGCATCTGCTGGGACAACGTGGCCCTGATTAGCCCGACGACGGCGAAGGACCTGGACCTGCACCAGACCGCCGAGACCGACAAGAAGCCCAAGGGGCGAGTGGCGGAACTGAAGATCGGCGACCGCAAGATGCGGATCGCCTGCTGGGCGGTGCCCGGCGTGCCCGACAACACGGTTGTGCTTCCCTTGGGCTATGGCCGCGAGGCCGTGGGCCTGGTCGGCAACGGCACCGGTTTCAACACGTTCGCGGTGCGCACGAGCAAGAACGCCTGGGCCGCCGGCGGCGCGACGCTGACGCCGGTGGACACCGGTGACCAGTGGTACAACATCAGCAGCATGCAGACGCATTGGTCGATGGAGGGACGTGCGATCGCCCGTCAAGTGGACGTGCAGGCGTGGAACAGCACGAAGTTGCACGAGGAGATCGCCTCGAGCAACAAGACGCGCACGGACTCGTACGGGCGTCCGTTCCCGCTCGACTTCGCCGAGCGGCTCGCGGGGACCGAACTGCCCCACCAGCCGTCGGGATACGGGATTTACGCCAACCCCTTTGATGCCAAACGCGGCGACGGGTTTGACCCCAACCGCGCCAGCGAGGAGCCGGGCAAGAGCACCGACAAGCGCAACGCCTTCGCCCGGCGGGCGCAGTGGGGGATGACGATCGACCTGAGCACGTGCACGGGTTGCAATGTCTGCACGATCGCTTGCCAGGCGGAGAACAACATCGCGGTGGTCGGCAAGATCGAGGTCAACAAGGGCCGCGAGATGCACTGGATCCGCGTGGACCGGTACTTCGTCTCCTCGCTGGAGACGGCCGACCGCGAGGGACGGCGCAACGACTGGAACGACCCCGAGCTGGCGATGATGTACCAGCCGGTGGCGTGCGTTCACTGCGAGAGCGCGCCGTGCGAGACGGTCTGTCCGGTCAACGCAACGACACACGGCCCCGAGGGCCACAACTTCATGACGTACAACCGGTGCATCGGCACCCGGTACTGCGCCAACAACTGCCCCTACAAGGTCCGGCGCTTCAACTTCTTCGACTACGGCGTGACGAAGTTCAACGGCGGACTTGAGGAGCCCGTGAAGGAGATGGTCGGCGAGACCATCAGCAACAACCTGCCCAAGAACCACAACCTGATCCCGCCGCGTATCCGCAAGAAGCTCGACGAGATCAGCCGGATGCAGAAGAACCCGAATGTCACGGTGCGTTCGCGCGGCGTGATGGAAAAGTGCTCGTACTGCATCCAGCGGACCAACGAAGCCAAGATCGCCTACAAGCTCGGCAAGGTGCGTGCGGGTGAGCAGTACGCGTTCGACACCGACGGCATCCCCGACGGCTATGTCCAGACGGCATGCCAGCAGGCATGCCCGACCAACGCGATCGTCTTCGGCGACACGCTGGACAAGGACACGCCGTACAAGAACGGCGAGGGCGCCGAGCGTCTCGGGAGCATGGTGAAGTTCTGGCGGGACAATCCCCGGGCGTACCTGCTGCTGGGCTACCTCAAGACCGTGCCGCGCACGAGCCATCTGCTCCGCGTAAACAACCCCAGCAAGCAACTGCTGACGGCGATCAACGACGTGGACCGCCTCAAGGCGTTCGACAACCCGTTCGGCCCCCACGGCCTGGGCGGGGAGCATGGCGGCGACGAGCACGCCCCCCACGTCGGGGAAAAGCACAGTTTCATCGATTCCAACAAGCGCGGCCGTGACGGCTACGTCATGAGCCTGTCCGTCCTGGGAGCCCGAGCATGAGCGCCCTTCACCCCGATCAGATCTCCGCCGCCCGGCTGGCCGGGCTGGCGCCGCCGGCCCCGCGGCCGTCGATGCATGACCCCAGCATCGGCGACGGTTCACTGGTCACCGACCCGGCGACGCGCGCACCGCTGGTGCTGGGCGGGCGGGACTTCCACTCGATCACCGAGACTGTGTGCGGGTACGTCGAGAAGGGGCCGGGGAAGTGGTGGATGCCGTCGTTCCTGGTCGCGGCCCACGTCGCGGCACTCATGCCCTTGATGATCATCTACCTCATCATCACCGGCGTCGGTGTGTGGGGTCTGAACAACCAGGTGGACTGGGCCTGGGACATCACCAACTTCGTGTTCTGGATCGGTATCGGCCACGCCGGGACGCTGATCAGCGCCATCCTCTGCCTGCTGAAGCAGAAGTGGCGTACATCGATCAACCGCGCCGCCGAGGCGATGACGATCTTCGCCGTCATCTGTGCCGCGACGTTCCCCGGCATCCACGTCGGCCGCGCGTGGATGGCCTGGATGCTCGCTCCCGTTCCCAACTCCAACGCGATCTGGCCGAACTTCAAGAGCCCGCTGCTGTGGGACGTCTTCGCGGTCTCCACTTACGGCACGGTCTCGGCCCTGTTCTGGTTCATGGGCATGGTGCCGGACTTTGCGACCCTGCGTGACCGTGCGGCGCTTCGGCTGATGAAGGACCGTGACCCGGTCACACTGCCATTCACGGGTATCCGCGTCGATGCCGTGCGGGCGTACGTCTACGGCTTTCTTTCGCTGGGCTGGCGCTTCAGCACCCGCCACTGGCAGAACTACGAGAAGGCGTACCTGATGCTCGCGGGCATCTCGACGCCGCTGGTCCTCTCGGTGCACTCGATCGTGTCGTTCGACTTCGCCACCTCGATCCTGCCCGGTTGGCACACGACGATCTTCCCGCCGTACTTCGTCGCGGGAGCCATCTTCGGCGGCTTCGCGATGGTGCTCCTGCTGCTCATCCCCTCGCGTCTGCTGTTCCCGGGGATGAAGGACCTGATCACCCAGCGCCACCTGGAGAACATGGCCAAGATCATCCTGGCCACGGGCATGATGGTCGGCTTCGCGTACTCGATGGAGTTCTTCATCGCGTGGTACTCGGGCAACAAGTTCGAGAAGAGCGCATTCCTCTACAACCGCGTGATCCCCACGTGGATCGACAAGAACGGCGCTCCGTACTGGTGGGCCTACTGGACGATGATGTCGTGCAACGTCATCTCGCCGCAGATCTTCTGGTTCAAGAAGTGCCGCCAGAGTGCGTTCTGGATCTTCGTGGTCAGCTTCCTCGTCACGATCGGGATGTGGTTCGAGCGGTTCGTGATCATCGTCACATCGCTGCACCGCGCCTTCCTGCCCGGCGAATGGCACATGTTCTACCCGACCCCGGTGGACATCTGCACGTTCATCGGGTCGGTCGGCACGTTCCTGACGTTGTATCTGCTGTTTACACGGTTCCTGCCGCAGTTTGCGATGAGCGAGATCAAGCTGGTGCTGCCGCAGGCAAGCCCGCACTGGGAGGGGTACGCCAAGTCCGGGCAAGGCTCGTCGCACGGCGCCGGCCAGCTCGCGGGGGCGCACCACGCACCGCAGGCTCCGGTCACGGGAGGTGAAGCGTGAGTTCTCGCACCCGCATTTTCAAGACCGAGGCTGGTGATGACGTGTACGGCGTGATGGCCGAGTACGCCAATCCGGCGGACCTCGCGCACGCGGCCGAGAAGGTCCGCGATGCCGGCTACCGCAAGTGGGACGTCTACTCGCCGTTCCCGGTCCACGGGATGGAAGAGTCGATGGGCTTGACGCCGACGAGGCTTCCGTTGCTTGTAGGTGTTCTGGGCCTCAGCGGGGCGGTCCTCGGCATGCTCTTTCAGATCTGGGTCGGCACCGAGGGGTTCCGGACGGTCGTGCAGGGCAAGCCATACGGAGCCTGGCAGCCGTTCATCCCGGTGACGTTCGAGTTCGGCGTCATCTTCACCGCCTTCTCGGCACTGATCGGCATGCTCGCGTTCAACGGCCTGCCGCGCTGGCACCACCCGCTGCTGACCAAGGAGCGTTTCCTGCGGTGCAGCGACGACAAGTTCGTCATCGCCGTCGAGGCTGCGGACGAGAAGTTCGAGCCCGAGGCGACGCGCCGGCTGCTGCAATTGGCCGGGGCGGTTTCGATCGAACTGGTCGAGGACAAGAAGGAACGCAAGGCCGCCGCCGCCGATCACCACTGAAGTTGACCTGACTTTCAACGGACCTGACTTGCAACGGAAATTGACTCGGGAGTTCCCGATGACGACGACGACCCACAACCTGACACGCGGCCTGCTGGCGACGCTCGCCGTCGCCGGCGCGCTGGCCACGCTGGCGGGGTGCCGCGGCGACCGCTCCGAAAAGCCGCCGCGCCAGTTCTTCCCGGACATGGATGATTCCCCGAAGTGGAAGCCGCAGAGCCACTCGGATTTCTACGAGGACGGGCGCGAGATGCGCCCGGAACTGCCGGGGACGGTGCCCTTCGGCACCAGCATGGACCCGAATGATCCGGCGCGGGCCAACGTGCTGCGCGAGGATGTCCCGTACTTCACCGGCAAGGGCGCCGACGGCAAGTTTGTTGCGAAGATTCCGGCGAGCTTCAAGGTTGATGCCAAGTCGATCGAGCGCGGCCAGCAGCGGTTCAACATCTACTGCGCGACCTGCCACGGCTTCGACGGCGCGGCCAGCGGGACGGTGGCGGCGTACTACAACCCCATCCCGGCGGACTTCCACAACCCCGTGCTGATGCAGCCGGAGCAGAACTTCCCGCTCGACGGCTACGTCTTCAGCGTGATCCGCAACGGGCTCTGGGATGTGAACGGCAAGATGCGGATGCCGTCCTACGGGCCGCAGATCAAGGAATACGACGCGTGGGCGGTCGTCGCCTACGTGCGCACGCTGCAGGCGTGGCGTGCCGGAACACGGGCGGATGTGCCCGAGGCGATTCTGCAGGATCTTGATCGTCGCTCCAGCGCGACGCCCGTCTCGACCACTCCTGCCCCCGCGCCGACAACTCCGACAAACCCCGCTACCACGACACCCGCCGCACCCGCGCCGGAGAAGAAGCCATGAGTCAGATCAGCGTTTCGGGCGCGCACGGGCACGAGAATGGGCATTCGCACGCGGCGGGCCAGCACGGTTATGGCGCGCCGGCGGACCTCTCGCCTGCAAACACGACGGTCCCGGCCGGCTGGGGCAAGGGCGCGATGGGCGTACTGCTGCTGGTGGGCGTGGCCTGCCTGGGCGCCACGGCGGCGTATCCGTTCATCGCCGGCGGCGACGCCGACCACAAGACCAGCGCGATCAAGCACGCGTTCGGTTCTTACCACGTCGGGTTCATCTATACCCTGTCGATCATGCTCGGCGCGCTGGTGCTGCTGCTGGTGATGCGGGCCACGCAGGCCGGTTGGATCACGACGCTCCGGCGCCAGATCGAGAACATCGTCGGCCTGATGCCGGTACAGATCCTCTTCGTGGTGCCGATCTTGTTCGCCGGGACGTACCTGTTCAAGTGGATGAAGCCATCGCTGCTCCACTCCGACCCGGTGCTTGAAGAGAAGCACGCGTACCTCGATACCACGTTCTTCATGATCCGCCTGGCGATCTACTTCTTCGTGTGGATCTACCTCGCGATGCGGATGTGGGGCTATAGCCGCCGTCAGGACGAGACGGGCGAGAAGGCCCTGACCAACGCCGCCCAGACGACGAGCACGTGGGGGCTCCTGGCTTTCGCGATCACCACCGCCTTCGCGAGTTTCGACCTCGTTAAGTCGCTGGATTACCACTGGTTCAGCACCATGTTCGGCGTCTACTTCTTCGCAGGGTCGATGCTCAGCGGCATCGCCATGACGATCCTCATCTGCTGTGCGCTCCGCGGCAGCGGAAGGCTCAAGGGTCTTGTCACCGAAGAGCACTTCCACGACATGGGCAAGTTGCTCTTCTCGCTCAACATCTTCTGGACGTACGTCGCCTTCAGCCAGTACTTCCTCTACTGGTACGCCGACATCCCCGAAGAGACGGCGTGGATCGTCGTCCGTCAGCACAACGGCTGGCAGAACATCTTCTGGGTGCTGGTCTTCGGTCACTTCATCGCGCCGCTGGTCATCCTGCTCTTCCGTGGCGTCAAGCGTTCGACGTTCTTGCTTGGGCTCATGGCCGTCTGGCTGCTGGCGATGCACCTGCTGGACATCTTCTGGCTCATCCGGCCGATCACCTTCATGGAGCACGGCCGCGGCGTGCAGGAGATCCCCGGCATGATCGGCTTCGCATGGGTGGACATCACCGGCATCGCCGGTCCCCTGTGCGTGGTCATCGCGTTGCTGGTCTGGAAGGTCGGCCGCTCCCCGCTCATCCCGATGCGCGACCCGCGCTTGGGCGAGGCTACCGAGCACAAGAACTACGTCTGACTTTGGATTGGTCCACCGTTCCTGAGTGAACACCATGTCGCACAACCACCCCCACCCCCACGAGCACGCCCACACGACCGAGCAGCACGACGCGCCCGACGCGTGGCACACGCACTACAGCGATGAGACGCTGCCGCAGCACGCCCACGGTGAGAACATCGCCTCCGGACAGGTCTTCGCCTTCGGCGCGGCGGGGTTCATTATTCTCGTTGCGGTCATCGGCGCGGTCGTGGTCTATTACAACTGGTACCTTACCAGCCTGGAAGAGAAGCTCGTCGAGCAGGCGCCCTTCGCGACCGACGCATTCGGAGGAGCAATGAACGCCACGGCCGAGGCGGCCCGGGCCAAGATGCCCAGCAACGACAAGAGCCAGTTTGAGAAAATCGACGGGGCCAAGGGCACCTACCAGGTCACCCTCGACAAGGCCATCGAGATGACGGTCAGCAAGTACCAGCAGGCCAAGTGAATTGGGAACGCCAAGCAAGTTCGGAGACGGAGTTTCGATGATCCTCGGTTCGGGCAACACGATCGGCTTCCTGACGCGAGTTGTGCTCGCCTTGGTTGTCGTGTGCGCCTCCTCCGCCGCGGCGTCGGCCCAGGTGTTGCTCAAGAAGGACGATGTCCCGGCCCTGCGTGGGCTCGATGAGCCGACCGAGCACCTGGGTGCCAGGATCCCGCTCGACCTGATCTTCCAAGATCAGCATGCCGAGAAGCGCAAGCTCTCGGAATTCTTTGACGGCAAGCGGCCAGTCGTGCTGGCGATGGTCTACTACCGCTGCCCGGTCGTCTGCCCGACGACCATCAACAAGCTCGGTCAACGGCTCAACGAACTCGAACTCAACCTCGGCGACAACTACCAGACCCTCGTCGTGAGCTTCGACCCCACCGAAGGGCCGAACGATTCGATGAAGTGGCACGCCGTCAGCACCAGCGGCTACGCCCGCAAGGGTGTGAGCGACGAACTGGTCGAGAAGAGCTGGACATTCCTGACCAGCAGCGACCCGCAGACGCCGCGGGCGCTCGCCGATGCTTTAGGTTTCACGTACAAGTACCTCCCCGAGGCCAACGAGTACTCCCACAGCACCGTGATCTTCGTGATCACGCCCCAGGGGAAGATCTCCCGCTATCTATACGGGCTGGAGTTCCCGCCCAAGCAGCTCAAGCTGGCACTGGTCGAGGCCTCGGGCGGCCGCGTCGGCTCGACCTTCGACCGCATCATCATGTTCTGTTTCCACTGGGACCCCAACACCGGCAAGTACACACTCGCCGTCGTGCGTCTGATGCGCCTCTGTGGCGTGGTCACCATCTCGGCGGTCTCGCTCCTGCTTGTCCGTCTCTGGCTGGTCGATCGCCGCCGCCGGCGCATCGCACTTCAGTTGGCTCCCGTCTCTCCCAAATCGCCGAATCCCCCCACGCCGCTGCCGGCGTAACCGTCCGCTGCACCACCCCGGCCCCGCGGCCGGAAAGTCCGAGGTTCCCGTTATGAACGACTGGCTCCACAAAGTCTGGTTCAAAACACCCTACAGCGACCTGGCGACCAACGCCCAGGGCGATCTCATCTTCACCGGCGTTGACTGGGTGTTCATGTTCATCCTGTGGATCAGCATCATCAGCTTCCTCATGCTGATGATCCCCATGACGTGGTGGGCATGGAAATACCGCCGCAGCGCGGGCGTCATCCAGCAGCGCACGCCCAACCACAACACCGCCCTTGAGGTCACTTGGATCGTCGTCCCGCTGATCATCCTCACCTTCCTGTTCTTCTGGGGTTTTCACGGGTACATGAAGTCGCAGGTTGTTCAGTCCAACTGCGACGAGATCGCGGTGACCGGCCAGATGTGGCAGTGGAACGTGCTCTACGCCAACGGCGCCAGCTCGGGCGAGCAGTTGCCCTTCGGCCGGACCATCACCGAAAAACGAAACGGCGCCGAGATCACGATCCGGCCGAACGTTGAGAGCGCGCCGGTGGTCATCGTTGAAGAGGGCAAGCCCGTCCGCTTCAAGATGATCTCCAAGGACGTCATCCACTCCTTCTTCATCCCCGCCATGCGCATCAAGATGGACGTGTTCCCCAATCGGTACACGACCCTCTCCTTCACGCCGGTAAAGACCACGCCGATCACCAGTACGACGGGCAAGGGCGAGGACGCCAAGAACACCTACGAAGACCATCCGATCTACTGCGCCGAGTATTGCGGCAACAGCCACTCCGAAATGGTCGGCTGGATGCGAGTCCTGCCCACAAAGGAGTTCGCGCGCACGCTCTCCGATTGGGCGAATGTCGACGACATCCACGACAACGTGGACGGCACGCCCGGAGCCAAGATCAAGCCCGGACAGAAGTCACTGCCCCTCTGGCAGCTCGGTCAGTGGGTGTACAAATCCAAGGGTTGCGCCTCGTGCCACACCGTGGATGGTTCCAAGAGCACCGGCCCCACTTGGAAGGACTCCTACGGCACCAACGTCCAGATCTCGCGCGGCCCGGCTTTCGACGGCAAGTGGGACGACTACATCCGCAAGTCCATGCTCGAGCCCTCATACCAGATCCACGCTGGCTTCGAGGGCGGCAACATGCCCTCGGCCCAGGGCAACGTCACCGACAAGCAGATCTTTGGCGTCATCGCCTACTTCAAGCACCTTGCCGGCAAGGACGACCCCAGCGCCAACCTGGGCCACGAGAAGAAAGACGACAAGCCGAAGGAAGAAAAGAAGTAAGTCAGCCAGACCACCACTGCTCCCCCGAGGGAGGAAAGACCTATGGCCAGCATCCCATCCAAAGCCGCCGAGCACGCCCACGACCACGGGCACGGTCACGACGAATCCTACCTGACGCCCAAGAGCACGTTCTGGGCGACGGTCTGGGATTGGGCAACCACCATCGACCACAAGAAGATCGGCGTGATGTACCTCACGGCGATCCTCTTCATGTTCTTCCTGGGCGGCTTGGCGGCCATCGCCGTCCGCACCGAACTCTTCACGCCGACGCGCACCGTGGTCGAACAGGTCGGCGGCAAGGAGACCACGCACCTCGAGGGACACTTCCTCGGCGCGATGTTCGGCCAGGCGACCGATCTCAACGCTGCCAATAACCTCTACAACCGCACCTTCACGCTGCACGGCCTGATCATGGTCTTCCTGGTGATCGTGCCGTCAGTGCCCGCGTCGCTGGGCAACTTCTTTATCCCGCTGATGCTGGGGGCCAAGGACGTCGCGTTCCCGAAACTCAACCTCTTGAGTTGGTACATCTACGTCTTCGGGTCGCTCTTTGCGATCGCGTCGGCCCTCGTCGGCGGCGTGGACACTGGGTGGACGTTCTACACGCCGTACTCGACGATCACAGAACCGGGCCACTGGAAAGTGGTCTTCATGATCCTGGCGGCGTTCATTTTGGGGTTCTCCTCAATCCTCACCGGCCTGAACTTCGTTGTCACCATCCACAAGCTCCGCGCTCCCGGCATGGGCTGGTTCGATATGCCCCTGTTCATCTGGGGCATGTACGGAACGGCCATCATCCAAGTCCTCGCGACGCCGGTCATCGGCATCACGCTCCTGCTTTTGGTCTTTGAGCGCCTCTTCCACATCGGAATCTTCGACCCGCGCCTCGGTGGCGACCCGGTCCTCTTCCAGCACTTTTTTTGGTTCTACAGCCACCCCGTCGTCTACGTCATGATCCTCCCGGGCATGGCCATCCAGTCCGAACTCATCGCGGTCTTCAGCCGCAAGAAGGTCTTCGGTTACCGCGCCGTCGCCTTCAGCTCGCTCGCCATCGCCGCCATCGCCTTCCTGGTGTGGGGCCACCACTTGTTCTCCAGCGAGGGCGAAGTCGCGGCGGCGGTCTTCTCCGCCCTCACCTTCCTCGTCGCCCTCCCCTCGGCCGTCAAGGTCTTCAACTGGATCGCCACGCTCTACAAGGGCTCGATCGACCTCAAGACTCCGATGCTCTACGCCTTGGGCTTCCTCTTCCTCTTCTCGATCGGCGGTCTCACGGGTCTGCCTCTCGCCACACTCAACACCGACCTGCACCTCACCGACACGTACTTCGTCGTCTCCCATTTCCACTATGTCATGATGGGCGGCACGATCATCGCATTCGTCGGCGGGCTCCACATGTGGTGGCCCAAGATGTTCGGCAAGATGTACAACGAGACCTACGGCAAGATCGGCTTCTGGCTCGTTTTCCTCGGCTTCAACCTCACCTTCTTCCCGCAGTTCATCATGGGCGTGCACGGCATGCCGCGCCGCTACGCCAGCTACGCCGACGAGTTCATCATCTACCACCAGCTCTCAACGATCGGCGCATACACGCTGCTGGTCGGCTTCCTCGTGCACGCGGGCAACTTCATCCACTCGCTGGCCGCCGGCCCCAAGGCCCCGCCCAACCCATGGGGCGCCCTCACACTGGACTGGACCGACACTGCCAGCCCGCCCATCACCCACAACTTCCACCACGAGCCCGTGCTCACCCACGGCCCTTACGACTTTGACGACGTCGTTCCGCCGCAGACCAAGCCCGGCGAGTTCCCCTTGCCGCCGCCGGTCGCACGCAAGAAGGTGGCGACGATCAAGACGCACTGATTTGGTTTGACCCAGCCGGCCGGGCGAGGACGCCCGTCCGGCATGCAGAACGCTCGACTGTCCGGCCTCCCGCTCCCGCATTCAACGCCTCCCGCACCGAGGACCAGCGATGACCACTCTCCCGTCCGACACCTCCCGCGGCGTGCTCCCCCGCCACGAGACCTACCGCGAGGCGGAGCACTTCCGCGACCGCGACCACGAGTTCGCGTCGGTCAAGCTCGGCGTGTGGCTCTTCCTCGCCACCGAAATCCTGCTCTTCAGCGGGCTCTTCTGCTACTACGCCATCGTCCGCATGCTCCACCCCGAGGCATTTGTCCACGGCTCGTCGCTGCTGGATTGGCGCATCGGCCTGGCCAACACCATCGTTCTGCTCCTCAGCAGCTTCACCGCCGCCGCCGCCGTGCGCGATGCGCAGCTCAATCGCCAGAGCGCCCTGAAGCTCAACCTCACACTCACCTTCCTGGCGGGGCTCTTCTTCCTCGTCGTCAAGTTCGCCTTCGAGTACTACCCCAAGTGGCAGGCCGGCAAACTCCCCGGCGTGTACTACAGCTATCCAGGCTGGGAGAACGCCTACGAGCCGCTGTGGTGGGGCCTCTACTGGGGAGCTACCGGTATCCACGCCAGCCACGTCATCGTTGGCATGGCTCTGTACTTCTGGCTCTTCAAGCGCGCCACCCGGCTTGAATTCGGCCCCAGCCACTACAACGCCGTCGAAGGTGTCGCTCTCTACTGGCACATCGTTGACATTGTTTGGATCTTCCTCTTCCCGATGCTCTATCTCATCCACTGATCGCGCTTTCAGATTTGAACCGTAAAATTCGACCCTTGAACATCGCTTTCTGAATTCGGGCCGAGGTCGACCGCACACACCAGCCCCCGCGAGCACGCCCCATGTCTCACCCGCATTCGTCATCCCACGCCGGCGCCGCCGTCATCGATGTCAACCCCCCCGGCGCCGAGCATGGCCAGCACCACGGTCACACCATCGTGCCCATGCGGTTGCTGGTGCTCACCCTGGCTACTCTGCTGTTCTTCACCCTCGCCACCGTTGGCGCGGCCCAATTCGAGAAGTACATCGCCCACACCTTCGCCGTCGAGATCCCCCAGTGGGTCAACGTGATGGTCGCCCTTTCGATCGCCGCCGTGAAGACCGCGATCGTCGCGCTCATCTTCATGCAGCTCCGCTACGACAGCCCGGTGAATTCACTCGTCCTGTTCTTCACCATCATCACCGTCGCCCTCTTCCTCGGCTTCACGATGCTCGACTTGGGTAACCGCGGCACGATCTACGCCTACAAGGCGCAGTACCACGATGTCGGCGGCACCGGCGACTTCCGCCGAAAGAGCCAGTTCCTTCAGCCGGCGACCGAGGCTGATCCCAAGGGAACCTATTGGCGCCAGGTTCCCGTCGGGGTCTCGCAGTGCGAAGACGTCCGCAATGAGTTCATCGAGGTCCTGCAGAACACCCTCGTCTCCGGTGGCGAGTTGACCCACAACCTCTCCGACTACCACAACCACCTCCTGCACGACATGGAGGAGCTGCGTCACGAGGAGAAGCCCCTCCCCGAATAC
The DNA here is from genome assembly GCA_050730675.1 of Phycisphaerales bacterium. Classification (GTDB taxonomy): domain Bacteria; phylum Planctomycetota; class Phycisphaerae; order Phycisphaerales; family UBA1924; genus JBOHNM01. The sequence goes on along the minus strand of JBOHNM010000010.1, from coordinate 14,126 downwards.
CTGACCAAGTACATCGCCTTCCTCGATGGGCGCGTCAAGGCCCTCCGCGAAGCCAACAAGCCCCTCCCCGCTCCGATCGCCGCTTACGCCGCGATCGTGGAGGAGGAGCACAAGATGATCCCCGACGCCGCCGAGCGTTCCAACGCCGAGCAGAGCCGCGTCCGCACCGGCCTCTCTCCCGTCTTCGCCCCCGCTGGCCACAGCACCCCGGCCCCCGGTCATGCTCCCGAGCACAAGACCGAGCCTGCCAAAGAAAAGCCTGCCCACTGATGCCGCGCCATTCGCCCGAGCGAGACGATCCCATGCCCGGGCTCAAACAGATCGGTCGGACCGTCATCGCCGCCTCGCTGCTCGGCTTCGTCACCAGCGGCATCGCCATGGCTCTGCGCGTGCGCAGCTACTACGACGACCAGCCCGTGAAGCAGTTCCATTTCCTCAAGCTCACCGACCGCCAGACCCGCTTCCGTGGCCGACCCGTCACGATCAACGACACGACGACCGACGACACCCAACCGGCGATCCGCCTCCAGTACGGCGACCAATCCGTCACCTTCGCGGTCCACCCGCCGCCGATCCACGACTACCCGGATTTGGGCGGATACACCGAGTGGATGCAGCCCGTCCTCTTCGCGCCCATCACCAAGGGTCAGATTGATATCGACTGGGAAACCGGCGACGGCGTCCGCATGGTCGTCGTGAACCGCCGCACCGCCGCCGACTTCGACCAGGACACCTGGGGCGCCGTCAAGGTGAAGGAGTTCCAGTTCGACTTCTTCGAGCTGACGCCCGACGGGAAGATCGCCCAGCGCACCGTGCAGTTCCCCGCCAAGGAATACCGCACCGGCAAGCCGTACCTCCCGGCCAAAAAACTCAACCCCAACGCTCATGTCGAGATGCTCCAGGAGCGAACGTGGGAGTGGCAGGCCGCGCTCTTCGCCCTGCCCGCGATGCAGATCGGCCGCTACCGCTACTCGAATGATGCCGTCGCCGGCATGGGGTGGACGCTCCCCGCCAGCGGCGTCACCGCCATGGGCGTGATGGTCGGTCTCGGCCTGATCGCCGCGTCGCGCATCGACGCTCGCCGCCACAAGCCGGCAACCGCCTGACGAAGTCCCGAGTTTGAAATCAATGAAAAAACCCCGCATCGTGGCGCGGGGCTTTGGTGAGCGCTGAGTTGTGTGTTGCAGACCCGCCTTACTTGATGATCTCATCCACCGGCTTGCTCGGCGCCGGCTTGGGGGCCGTGGTCGTCGTGCCGCTCGGGGTCGTGCTGCGGGCTGCGGGGCGAGCGGTCGGGGGCTTGGCCATCAGCCCGCCGAAGGTGCTCTTGGTCAGGTAGACCTCGACGCGCCGGTTCTGCGGCGTGTTGCCGCTGGCCGAATTCTCAACCGCCGGGCGGTCAGCGCCGAAGCCGCCCGCCATGACCTTGTACGCCGGGATGCCATCGGAGACGAGCGCCTTGCGGACCGAGAGGCCGCGGAACAGCGAAAGCTCGTCGTTGTCGCTGAACTTGCGGCCGGGCCGGCCGGAGACTGGCTGCGTGTCGGTGTTGCCGACGACCTGCACGTCGTACTTGCTCGCTTCGTTCGCCTTGAGGATATTGGCGAGTTCACCGATCGCCTGCTGCGCCGCCGGTGTCAGGTCGTAGCTGCCGGAAGAGAAGGTGACATCGGCGTTGAAACGGAGCATGCCGTACGCGGAGTCGTAGGTAAGCAGGTTGGGATTGCGTGCGGCCAAGTCCGCCAGCGCCTGGTCGGTGGCCGGGTCCAGCGGGCCGAACTTCATGTTGCGGAGCCTCTCGTCCATGGAACCCAGCGCGGCGTTGCGCTCATCGAGCTTGGCCTGAAGTTCGGCAAGGAGCTTTGCCCGCTCGGCGGCGGTCAAACTGTCGTTGGAGAGCTGCTTGCGCAGGTTCTCGACGTCACGCTGGAACGTCGCGTTCTGCTCCATCAACTCCGCGTTGCGGGCCGTCAGGGCGCGGTTGGTTTCGAGCAGCTTGTCGTAGCTGTCCTGGTTCACGCAGCCGCCCAGCAGCGAGCCGGCGAGGGCGAGGGTTCCGAGGACGAGCGTGGAGCGGGTGAGGGTCATCGAGAATCTCCGGCGGGTTTGTCGCGGTACGGGCGGCGAGAGTATCCTCGCCCCGGCGCCGCGTTATCGCTGCGCAGCGCCATCCTACGCGGAAGTATCGGTTTCCGCCCGATTTGCTCATGAATCTCCCGCACGGCATCGTCCGCTTCGACGCCCTGGCCGCGGCCGACGGTCACGGCATCATCGCCGCGCCCGCCAGCGCTTTGCTCCGCATCCAGGCCGTCCCCGGCTGCCAGCGCCGGGTCATCGCCACGATGTTGGCCTGCGGACGCCCCGGCGAGGTGGACATACACCCCGCGGCGGCCAATGCCCACATCATCGACCGTCGCAACTGCGTTCTGCTCCCCGGTCTGGTGAACGCTCACACCCACTTGGACCTGACCCACGTTGGGCCTCAGCCGTTCGATCCCACCCGCGGCTTTGCCGGCTGGGCCGACATGGTCCGCCAACACCGTCTGACCGATCCGGCCGAGATCGCCGCCAGCGTGCGGCGAGGGGTGGAACTGAACTTGGCCGCGGGCGTGGTGGCGGTGGGGGATATCGCCGGAGCGGTGATGGGCAAGGCGTCGTCGGCCGCCGTTCAGGCCCTGCAGCAGACAGAGATGAACGGGGTTTCCTACGTCGAGTTCTTCGCCATCGGTCCGCAGAGCGAGGCGAACGTGGACCGCGCGGTGGAGGTCGCCCGGACGTGCAGCGCTGATAAACCCGCCTACGGCAGCGTGACGGTCGGGCTCTCGCCTCACGCCCCGTACAGCGTCAGCGTTGCCAGCTACCGCCGCGCCATCGAGCGGCGGCACCAATTGAACGTGCCGCTGATGACTCACCTCGCCGAGTCGCCCGATGAGCGGGAACTGATCGAGCACGGGCGGGGGCCGCTGCGAGAGTTGCTCGAACGGGTGGGCGTCTGGAACGACGAAACCGCCTCGAACTTTGGCCAAGGCAAATCCCCCGCGAGGCACATGATCGATGCTCAGATTAGCGCAATTTCGTGCTTAATGGCATTCGTCCACCTCAACGACATCGCGGACGACGAAATCCCCGCGCTGTTCGACAGCGGGACGGCGGGCGTGGTGTACTGCCCCCGGGCATCGGAGTATTTCGAAACGCAAGACACCTTCGGCCCACACAGGTATCGCAAGATGATCGGCTGCACAGCGATTGGTCTAGCGATCGGCACCGACTCGATCATCAACCTGCCCCCCGGCAGCGAGCGTCCGGAGACGGGCCAGTTCGGCCCATTGGCCGAGATCCGCCGTCTCTACCGGCGCGACCGTACCGAGCCCGCCAAATTGATCGAAATGGCCACGTCAGGGGGGGGCGCCGTGCTCAATCTGATGGACAACTTCTCGCTTGGCACTCGGGGCCAGAACCTCATAGGGATGATCGCCGTTCCGGTGGAAGCCGGTCGCGATCCGCTGGAGGCGGTTCTGCTCAGCGATGCGCCACCAGAGTTGCTGCTCTTGGGGACGGCGGAAGGCCGATGAATATTCCTGTCCGATCGTGAGGAATACAGTTTGGCAGTAATTGCTACGATTCACGTGCCCAGAGGCCAGCCTCGTCCGAATGGGACGCTGTGGGGTGTAGTGATTGTCGGAAGGAGCACCGCCGGTTGAGCGCCAAATGGGTCCGCTCGAAGCAGTGGGAGCGTGAGCACCTCACGGGTGTCTGGGCACCGGTGCGCTGGGTGCTGCACGCGTTCTCCACGATCTGGTTGGCGGTGATTCTGCTGTCGTTGCTCGCGACGTTCGGCATCCTCGCGAGTGTGCCGGTCGGGATCATGGCACTGGCGCCGACGTGGATTGTCTATGCGCTGACGGCCGCGGCGGCGGTGGCCCTGGGCGCGGCGTTGCCGGCGTGGTTGGTGGTGGGGAGGATGCGCAGAGCCGGTGTCGCGCCGGCGGCGCGGTTTGCCGTGGGGCTTGCACTGGTGATCGGGCTGACGCTCATGAGCGCGTGGCTGTGGCAGCAGTACGCCTGGCCGCGGCTGCGGTACAGCCGTACGACCGGCGAGGGGCTGATGCTCTTCGCGTCGTTCGTCGACCGGTACAAGGATGTAACGGTGCGTCGGTTGCCGGGCATGGAGATGAGCGAACTGGAGTTCTACGCCTGGTGGCCCCTGAAGTGGGTGCTGCTGGCGTTTGTCGTCAACATGGTTGTGGCAACCGTGCGGCGGATCGAGTTTGTGTTCGTCAACCTGGGCGTGTTAACGGTGCACACCGGCATCGTGACAATCGCGTTGGGGAGCGTCTTCTACAGCACGAGCAAGGTCGAGGGCGACACGATCCTGCTGGCGGGGGAGGTCGATCCGACGACAGGCGTGCCGCAGCCGGGCGGGGGGGCGCCGGTGCAGGGGTTCTTCGACAACATCCGGACGGTGATGCGGCTGCGTCAGACGCCCTCGCGCGACCCCAGCGGGGCGTTCGAGCAGCGGGCGCTGGTCGGTCTGCCGCGGTACAACGACTACAACCTTGCGGTGCTTGGTCAGCGGACGGGTTCGACCGGCGGCGCAAGCGAGAGCGACGACGGGCGCATGCTGGATCTGCCGGTGCCCGCCCCCTTCCGTCCCGACGGCCAGAACCTGATCGATCCGGATATCCACGTTCGCGTGGTCGGGTACGCCTCGTACGCGGACATGCGTCCGACCTGGCGCAAGGTTCCGGTCCCGGCAGACCCTACCGCGGCAACGCCGGCCCGTTTCATCGAGCTACTCAGCTCGGTCCCGCCCCCCGGCGAGCAGCCCGGCAAGCCGGCCGCGGCGGGCGATGAGCAACGCGTGATCCGCGTTCTGCCGTTTTTTCCGACCATCCCGGCGGGCCGGTGGCGCAACCTCAGCGGCGCGATGGCGATCGAAACGACCCGCAACATGCCCGAAGGACGGTGGCAGGAGTTGACCGCTAACCTCCCCGCGACCGCGTTGCACGCGTTGGTCGTCGAGATCCCCGGCCAGAATGTCTCGCGTCTCTATCCCGTCCAACCGGGACAGGTGCTGGAAGTCGGCGAGCCGAAGTGGAAGCTTGAGGTCAAGGAACTACTTCCGCAGCCGCCGTTTCCGATCATCACTAAAGGGTACGACGGCGCGGTGTCGAGCGTGGCGATCGTGCGGGTGACGCCGCCGGCCGGTAGTGGAGGAGCATACGAGCGGTACGTCTACAGCCGCTACTCAGAGTTGAACCAGGATCTTCTTGACGAGAAACAGCCGAACGGGATGCCGAAGCGGCGCGGTGCTGACGGTGCGATCAAGCTCGGCTACATCGATGCCTCGATCCTTCAGGTGAATATCGACGAACAGGCGACGGACGGCAAGTCGTCGATTCGTGCGATCGTGCGGATCCCCGGACAGGCTCCTCGCATCATCACCGGCCTCGCCGATGACGGCGTCATCCCGGTCGCCCCCATGGTCTCGCTGCGGCTGGGCGAGCGATGGGCCAACGCCGAGCAGATCATCGTCCCCGTTTCCGTGCCGGATGCCGACCGGACCGAGCGGGACGCGATCGGCACACACCGCAAGGCGGCCATCGCGGTCGAAGTCTCGCGTGTGAAGCCCGGCGGGGGAGCTCCCGAGTGGAAGACTGTGGTCTGGGCGCCCTTCACCCAGTATTTCGATTTCACCGGCGAGAGTTCCATCCCCGTGCGTCTCCCCGATGGACGCGTCCTCGAGGTCGCCTTCGGGCGACTCTACATCCCCTTCCAGGACCGGATGGCGGTGCAGCTCAAGGACTTCGAAATGATCCCTTACCCGCACAGCACGCAGGCACGCGACTATCGCAGCGACTTGGTGGTGTACCGGTTGCACCAGGGACAATTCGAGCCGAGCACGCACATGACGAGCTTGAATGAGCCGCTGAAGATCTCGCCGTTCATCTGGGATTCGCAGCGTGGTTGGTTCACCAACTTCGGCGGCTGGGCGATGAGCAAGCTCGGCGCGAGCCAGTACAAGTTCAGCCAGGCCGGTTGGGATTCCCGCGGCTGGAACAAGTCGCGGGCCGAGGCGGAGGCGGGCAAGCTGTCGCGCCCGTTCGCGACCTTCACGATTCTCGGCGTCGGCAACAACCCCGGCATCCACATCATCGCCGCCGGCGCGGTGATGATGGGTGCGGGCATCCCTTGGGCGTTCTACGTCAAGCCGTGGCTGCTGCGCCGGCGTGCGGAGCGCATGAAGCGGGAATTGGCGGCTGCGGGAAAGATCCCGGTCCCGGGTGCGCCTGCGGCGAACAATGGTGGTGTCGGTGCGGGACGCGAAGCTCGTCCCGCCGGAGCAGGAACATGAAGCTCTCCCTTTCACGGATGATGCTCGCCGCGGGCGTGCTGTTGGCAGCGCTGGGGCTGATCCATCCTGCGGCGGCCCAGACGGCTCCCGCAGGCAATGCTCACCCGGAGCATCAGATGCTCTCGGGTGGCACCGGCGCCAATCCGTTTGGTGAACCCCAGAAGTCGACCATGACCGTGGCGCAGAAGGCGGCGTTCGCCAGCGCTTTGGACCTCGCGCCGCTGCGCGACTTGGCGGTGCTGCACGACGGACGCATCAAAATTCTCGACTCGCTGGCGCGCGAAACTGTCGCCACGATCTGCGACCGCAAGGACTACATCGACTATGAGCCGACCGACGGAGGGGGCTACCGAAAGGTCAAGCAGGACCCGCTCTTCACGCTGCTGGACATCATCATCGACCCCTCGTATTACCTCGACAAGCCGCTGATCGGGATCAACTACCTGCCGCTGCGCGAGATGTTTATCGAGCAGACGGTGCAAGGGGCCGACGCCCGTGAACGGTGGAAGCGGCTTGGTCGCTTGACGCCGGAGATGATCGAGCAGGCTGCGCCGGCGATCCTGTCGAGCGGCAAGCTCGACCTGCAGATCGACCGCGCGATCAACAAGCTCAGCCAGGCGATGGAACTCTACCGCGGCTCCGAAGCGAACCTGGACATGGTCGCGTCCGACGCGCCCGACAAGCCTTGGCTGAATATCGCGGCACTCCCCGCCGACAACGTGATTCGCAAGGCTGCGGCCGATCTCGGCACGTCGTGGCGCAAGGGCGATGCCCCCGGCGTGAACGCCGCGGCCAAGGTGCTGGCGGCCGAATTGCCGAAGATCAATGCGGCGCAGTACCCGCAGGGGCGGCGGACGCTCGAGCGTGTCTACAACGCCTCCAAACCCTTTGAGTGGGGCTTCTGGCTCTACGCCGGCGCACTCATCAGTCTGCTGCTGGCCTTTGGCACGCAGCGCCCGTGGCTGAAGTGGCTGGGGATTGCCTTTCTCGCCTGCGCGGTCGGCATGCACGGCTTTGGCTTCGCCACGCGCTGCATCGTCGCCGAGCGGTTTGCGATCCAGAATCAGTTCGAGAGCATGACGGGTGTGAGCCTCTTCGCCGCGATTGTCGGCCTCACGCTGGCGATCAGCAAGCGGCAGTTGCTCTTCGCCGCCGCCGTCGCGGCTGTGGGTTTCATGATCCTCATCACGGCGACACAGACCGGGATCCCCGGGTCGAGCATCAACCGCGAGGCGGCGATCCTCAACACGAGCGTGCTGCTGAAGTACCACGTGACGATTGTGTTGCTGAGCTACGGCCTGATTTCGCTGGGGATGATCACGAGCGTTTTTTATCTGGTGACGTACTACATCTCCCGGTCACGGGCCAAGTCCAGCGCAAGCGCGGCGCTCCCCGGCGGCGGAACGGTTGAGGTTTCCGCCGCAGCACTGGGGATCGATGGCGCCCCGGCGGGTGGAACCGCCCGAGTGCTGCACGACTTGGACAAGGCACAGATGACGATCCTGCAACTGGCGTTCTGGGCCCTGGGCGTAGGCATTCTCCTCGGTGCGTGGTGGGCGGACCATTCCTGGGGTCGCTGGTGGGCGTTTGATCCGAAGGAACTCTGGGCCCTGCTCACCTGGGTGGTGTACCTCGTCGTTGTCCACGTCCGCAAGGCCGACGTGAAGAACAAGGCGCTGCTCACGGCGTGGCTGAGCCTGCTGGGATTCATCGTGATGCTGTGGTGCTACTTCGGCGTGAACCTGCTGTTGCCGGGGCTGCACGCGTACGCGTGAGAGACAGGCGACCAGCGCGAGGAGGCAACGAGTTGAGGCGTGCCGGGCGCAAGTTCTTTGCACGCGATTCCGCCGCGCTCGCTGAGCGGCTCATCGGCACACTCCTCGTTCGCACGCTCGATTCCGGTGAGCGGCTGGTTACCCGCATCGTCGAGACCGAGGCGTACCTCGGTGTGGAGGACGCCGCCTCGCACGCCTTCGGCGGCCGGCGCACAGCGCGCACCGAGCCGATGTACGGTCCGCCGGGGACGGTCTATGTCTACTTCACCTACGGAATGCACTACTGCTTCAACATCGTCTGTGGGCGCGTGGGGCTCCCGCCGGCGGTGCTCATCCGCGCGGCCGAGCCGCTCGAAGGGCTCGACACGATGCGGCGACTGCGCGGCGAGCGACCGAAATCGCCTCGCCACATCCCCGATCACGACCTTTGCCGCGGCCCCGCACGGTTGGCGGTGGCGATGGCGATCGGGCCGGAGTTGAATGCCGCGGATATCGCCGGCGACTCGCATTTGAGCCTGATTCCGGCTCGTCCGCCGCGGGATTGGCGCATCGTCGCCGCTCCGCGCATCGGCATCGCGCGCGTTCCGGAACCTTGGCGCACGCGGCCGCTGCGCTGGCTCGCGGCAGGGCATCCGTGCGTCAGCGTTCAGCCGCCGCGGACCCATTTCAACGCACTGGAGAATGCCGTGACACCCAATGGGGCGAGCGCCCCAACCATGAAAGAACGATGAACTCAAGCCCCAGGGCCCCGTATGCCGAGGGAACCGTACACGGGGCGGGGCCTAATATCGCTGGCCGCAAACGCCCAGCTTGCCGCGGCCCCGGGTTTCCGGTGTATCTGGAGTTGTCGGTGAACACCAGTTCGATCAATTGGCAGCAGGTCCGGCAGGACGCCGAGCGATTCCCGGAAGCCGCCTTCCAATTCGTGCGCGAGGGTCTCGCCTACACGGTCAAGGCCGTGCACGGCATCACCGACCCGGCCGACGAGATCATCGCCGACGCACGTCGCGGCATGGCCCAGCGGCGCACCCGGCACATCAACGGCCAGCAGCTCTCGATGGGCCTGCGCGACTTCGCCCTCAAGCAGTACGGCTCGCTGGCGGGCACCGTGATGCGCAAGTGGGGCGTGAAGAAGACCGACGACTTCGGCACGATCGTCTACGCGATGATCGACCGCAAAGAGATGCGGGCCAGCCCCGACGACCACCTCGACGACTTCAAGAACGTCTTCGAATTCGAAGAGGCGTTCGTCGAGCCGGTCAAGGTCGGATAAGGCAATAAGACCAACCACGGATTGACACGGATTTGCACGGATCCGATGCATGCAGAATGTTGTCTTTTCGGTATGCTCCGGCTTGATGGCTGGGGAGCAAGGCAATCTCAAGCACGCCAAAGTCACCGATCTGGTGATCAGGTGCTTCTACGAGGTGTACAACGAGCTTGGCCCGGGTTTTCTGGAATCCGTCTACGAGGCGGCGATGGCGATCGCTTTGCGCCAGGCCGGGCTGTCGGTGCAGAGGCAGGCGCCCATCAAGGTGTACTTCCGAGGTGAGCTGGTTGGCGAATTCCGGGCCGATGTGCTGGTTGAAGAGGTGGTCTTCTGCGAGTTGAAGGCGGCGTCTTCCCTTGTTGCTGGTCACGAGGCGCAGACTTTGAACTACATGAAGGCCACGACGATCGAAGTGGCGTTGCTCCTGAACTTCGGGACTAAGCCGGAGTTCCGCCGCATGCTGCTCGACAACGACCGCAAGCGGCACACTCGGTTTTCATCGCCGGAATAGGACTCGCCACGCATTGACACGGATGAGCACGGATCAGCAGAAGGCTCCGATGTGGTAGGCCTCTGACACTGGTTTTCTGGTTTGATCCGTGTGAATCCGTGCCCATCCGTGGTCGGTATTCCCGCCTTTTCCGCCGCGTCGACCCGCGGTGAGTCTTCTACTATCCGCCCATGTTTGAACGCCTTTCCGACGGCTTTTCTTCCGTGCTGCGCAAGCTCTCCGGGCAGGGGACGCTGAGCGAGACCAACATCCGCGAGGCGATGGCCGAGGTGCGCACGGCGCTGCTCGATGCCGACGTGGCGCTGGAGGTCGTTGACAAGTTCTGCAACGACGTCGTCAGCGATGCCGTGGGCAAAGAGGTCACCAAGAGCCTCAAGCCCGGGCAGGAGATGATCGGCATCGTTTATGACCGGCTGGTCGCGCTGCTCGGTGAGGCCCCGCACGTTCCCGAGGACGCATCGCCGCAAGAGGCCGCCAAGATCATGATGGCCGAGGGGCCGGGCGTGCTCCAGGTCTCCCCGGGGCCGACGCTGGTGATGATGTGCGGCCTGCAGGGCAGCGGCAAGACGACGACCTGCGGCAAGCTGGCCGCGTGGCTGAAGAAGCGGGGGCGCTCGGTCATGCTTGTCGCGGCCGACCTGCAGCGCCCCGCGGCCGTCGAGCAGCTCCACACGGTTGCGGAGCACGTGAACAAGGAAATGCCCGGCGGGGCGCAGGTGCACTTCTACTCCGAGCCCGACAAGACCACCGAGTACGGCAAGGCCGTGGGCGGGGGCGTGGTGGTGGGCGTCTGCCAGCGGGCGGTGAGCGCCGCCCGCGCCAAGGGAATCGACACGGTCATTCTCGACACGGCGGGCCGCCTGCACATCAACGACCAGTTGATGGACGAGCTTTCGTCGATCAACCGCCTGCTGCGGCCGCACCAGATCTACCTCGTCACCGACGCGATGACCGGCCAGGACGCGGTGAAGTCCGCCAAGGCCTTCCACCAGAAGCTGGAGGTGGACGGGCTGATCCTCACCAAGTTCGATAGCGACACCCGCGGCGGCGCGGCGCTCTCGGTGAAGACGGTGACCGGCGCGCCGATCCGGTTCATCGGCGTCGGCGAGAAGCTCGACGCCCTCGAGGAGTTCCTCGCCCCGCGCATCGCCAGCCGCATCCTGGGCATGGGCGACGTCCTCTCACTTGTGGAAAAGGCCCGCGAGCAGGTGAGCGATGAGGAAGCCAAGGCCCTCGAAGAGAAGATGGCCAAGGGGGAGATGACCTTTGACGACTTCCTCGACCAGATGCGCTCGCTGCGGCGGATGGGCCCGCTCAAGCAGCTGCTCGGGCTGCTCCCGGGTGTCGGCTCGGCGCTCAAGGATGTGCACATCGACGACAAGCAGTTCGATTCGGTCGAGGGCATGATCCGCTCGATGACGACGCAGGAGCGCAAGCGCCCCGACCTGCTCGACAACTCACGCCGCAAGCGCGTCGCCGCCGGCAGCGGCGCCAAGCCCGAGCAGGTCGCGGGCCTGGTCAAGCAGTTCACCACCATCTCCAGGATGTCGCAGCAGATGGCGGGGATGTCCGCCGCCGACCGCGTCAAGGCGGTCAAGCAGCTCGGCCCGGCGGGGGCGGGGGGCCTGGTGCCGGGCCTGCAGGGGATGCCGGGGATCGCCAGCGGCCGCGGGTCATCGGCGATGCCGAGCCTGAAGAGCAAGTTCAAGAAACGGAAATAAGGCGGGAAGACTTGCCGCGGATTTTCGCGGATTGGAACGGATCAGACAAGGCAAGGGGGCGGTGGGGGGCGGGGATGCCGGGCGCGAGGCAATTTGAAATCCGCCAGTGACGGCGATCTTCATCTCTTCGGCTCGCCAGGGCCACGGGCGACGGGAGCCGTTTCCTTGGGTTCTGTTCGCTGGGCGTCCGCCGCAGCTTGCCGTTTCGCGAGCTCTTCTTCCTCGGCGTGGATTTCCTGAACAGCAGAGATCCCGTCGAGAAAGTCCTGATCGGCAACCAGCCCGCGGACAAAATCAACGAACAGCTTCTTCTTGACGCCGATTTCTCGTGCGACCTGCGAGATCAGGCCGTCGCGGAGGGGTTCGCCATTTCGACTCATCGCAAACGACGAGGTGGTGAGCCTTCTGTGGTAGGTCAAACGATACAAGTCGTGCTTGCTACCTGCCGAGTGCACGAAACCAACACGGAGCACCGCCTGCTTGATTGCCCTGGCATCCAGATCCATGTCGTGCTAGGAAACAGAACGCACCAAAGCACGTAGTTTCGCGCCATGGGCTGCGGCAGAGGTTGAAAGTTTGCCCGCATCGCGTTCCGTCGCGAGCGACAAATAATCATCAGCAAATCGCAAGCACAGAACCTCAAACGCTTCGGCGAACGAGTCTCCGTAGCCGTGCAATCTAAAGTCCTTGTTCTCCAGAACCCAGACTCCGTCTTCGACATGGGCCGTGACCGTTACCGGCTCAACGAACGAAAACACGTGGTCATCGCAGACAAGTTGCCGCAATCGCACCGACATGCGGTAGAAGCCTTGGTCTGTGACCGGTGCGGCTTCGTGGAGCGATGGCGGCCTTACAAGTCGCATGAATCGCGATCGTGTTGTGGTCTCCATGATGCTCAACGTTCGGTCTCCGACTTCGTTGCCAGCTCAGGGGACGACGATTTTGGCTTGGCCACAACTTCTAGTTCTCGCCAGATAATTGTCTCGGAGTTGTGGTGAACACTCACAATGTACGGACCATGTTGATTGAAGGCGATTCCACCGAGAATCAGAACCGCATCAAATTCACCAACGTGTTCAGGAGCATCGTTCAAATCGATCATTCCTTCAAATACCTTGTCTGCTCCATCTCTGCTCTCAATACTCACCACTACGCTTCCAGCCTTGGGAGGCGCTGCGACTGATACCACCACAGCAATCCGAGGAATGCAAGCGGGCAATCCCGGGCCGCCTTCAATCCGATTAAAGAGCCGGTGATAGGTGCGGGAGCCGTCAACATCGTGCAAAACACTCTCGCAAATCAAGAGTGCAAGAGGTCGAACGGATTGACTGGTTTGGCTCGGGGCAGGCACGCTTTATCATACCACTATCAGTGCAATTGATTGCATCACAACCTAAAACCTGTCCAATGCCTTGTTTCCTGCCCAATACCGCCATCGCGATCGCGTTATTAGGACTCTTGGGTACCGATGGCAGCGACCGACTCGCGGTTCTGCCAGCCACTAAGTCTTTTGGCGGGTGGCACTGACCTTGGTCCCGTGCCACTGACCCCGTTTCGGGGTCAGTGCTTTCTGGGACGCGGTCGCCGTGGAGCTGAAGCCCTTTCCATTGAACACTGACCCGCTAAGGACAGCGGGTCAGTGGCACACGCCGGGCCAACGCCCCACCCGCCTGACCAACCGCCCCGCGCAGATGAGGAGCTGGGCGGTGCCGTCGGATCGGGGCATCCGTTGTGGCCGCGAACGCGTGGGGCGGCGTGAGGGTGAGCCGTGCGCGATGGTGTGGATGGACGGCGCGGCCGCCTCACTTTGTTCGGGGCTCGTAGCGGCGACTTGGGGTACGCCCGTGATGAATTGTCAAAGAGTCGTGCAGCGCTGGAGCTGTTGGGTTGTGGGGTGATGGCGCGGGCCCGGCTTGGGTGCGCGGGAGTGGGGTTAGCTGGAGTTGACGGGGACGAGGGTGGAAACGGTGGCGCGGGGGCAGACGGGAGCGAGCGGTGCGGAGATTTGCGCCGGGAATGGACGATGCGGAGAAACGGACGCCGCGGGTGACTCGCCCGGAATCTCCTCGCTTTGCTGCGGGGATTCCGGGGCACCCGTGGGAGAGGGTGTATCGAGCGCTGGGCGTGGATCGGAGGTCTTTGGCGTAGAACACCGACCGGCTGAAGACAGCCGGTCGGTGGCACGCGTGGGGGTGGGGATGAAGGCGATGCGGAGGATGGCTGACGCGGCGCGGATGCGGTCGGCGTCGGAGCCGCGCTTGGCCTGGATGAGCAGGATGTCGGCGGCTTCGAGCTTGCGGGTGGCGAGTTGTGCGTTGAAGGTTTCGGGGGTCATGGTTTCTCCAAGGGTCGGGGATTTGCACGAAGGCGCGAAGGGACGAAGGAAGGCGGGGAGAAGGGTGGAAAACGGGAAAGGCTGAACGCTGAAATCGGGGATGGGCGGGCGGGTCGGGACGGGGGACGGGGGCCGGGGTCGCGGGCGAGCGGACAAATG
>JBOHNM010000009.1:0-47339 GCA_050730675.1 Phycisphaerales bacterium | reverse complement strand
CGCGGCTCATCCGCGGGATCGCGATCGCGGCGATGATGCCGATGATCACGACCACAATCACCAGTTCGATCAGGCTGAAGCCGCGGGCGCGGGCACGGTTGGCGAGCATGGATGCCTCCTGGGTAAGTCCGGGCCGGGTGTGGCCCACACTGGTCATCGACGCGTTATGGGAAGCACTTAACGGCGCCCGTCGTCACGCCCATCGGTGTGAATCACCACAAAGACAAGCCGACGGGTCGCGGGACCCGTCGGCTTGTGAGATCCGGGTTGTGGTTTGGTCAGCCGGCTGGGCTCAGTACGTGTTGTACGCCTTGCCCGTCGCGTCGGCCTCGGCGGTCGTGTTGGCCTTGATGGTGCCGGCGGTCTCGTCGTAGATCCAGCCGATGCCGGCGGCGTCGGCCGCGGCGATGTTCGTCGAGCCCTTCTTGGCGCCGACGGGGACGGCGGGGATCGAGCGGATGTACGGCCCGTAGATGTGGGTCGCGTCCTTGGCCGCCTGGGCAGCGCCCGAGGCGTCGCTGTAGGTCGTGAGCTGGGCGGCGCACGTCGCGGCGAGCGGGAAGGTGTTGCTGTGCTCGGTGGAGAATAGGTCGATGGCGTTGCGCAGCACGCGCAGGTTCGCCGTCAGCGTCGCGTCCTGCGCGCCCGCCGAGCCGCGGCTCATCCGCGGGATCGCGATCGCGGCGATGATGCCGATGATCACGACCACAATCACCAGTTCGATCAGGCTGAAGCCGCGGGCGCGGGCACGTGTTGAATTCATCGATGAGCCTCCGTGAATGATGGACCCGACCCCGATCGGGCCACACACGGCTATCGACCTGGCCGACAACACGCTTGATCCGGTGATGGGGATTTTCTGGAGCTCAACGGCCACGCTCGAGTTATTGGGCCTGACCGTCCGTCCGGACATTCACGCGCACGCCCTCACGTCGGGCTGCATCCGCCCCGGCGATTCGTACCATGGCCTCCGTGCCCGTCGCGATATGGCGGATCACGGCTTCGTCGGTGCTGACACGGACGACCGCAATGCCATCCCACTCGTCGCCGATGGCGTGGTAGCGCCCGCCGATGATCAGCCCCTTGCCGGCCATCATCGTGGTCACCTTCATGCTCGCCGCGGCGGCCTGGGCGCTGGTCGGCGGCGGGGTGATCTTCTCGGACGCAGGACCGGGGGCTCGCCAGGCGCGGGGAATGCTGAACGCATCGCGTCGCCCGCTATCGCAGTCGATCGGCACCGATCCAAGCATGCGGGCCAAGTAGGTCAGGTCCGAGGCCGGGGCTTCGGGTACGCGTTCGGACGAGGACTTCTCGGCCTTCGACGTCGAGGGCATGGCGATGACCTCGGCCGCTGAGCTGTTGCTCGGACCGCTGACCGCGCCGCCAAGGAAGACCTTGTCAACGCCGAAGCCGCCGCCTGTCAGCAGCAGGATCGAGAGATACAACTTGCGTGAACGCGACATGCTCACGAGAGCAATAGAAAATACAAAGGTCGTGACGTCAAGAGGATGAGCAATTACTTCTCAGCGCTGACGCCCGCACGGTCCTTGCCGCTGTCAATGTCGGCACGGACCTCCGGCGCTGCGTACCAGACCAGTTCCACCGAGAACACGGCGGTAACGTCATCCTTACCGGGGTTACCGGACACCTTCAAGGACATCACGCGCAGGTCGCGGAACTCCTGGTGGAGCTGCGCCAAGAACGCCGAGACGCCCACGTACGTTCCGCTGCCGGTGAGTTTCAACGGCACCGTTGTGCAGCGAACATCGGCGTTGGGCGCCGAGGCCGCCGTCTCCTGCAGCTTCAACCCTGCGGCCGGCGAGCGGGCCAACTCCGCCAGGCGCGTCATCCGGTCGTTCAAGCGGCTCACCGGCTCCAGCACCAGCGGCGCGGCAGACTTCTTGCCCAGCAGTTCGGCCAGACGCAGGTCCGCGGCTTTCTGGCTCTCGCGGGCTTTTTCCATCGAATCTCGGGCCTGCTCCAATTCCAGGCGCAGTGCCTCGGCTCGCTCGCTGCGCTGCACGTAGGGATACACCGCCAGCGCGTACGCCAGCCCGGACGCCAACAGCAACACACTCACACCAGCGGCGTCCACGCGGAACAGCGGCGACTGCCACCATTGATCCTTGAGCCTGTCCATCAGTTCCCCTCCTTCGCACCGGCGGCCGCCGTCTGCTTGGACTTGTCGGCAGGTTTGGGAGCCGGCTTGGCGGCGGGACGCTCGTTGAATGCGCACTCGATGCGGAACCCGCTCACCTGCTCGCCCAGCAAGTCGCGCGGGCGTGTTTCGAGCACGCGGGCCTGAGCAAACAGACCCGTCTGCTCCAGACGGCGGGCAAAGACGTACGCCTCGTCGGGCGAGCGGGTCGCGCCGGCGAGCTTGAGCATGATCGTCTCACGCAGCGTCGGAGGCTTGGCGCCGGCCTTGAGCTTGGCGTCGGGCTTGGGCTTGTCCTGCACCTGCACGGTGGCGAGTTCGACCGATTCGAGCACCACTTCGGTGCCGCGCTCTTCCGCGAGCTTGGCAAGCAGGATGCTCCAGTCCGGCTGTTCACCGACGGCGTTGGCGGCCGTAAGCTGCTTCTGAGCCGCGCCTGCCGCGTCGCGGCTTGACTTGAGCTGCGTGTCAAGCTGCGCCGCCTGGCCGCGCAAGTTGGTCAGGTCGCGCATGATCGTTTCTTCGTCGCGCCCGCTGCGCGGCAGCGCGAAGTACGCACCACCGATGGCCACCAGCGCGTAGGCGCCGGAAACGAGCATCCATGACTGCTTGCGCCGCGAGAGTCGCTGCACAAGTCGGCGCCGCTCCGGGATGAGGTTCAGGGACTTCACGCGCCCTCCTCTTCACGCCACAACGCCAGGCCGAGTGCGCCCATGAGTGATGCATCACGCCCCGCTTCGTTCAGCGCGTCGGGGATATCCGCCATGTCCACCGGGCGAACCACGCGGGTCTCGATACCCGTCCCCTCGCCCAGGAGCTTTTCCAGCCCGGGCGTCTGCGCCCCCTCGCCGACCAGCAGCAGTCGCCCGTTGCCGGTGCCGGGATAGCGCGCACCCGAGTACGCGATCGATGTCCGCACTTCCTCGACCAGCGCACCCAATCGGTCGGACATGGTGCGCCGGGCCTCGTCCAATCGGCGGCCGACCGTCGCATCCTCGGGTGCGGGCCCGTCCAATCCATGGTGCGCGAGCAGATAGCGCGCCACTTCGGGCTCGATCTTGAGCTGGTCCGCCAGTGCCTTGCGCAGGGCCGCCATCGATCCCTCCGGCAGCATTCGCTCGTAGATGACCGCGTGCCCGTACGTCACCACCGTCCGAGCCGAGTCCGGCCCCAGTTCCAACACCGCGCTCACAGCCCCCGGCGTGAGCCAGTCAGCACAGGACCGGGCCAACGCCAGGCAGGGAGCATCGATCGCCACAACATCCGCTCCCGCGTCGGCCATCGCGAGCACCAGTGCTTCCGCCTCCACCGAGCGGCACGCCACGACCATCGTGCCCGCCGGCCCGCCCGCGCCGTTGCCGGGCTTGCCCCCCGATGGCAATTCCCACGCGCCCACCTCGATCGCAGTCGCGTCACATCGCATCGTGCGGGCCATCTCGCCGCGCGCGATCTGTTCCACAGGAGCGCCGCTGGCACGACTCGGCAATTCCAGCACCGCCGATTCACACGAACCGACCGGTGCCGCCGAGACCACGTGCCCGAACACGAACCCACGCCGGTCCAGCACGCTCACCAGCCGCTCCGCTTCGTCGGCGGTCAGGCCCGCTCCGGGCTGCGATCGAGCCAGGCTCGCTGCAGCGTGCAGACGCCAGCGCTGGCCGCTCCGAACCAGTTGCACCGCGCAGGCGGATTCCGGTCCAACGACCAGCCCGATCGGCGAGAGCTTGCGGAACAGACGCTGCATCACTGGCCACCCCCCTGCCCGGCCGAAGTCAGGTCGAACAGCGGCAAGAACATGCTCACCGCCAGGAAGCCGACCACGACGCCGAGCGCCAGCAGAATCACCGGCTCGATGATGCTCGTGAGGCTCTTGACCACGACCTCGTTGTCCTCGTCGAGGAAGTCAGCCAGGCTGCTGAGCACCGGGCCGATCTGCCCCGTCCGCTCGCCCGAGCGCACCGCCTCGACCACTGCGGGCGCGATCAGGTTGTCGTGGGAGAGCGCCGATGCCATCCCCTCGCCTCGTGTCACGCTGTTCTCGGCGCGGGCGATAAGATCCACATAGAGCGAGTTGCCCGCCGAAGCTTTGGTGAGCTTGAGCGCGTCGAGCATCGCCACCTTGCCCTCAAGCAGCACACCCAGCAAACGGGCCAGCCGCGCCGTGGCGAACGACCGCGTGAGCTTTCCGATCCCGGGCAGTTTCACCATGGCCACGTCGATCTGCCGCCGCCCCGCATCCGAACCCAGCCACGCCTTCGCCGAGATGCCGATGACGATCACAGAGCCCAGCACGATGTACCACCGTTCCCGTGCGAAATTGCTGATGTCCATCAGCACCCGCGTCGAGGGCGGCAGCGGCGCGCTCAAACTCTGGAAGAGCCCCTCGAACCGCGGCAGCACAAAGAACATCATCACGTTCACCACGCCCACCGCGATGCACATGAGCAGACACGGGTACACCATCGCCCCCGTGAACGCCTGACGGATCTTGGTCTGCTGGCGCACCAGATGACTCAACCGCTCGAGCATGTCGGCGAGCTGGCCGCGCGATTCTCCCGCCGCCACCAAACTGCGCGCCACCGGATCAAACCACCCTGGGTGTTGCTCCAAGGCGGACGAAAGACTCGACCCTTCCTCGACGCGCGTCCGCACATCCTTCATCACCTGGCGCCATGCCCCCTCGGGCAATTGGCGCTCCAGCACCGAAAGCGCATCAATCAGCGGCGTGCCGGTCCGCACCAGCACCGAGAGCTGGCGCGTCAGGTGCGAGACGGCCTTGAGTCGTGACGAGCGGCTCCCCTTGCCACGAACGGGGGCATGCGCTGACGCCGCCTCGGCCGCGTGCAATTCCTGCGGGTACAACCCCTGCTGCGAGAGCAGCCGGCGCGCGTCATCAAGCGACGCCGCCTCCACGCTCCCGCGCTTCTCGCGCCCCATCCCGTCAAAGGCCGTGTACTTCCACGCGCTCATGCGGCCTCCTTACGCGCAGGAGGCGCAGGTGCAGACGTTGCGATCACCGCCTCGGCCGGGGCAGCGCTCGTGTCGTCATCGTTCTGAGTCACGCGCAGGATCTCGTCGAGGCTCGTGCGCCCGTCGATCGCCAGCAGCACGCCCTCATCGCGCAGCGACATGCCCTTGTTCCGTTTAATGCACTCGCGCAGCTCGTGCGTCGGCGCGCCGTGATGGATCAGCCGCCGCAGATTCGACGTTACCTCCATCACTTCGTACACCCCGATCCGCCCCTGGAAACCCGAGTCGTGGCACTGCAGACACCCGGCGCCGCGCCGGAACGGCCGTCCTTCCTGCTCTGGAATTCCGGCGTCGTGCAGTTCCTGCTCGCTCGGGTAGTACTTGGTCGCGCAGCTCGCGCACACCATGCGGGCCAGCCGCTGCGCCACCGCGCCGTTCAGCGCGCTCGACAGCAGGTAGTTCTCGATCCCCATGTCCGCCAGGCGCGCCACAGCGCCCGGGGCGTCGTTGGTGTGCAACGTCGCCAGAACCAGGTGGCCCGTGAGCGCGGCCTGCACCGCTACCCGCGCCGTCTCCTGGTCGCGGATCTCGCCGACCATGATCACGTCGGGGTCCTGCCGCAGGATCGAACGCAGCGCTCTCGCAAAGTTCAGCCCGATCGCATCGTTCACCTGGATCTGATTCACCAGATCAAGCTGGTACTCCACCGGATCCTCGACCGTCAGGATGTTCATCTCCGGCGAGCGCAACAGGTCCAATCCAGAGTACAGCGTCGTCGTCTTGCCCGAGCCCGTCGGCCCCGTCACCAGCACCATCCCGTGCGGCATCTCCAGCATCCGCCGGAACGTCTTCATCGCCTCCTCGCGGAAGCCCAAATCCTCGAGCCGCACCTTGAGGTTGGCCTTGTCCAAGATGCGCACCACCAGCTTTTCGCCCAGCAGCGTCGGCATGCTGCTGACGCGCAGGTCCACGTCGCGCCCCTCGGCGACGATCCGTACGCGTCCTTCCTGCGGCAGCCTCTTCTCGGCAATGTCCATCTTCCCCACGACCTTCACGCGGCTCACGATCGCCGCGTGCATCCCCGGCGGCGGCTTCATCAGGTCACGCAGCACGCCGTCGATGCGGTAACGCACCCGCGTCCCCTTACGGTCGGGCTCGATGTGGATGTCGCTCGCCTTGTCCTTCACCGCCGTCAGGAACGCGATGTTGACGAGGTTGATGATCGGCGAACCCGCCACCAGCCGGTCGATATCCGTCGTCGGGCCGCTATCCACGCTTTCGCGCTCGACAACCTCGACGTCCTGTTCCGCAAGACTCGTAAGGAAAGCATCCACGTCGGGGCCCGTCCCGTCGCCGCTCCCGGACTTCTTGATGTATTCGAGAATATTCGGCCAGATCGCCAGCACCGGACGCACGCGGCACCCGGTGATCTGCTTCAATCGATCGATCGTCGGCAGGCTCTGCGGCTCGGCCATCGCGACGGTCACCACACCATGCACCTTGAACAGGGGTAGACACCGCAGCCGCTCACATTCCTCTGTTCCCACAACCTTGAGCAGTTCGGCGTCCACCAGGCCATGGCGGATATTGCACCCCTTGACGCCGAGCACACGCGCTAGCGCCCGCGTCAATATGCCGCTGCTGATGACACCCTGCTCGACGAGCATCTCGCCGAGCATCCGCGTGCCGAGCTTCTGCTCCGCCAGCGCCCGGTCGAGTTGCTCCTTGGTGAGCGCCCCTTCCAGCACCAGCGCCTCGCCGACACGCATCCGTTTGCCGATCGTCGATCCCGGCGGTGGCCCAGCGGGTGTTGGCGGCGCCGCGGGCGCAGGCGCACCCGCCGACTTCTCGCCGCTCGCTGTGTCGTTCTTTGCCGCCTCGTCCGACATGTTCGCCTTCTCGTCCGGTCGTTTGATCGTCTGCTACAAGAAACTCCTCACCGCCGTCTGCACATCCTGGTAGTGCTCAAAGTGGTGGGCCAAGTCCGTGATCTCCAGAACTTCCCGGATCACCTCCGGCGCACCGCAGAGCCGAAAGCTCTGCCCACTCTCCGCCAGCGCCTCGCTCACCTCGACCATCACTTCCAAACCGCGCGAGTCGCAGAACGGCACAGCCGAGGCGTCCACGACCAGCCGGCCGAGGCTCCGCTCCATCGCCTGCGTCACTTCGTTCTTGAACTGCTCCGCATCAGCGCCGACCAGCGGGCCCTGGGGCTTCAGCACCGTCACCGCACCCTGTCGTTGTTCGCTGATCTGCACCGCATGTAACTCCGGTTTGCCAACCCCGAATGCCTAGTGCCCAGTACCTTTTCGTCTACGCCGCCACCTTCCCAGGCAACTTGATCCTGAACGTGCTCCCCTTGTCGATCCGCGACTCCAGGGTGATGTCACCGCCGTGCAGACGCACCACCTCGCGCGCCAGCGTCAGACCCAAGCCCGTGCCCTCAACCCCCGCGATCCGCTTGTCCTTGGAGCGGTAGAATCGCTCGAAGATCAGCTCCGCCTCTTCCGGCTTGATCCCAATGCCATTGTCGGCGACCTCGATCGCCACCCCGCCCGCTTCCTCAGCCAGCTTGATCGTCACCAGCCCGCCCGACGGCGTGTACTTGATGGCGTTGGCCGCCAGGTTGTACACCGCCAGCACAATTTTGTCACGATCGCCCTGGATCACCGGTATCTTCGGCGGCAGGTCGAACTTCAGCACGATCTCCTTGACCGCCGCCTGCGGGCTCAGATCGTCGGCCAACTCCTTGAAGATCGCGTCCAGCCGCACGTCCCCCGTCCGCAGCTTCAACGAGCCGGCCTCGATCTCCGAGACGCTCAGCATGTCGCCGATGATCCGTTCCAGCCGACGCGCCTCCTGCCCGATCACGTTGATGCACTGTTCGCGTACCCGCGCATCCTCCGTTCCCTCGTCGATCATCTTCTCGACATAGAGCCGGATATTCGTCAGCGGCGTCCGCAACTCGTGCGTCGCATGGGCCACGAACGCGTTGCGCGACTCGTCCGCTACGCGCTGCTGCGTCACATCCTCGATCAGGATCAATGCCGCGGCCTGGTCGTCACGCCGCACCGGACGAACGCTATACCGCAGCACTCCCGCCCCCCGCGTCCGCGGTCGCATGCCGCGCCGCTCAACGCCGGCGATCTTCAGCTTCGGGTCGGCCGGTGTTGCCTGCATTTCCGTCGGGGCGGCCTTCACCTCAATCGAAACCCGCGGCCGCAACTTGCCAGTCGTTGCATCGCGGATCGCTTGGCGGACTTTCTCATCCTCGATCAGCACCCCAAGCTCCGCCCCCGTCATCTCTTCACGCACCGCACCCAGGAACGCCGCGGCTGCGCCATTCGCGTAGACAATCTTCCCCTGCGCATCAACGAGCACCAACCCCTGCCAGAGTCCGTCGCACGCCGTCGCCAGCTCGCCACCCACCGCCGAGCGCACGCTCATCTGTTCGCCCGCGCGACGCACAAGCGACTGCTCACGCAGCTGGTCACGCTCGGCCAACAGCCGATTCCACGCCGTCGCCTCCGGTCCCAGGCCGGGCGCGAGCAGCAACTCGCTCGTCGCCGCCTGTCCGCTCTCCGCCAGCCTCAGTGCATCGCCCAGCGCCGAAACCGTGCGCAGCCGTCCGCGCATCCACCGGTAAGTCAGCAGCAACCCGCCCATCGAGGCCGCGGCGACCGCGCCGATCCCCGCCCGCTGCTCCCATGTCAAAGACGCGTTGGTCGCATCGCCCCGCACAAACAGCAGCGCCTTGCCCCGCCCAGGAACATCAATCTCGACACGCTCCGCGCCCGCCAAGTCACCCGTGGTCTCAGGCCCCGGCCCAGAGGACCACTTTTCGGGCAGCGGCTTGCCGGGCCCGAAGACTGCAGCCTGACGCGACTCCGACGCGTCCGCGATCACGCGCCCGTCGGGCAGTATCAGCCGACAGACTTCCAGCCCGTTGCGAGCGACCACATCGGTCATCTCCGACCGAAGGTCGCCGATCCCCGACCCGTTCCCCAACCGCAATTCGGCCGACCGGGCGATCCCGCCCGCAATCGACCGCACCTGATCCCGCGCCGCCTGTGCCCGCGTGCTCCACGCCGTGTACACACCCCACCCCGCCGAGCCGAGCGTCGAGCAGAAGACCAGCGCCCCGGCCATCACGCCGATCGACGCGGGCAAGCGCTCGCTCCGCGGCATCATCCGCCGCAAAAATCCTCGCTTGTTGGTGCCGGCGCGCGACAACTTCGTCTCCATGTCAGGATCCCACCCGGTTCATCGACCGCCCGGGAACCCCGCTGAGGTTCACCACGCCGGTTATTCGGTGTAAGTTGCGGTCGGCACCCCGGTTATCGGCCGTCACATTCGCACGATCCTGTGCCGTCTGACGATCGCGAACGCCCGCTGAGAAGAGCCGAATGTCCGATAAGAGCCCTGTTCTCGACACCGAAACCGCAACATCCACCCCCGAGCGGCCCGCGAAGACACCGGTGTAGAGTTCCTCGCCTGGAGCAACACCCATGACCCCCCCTCCCTGTTTGCGCATCGCCCTCATCCTGGCGCTCCTGACTACGCCGGCCATCGCCCAGCCGCCCGCGCCACCCCCGGCTGCGCCCACGCCGGCCGTCAAACCTGAAGCCCTCAAGACCGATGCCGCCGTCGGCTCCACCGTCGAAAACCTCCAGGCGGCCAGTGCCGAGTCCACCCGCCAAGCCGCCCTCATGGACGCCTATGCCAAGAAGGCCGACGCCGAGGGGTTCACCCAGGTCGCCAGCCTCTTCCGCGCCGTCAAGCGCTCCAATGAAATCCACAAGACCGTGATCGAGGAATCGCTCAAGAAACTCGGCGGCGCCCCCAAGCCCCCCGACAAGACGCCCCTCCCCGAAACCAAGGCCACCAAAGACAACCTCGCCGCGGCCATGAAAACCGCCAAGGCCACCAAAGACAACACGCTCATCGTCTATCGTCGCCGCGCGAACGAAGACAAGAACAAGGATGCCGACACCACCTTCCGCTACATCCGCGAGTCCTACATCGAGCACGCCCGCTACATGGAGGCGGCCCTCGACACCCTCCCCCAGACCCGCACCGGCACCAAGGACTATTACGTCAGCCGCGTCTGCGGCTACATGGTCGAGAAGCTCGACATCAAGAAGTGCCCGGTCTGCGGCTCAGAACGGGACAAGTTCGAGAAGGTGAACTGACCGCCGCACGCGCCGTCGCGGCCTGATGTTTCAGCCAATTACCGCAGTTCCGCCGGCACGTCCGCCGCCGCGATCCCCTTGCCGGCGCACGCCGCGATCACTCCGCGCAGCTTCCCATCCAGTTCGGCGTGGTCCGCCGCTGCCACATTCACGTGCCCGATCTTCCGTCCCGTCCGCGATGACTTGCCGTACAGATGCACCCGCGCTCCCTCCATCCCGCACAGCACTTTCAATTCCGGCACATCCCCCACCAGGTTCACCATCCCCGCGCACCCGGCAACCACCGGCCCTGTCGCCCCCAGCGGTAGCCCCAGCACCGCCCGCAGGTGGTTCTCAAACTGACTCACCGGCGCCCCGTCGATCGTCCAATGCCCACTGTTGTGCACCCGCGGCGCCATCTCGTTGGCCAGCAGCCGCCCCTCGTGCTCGAACAGTTCGATCGCCAGCACCCCCACGTACCGCATCCGCTCCAGCGCCGCCGTCGCGATCCGCTCCGCCTCGCTCTGCAGCGGTCCACCGGGTCGCGTCCCGGCCGCCGGCGCCCGACTCACCCGCAGCACGCCGCCAGAGTGGTGATTCTGCGTCAGCGGATAGAACACAACTTTCCCATCCGCCCCGCGCACGGCGATGATCGACATCTCGCGCCGGAACGCCACCCACTGCTCCAGGATCATCCCGCCACTCGCCGCGGCCTTCTCACCCCCCACTGCCCGCCACGCCGCCGCGGCTTCATTCGCCGCATGGATCACCGCCTGTCCCTTGCCGTCATACCCCATCCGCCGCGTCTTCAGCACCGCCGGCAGTCCTACCTCCCCCATCGCCGCGGCCAGATCCTCCTCGCCATCCACGCGCGCGAACTTCGCCGTCCCCACCCCGATCTCGCGGAACAGCGTCTTCTCCTCCAGCCGGTCCTGGCAGAACTCCAGCGCGCTCGCCGGCGGCCACACCGCTATGTGCTTTTCCAACTCCCGCGCCGTCGCCACCGGCACGTTCTCGAATTCGTACGTCACCGCGTCCAGCCCCGCGGCCCACTTCGTGAGCGCCGCCGAATCGTCAAACGCCGCGCGCGTCACCGGCGCGACATCCGCAGCGCACGCCTCTGCGGCCGGATCAAAGAGCCGACACCGCACCCCAAGCCGCGCCCCCGCCATCGCGAGCATGCGGCCCAACTGCCCCGCCCCAAGTATGCCGACGTTCACGCACCCCCTCCCCCACTCCCCGCACTTGTGCTACCACCGCCGGCCCGCCGCGGGTCCGGGTTCTCCAACACCTGCTTGGTCTGCTTCGCCCGATACGCCTCGACCGCGGCGCGAATCTCCGGCCGTTTGTTCCCCAGAATACTCGCCGCCAGCAGCCCCGCGTTGATCGCCCCCGCCTTGCCGATCGCCAGCGTCCCCACCGGCACGCCCGCGGGCATCTGCACGATCGACAGCAGCGAGTCCACCCCCGCCAGCATCTTGCTCTGCACCGGCACGCCCAGCACCGGCACCGCCGTCTTGCTCGCGCACATCCCCGGCAGGTGCGCCGCACCGCCCGCCCCAGCGATGATCACCTCCAGCCCCCGCCCCGCCGCGGCCGCGGCATACTCAAAGAGTTGATCCGGCGTCCGGTGCGCACTCACCACCCGCACCTCATGCGCCACGCCCAACTCCTTGAGCATCTCTGACGCATGCTGCATCGTCTCCCAGTCCGACTGCGACCCCATGATGACGCCGACAAGCGGTTGCATGGCCGATCGTATCCACGGGGTTTGCTTGGACCGCTTGCGATCTACCATCGACCGGCAACGCCACGTCACCGAGTGAAGCTCTGTGGGCAGCCATCACATTCCTGCTCAAGAACGATTCGAGACACACTTCCTTGATGGGCACAAAAAATCCCCTTCAGGAGGGGATTAAGGGTCGGCCTCGGCCGGAGCCCGGCGGACGTTTCCTTTACCGTGATAGGTGCGGGAGCGTCGCTCGATTACATCGCCGGGTTCATCAGTGTAATCGAGCGACGCTCCCGACGAAACCACGGCGACGGCTTCGTCGTGCCCGCGTCGGTGACGAGTGTAATCGAGCGACACTCCCGACGAAACCACGGCGTCTGCTTGAGCGTGCTGGTCTCCGAGCCCAGTGTAATCGAGCGACGCTCCCGACGAAACCACGGCGCCCGTCGCTCCGCGATGTTCGCCATAGAAACACCCTGCAATGGGTGACTCTTGATACGGGTCGTTCTCGAATCGCATGTGGCCCCGCACACAGTTGACCCCAAGCAGTTCACCCTTTCCTTTGGACACTCCGCGGCACAGTGAGCGGTCCTCGCACTTGGCCATCGGACGTATGGAAAGCACTGCTCCTGACACAACGGGCCTTCAACGTCAACACCGACTTTCATCGGAGTCAGAGCCTCCGTTTGCCCTTCGAACTGCTCGAACGCAAAAATACTTACCGTACAAAACCCCCGTTTTTGACCCTAAGAACCCAGATTTTGACTATTCGACCCGCTCAGCCACCAAAATTCCGAAAAGAAACTTGACAAACTTGCTTGCCACTTGGCCGATGATCGGGTAGCATGTACCAAACGCAGCGAAGGGCCACTGTGCGGCATGAATACCCAACCGACCGATCAACTTGATGTCCGAACCGCCATGAGCGCGGCTGCCTCCGAGCACATCGTCGTCGCTCGCGGCCTCACCCTCCGGCTCATCGGTTCGCTTACTCGCGCAGGCGCTCCTTCACTCGCAGCGAACAACGCCTCAACGACTACCGAGTCAGCGACCACAACTTCTAACACCTCCCTTCGCGATCCTGTCCTCGCACGAACCGTGTTCCGCTCGGAGTCAGCGGAACCCTTCATCCAGCGGCGGAGCCCATCGGAAACCCTGGCGCCGGCGACCACGCCGACCACAGCCACAGGTGGATCACCCGATGCTCGCACTCTCCCTCCCCACGCGTGCCCTTCGCCACTCCGCTTCCCAGCTCCGCAGCCGGCTGGGCGATCCGTCGATGCGCCGATCATCGGTCGCAACGGCCGATCCCTCTCCGCTGATCTGCCTCGGCCCCGGCGGCGACTTCCAGCTTTCCTGGCATCCCGACCCGAGCGGCTCCATTTCGCTCTCACCCGACACCTTCGGGGACCCGTCCAGCTCATCGCTCGCTGGCAGCGACCCATCGACCTGCTTGTCCCCGTCGTTGGTCCGCTCCGCGGCGAGCATCTTGACGGCCCAGTCCCTGCTGGATCGTCAGGCCGAGGGGCTGACGTCCTGCGCCTCCCTCCTGCACTCGCTGCTCTCCTGCTTCCGTCGCCTCTGGTCCGCGCAACCGGACCGGACGGCTCGCTCGTTCGCTCGCACACACGCCGCGGCAGCAGCCACGGCCCATCACCCCGACTCGGAGGTCTTGCCTCATGAACCTCACTCCCAAGCAGCTTCGGATTCTCTCCTTGATCCGCGACTGGCGCGTGCGCCACGGCTATTCGCCGACGATGCAGGAGCTGGCCGACGAAATCGGCGTCAGCAAGGTCACGGTCTTCGAGCACGTCGAAGCCCTGATCAAGAAGGGTGCCCTGGTCCGCGAGGCGAACAAGGCTCGCTCTTTGTCGATCGCTGACGGCGTCGCCGTCCCCGACGAGTCGCGCCCCCTCCGCTTCCCACTCGTCGGCCGCATCGCCGCCGGCTACCCGATCGAGAAGGTCGCCGATGCCGATGAACTTGACCTGACGACCCTTCTCTCCGCCCGCCCCGGCCGGGCAGCGAGCATGTTCGCGCTCCGCGTCGAGGGCGACAGCATGAAGGACGAGGGCATCCTCGAGGGCGACTTCATTCTGGTCGAGCGTGCAGATGCCGCGACCAATGGAGATCGCGTCGTGGCCCTACTTCCCGACGGGCAGACCACCCTCAAGACCTACTACCGCGAGGCGGACCACATCCGCCTGCAGCCGGCCAACCCCGCCTTCTCCCCCATTGTCGTCCGCGACTGCAAGATCCAGGGCATCGTCCGGGGCGTCGTCCGCAAATACTGAGGGCCCGACGAGAGCACCGCTGAATCGCGACCACCCTTCGCGAGGCGCTCATGACCCACCCTCAGCGTCACTGATCGAGCCCATCCGACCGAGCCTCGAACAATCAAATGTCGGCTCCAGCCGCGGCGGGGTCCATCTCGCCGCGGCGTTCTTTTTGTAGAGACCTCTCTTCTCGTCCTACATCCGGTCAAGGCCCACCCCAACTGCCCCCTTCACCAGCGCCGCCACCGCCGGCCGCTTCACAGCCTCAAGACTGTGCAGTTTGACGTGCCGCATTGTCTTACCGGTTCCCTCGAGCAGCTTCTCCGGATCCGCGAGTTTCATCCCTGGTAGCGCCAGGTTCACACCCGACTTGGTCTCCATCAAAGCGCAGAACGACCGGCCCTCGGCCTGATACACGGGGTTCCCCCACTTCACCACACCCGTCGTCCCCGGCACGACCTTTCGGATCAGCTTGTCCGTCGCCCGCGCGATCGACCGCTGCGGTTCCGCCATCCGCTCGATCGCCACCGAAGCATCGGCGCCCTTGTCCGCGCGAACACCCTCCGGCCCTGTCGCGTTCGCCGCGGCCTTGGCCTTGACAAACCCCTTGGTCGCAGCCTTCTTCACACTCTTCTTCTTCGCCATGCCATCCTCCAAGACCAGATCAAGAACTGCCCTCACGCATCCGGCTCACGCCCGCCGGGAACGGGTAGCCGGGGAACACGCCCACGTGCCCGAGCTTCCACATCCCGGGCGCCGTGTACACGTCGCCGCGGAAACCCGCGCCGTACATTGTACGCAATACTGCCTCAAAGCTGGGTTCGGAGTCGCCGTCGCCCACCAGCCGGTTCGCTCGCGCGTTCAGGAACGAAACGCTCGCGATCGGCAGTCGGTCGCGCCGGTCCGCGACCATCTTCGTCACCGTCGCGAACCCGCGCGACAGGTCCTCGAGCGTGAAGTGGTCCCGCCCCTTCGGCCGCAGCAGCGCCAGCACCAGGAGTTGATCAAGATCGAACTTCAGGACGTAAGGCTCTTTGTCGCGTGCCGCGTGAATGCTCACCGAGTCTTGGAACATCCGCGCGAACGATGTCACCGACCGCGCCGTCCACTGGCTCGTCTGCACCAGCTCGACGATCTGCGCGATGATCCCGCGCGTGTTGTCCGTGTCGTTGACGCCGACCACGATCGACCGGTACCGTCCGTCCAGCACGTCGCGCAGCAGGTCCTGACCCCACATGATCCGGATCCGCTGCGTCGCGCTCATCGTTCCGGTCGCGGCCGCGGCATCGCCTGGCAACAGCGTCAACCGGTCCGGCGCCAAGTCAGCCGACATCAGCGAATCGGTCTCACCATCGTACAACCGGATACCGGGAGCTTTGCTCGTATTCGCGGCCATGTCTCGTTCTCCGTTGTCAGGAATCGCCGCATCATACCGGCGCGACTGCCGCGCCGGGTGAAGTCGCGCGGGCCCGCCACCAGCGCGGCTGCATCAGCGCCAGGCACGCCAGCACCACGATCGTCGCCAGCGGCCGCATCCAGTAGTTGGTCACCCCGCGCAGATCACCGGCGAACACGCCCGCCAGCTCGCGGCTGAACATCAGGCCCAGACACGCCACCCCGAGCGCCGCGGCAAAGCCCCACGCGCGGTCGCGAAGCGCGATCGCCAGCATCACCCCGGCGGGCGGGCCGAAAACGGCGTAGGTGTTCCCCTCGGTGCGCGGGTTGAAGAGCATGACATAGCCGGTGCAGAGGACAATCACGATCACTGCGCCGATGGCGCGGCGGTGGACATCGGTGGTCGGTCGGACCCAGCGCCGCCAGACCAGCCAGCACGCCGCGAGGGTGAGGGGCGCGGCGATGACACGCCAGGGTGTGTACGCGCCGGCCGAGGGCGAGAGTCCGAACCACGCGGCGATCGGCTGGACCAGACCGGCGATGTCCGAGTTGATGCCGGGCGCGCGGGTGGTGACGCCCATCTTCTCGCGCCAGGCCAGGTGCTGCGACCAGTCGTAGGACCAATCGGGGTTGAGCCAGGCGAGGGCGAGGGCGCCGGCGCAGCAGAGGGCGATGCGCCAGGAAGCCCGCCACTCGAGAACGGCGGCCACGCCGATGAGCGGAAGCATCTGCGGCTTGAAGGCCAAGCCCAGTGCAAGCCACAATGCCGTGGACCACCAGCGCTGCTGTGACAGGGCGAGGCCGGCGAAGACGAACGCCGCGCCGATCAGGGAGTTGACCTGGCCGGTCATGGTGGAGCCGCCGGCGCAGAACATGGCGATGGCGCCCATGGCGAGCAGGTGCGGGGCGTGGCGGAGCTGGTCGTCGGTGAATCCGCACCAGATGGGCAGCGGCGCCAGCGGATCGCGCAGGACGGCGCGGCGCCACAGGGCGCGGACGGAGCAGAACAGCAGGGCGGCGCCGAGCGTCCGCCAGATGATCTCCTCGGTGACCTTGGCCCAGGTCGCGCCGCCGGTGGATTTAGAGAGGAGCGTGAAAGGCGTCCAGGCAACGGCCGAGTGCGGCGGATAAAGGAAGCCGTGCTCGAAGGCCTCGCCGGTGGCGGGGTTGACCATGATGTAGAGGGGCTTGCTCGCCCAGTAGTTGTCGGCGGCGGAGCGGTAGGCGTCGGTGACCGTGCGGGGCTGGAGCTTGATGTACTCGCTGCGGTACCAGCCGTAGCAAGCGACGCCGAGATAAATGATCCAGATGACCCAGAAGGCGCGGACAGTCGCAACGAGCAGGTGGCGAGCGACGCCGAAAGGCGCGGCTTGGTCGGGGACGGGCTGGAGCTGCGGGGAGATGGCCACTCAACAACTCCGTGTCACCGTGCGGGTCAGGGCCGGGCGGCGGAGCGTGCCGCGGAGGTCAGGACGACGGGCTCAAGGGTAGTTGTCGGTTGTGCGGCAGGCGCGGCGGGGCGGGCCATCCAGCGCGGGTCGGGGGTGAGCGTCCGTGCGCGGCGGGCGATGCGGAGGGCGTCGCGGATGAACGTGAAGCCGTCGCTGAAGGGGTTGAGGCGGCTGCCGTCGCGGTGCTCCCACGGGACCTCGACGCCGACGACGCGCCAGCCCAGGCGCGGGGCGAGCATGATGTGCTCGAGGTCGAAGGCCCAGCGCTGCTCGACGGCGAGCCCGGACTGGGTGACGGCCGCGGCGAAGGGCGCGCGGTAGAGCTTGAAGCCGCACTGGGTGTCGCCGATGGGCTGGCCGTGCAGACGACCCACGAATGTGCGGAGAGCCGTGCTCAGCAGCCGGCGCAGCGGGTTGGTGCGGACATCGGCGCGGGCGTAGTTGCGCTCGCCGACGACCAGGCCGACGTCGGCGGGGGCGCCGGCGGCTAGGAGCTGATCGACTGCGGACATCGGCACGGGGAGATCGGCATCCACGATGAGGGTCCACGGCGCGCGGGCGGCGGCGAGGCCGGCGAGAACCGCGGCGCCCTTGCCGTGGTTGGCGGGGAGCGAGATCACGCGCGCGGAGGTGAGCGGGGCGGCGGGCTGATCGGCCAGAGCGGCGCGGAGGATGGCGATGGTGTTGTCTGTGGAACCGTCGTTGACGAAGATGATTTCCGACTGATGGCGGCTGAGGACGGGAGCGACATCCGCGAGCCAGCCGACGGTGCGGCGGATGCGGTGGGCCTCGTTGTACATCGGGATGACGACGGAAAGAGCCGCACCGCCCGGGATGCCGGGATCGCCGTCGAGATGGGGCGAGGGAGCGGGCATGGGTCGCCGCGGGAGGAGGGCGGACAGGAAAAGTGTAAGGCCGGGAATGAAAAAGGGCCCGCCAAGGTTTACCTTGACGAGCCCAAAAGCTGGCGACGACCTACTTTCCCGCTAGGCAGTATCATCGGCGACCCTGGCTTAACTGCTGTGTTCGGGATGGGAACAGGTGTTTCCCAGGGTCAATGGTCACCAACAAACCGGACGGGGCTGTTTCCAGCACCGCTCGGAGAAAACCTAGAGAGCCCTTTCGAGCCCTCGAGGGTTGGATACGACGGATGGTTGCGTGAATTGACTGAATCGAGACTGCCGGGAGCTGTGGAGACCACAGCGATCCGGGCACAAAGAAGAGATTGAAATTACACTTACTTGTGGATGATCCACGGTCCGGGGCAGCGGCAGGGCCGCGGCGACCGGTTGACGTGATCAAGCCTTCGACCGTTAGTACCGCTCTGCTGAGGACATCTCTGTCCTTGCACACGCGGCCTATCAACCCGGTGGTCTACCGGGGGTCTCACGTCTTGCGACGAGCATGCCTGGTCTTGAGGGGGGCTTCCCGCTTAGATGCTTTCAGCGGTTATCCCTGCCGAACGTAGCTACCCAGCGGTGCATCGAGCGATGCAACTGGATCACCAGGGGTCCGTCCAATCCAATCCTCTCGTACTAAGATTGACTCCTCTCAAGCATGCAACGCGCACAGCAGATAGGGACCGACCTGGCTCACGCCGGTCTGAACCCAGCTCGCGTACCACTTTAATCGGCGAACAGCCGAACCCTTGGGACCGCCTTCAGCCCCAGGATGTGATGGGCCGACATCGAGGTGCCAAACCGCGCCGCCGCTATGGACGCTCGGGCGCGATCAGCCTGTTATCCCCGGGGTACCTTTTATCCGTTGAGCTACGACCCTTCCACACGGGATCGCAGGATCACTAGGACCTACTTTCGTAACTGCTCGACCCGTCGGTCTTGCAGTAAAGCCGGCTTGTGCCCTTGCACTCTAGGCACGGTTTCCATCCGTGCTGAGCCGACCTTTGTACTCCTCCGTTACTTTTTTGGAGGAGACCGCCCCAGTCAAACTACCCAGCTCCCACTGTCCCTCGCCCGGCTTCACGGGAATCGAGGTTAGGCCACAAACGTAAACAGGGTGGTATTTCACCGATGCCTACTCATGGCCGAAACCATGAGGTCAGAGGCTCCCACCTATCCTACGCAGTTCATGCTCGTGACCAATAAGAACCTATAGTAAAGGTCCACGGGGTCTTTCCGTCTTGCTGCGCGTAGACGGCATCTTCACCGCCATTTCTATTTCACCGAGTCGGTCGTGGAGACAGTGCTCCAGTGATTACGCTATTCATGCGCGTCGGAACTTACCCGACAAGGAACTTCGCTACCTTAGGACCGTCATAGTTACGGCCGCCATTCACCGGTGCTTAGGTGGCAAGCTTCGCTTTCGCTGACCTACTCCCTTGACATTCCGGTATCGGGCAAGCGTCACTCTGTATACTTCCTCTTCCGAGTTTGCACAGAGCTGTGTTTTTGATAAACAGTTCCCAGAGCCTTTTCTCTGCGCCCTCCCCTTGCAGGGTAGGGCCCCCTTATTGCGAACTTACGGGGTTAATTTGCCTAGTTCCTTCACGACCGTTCTCTCGAGCGCCTGAGGCTATTCGCCTCGCCTACCTGTGTCAGTTTTAGTACGGGCACGCCCGGCTTTTCTAGGAACCCCTTTTCCCCGCATTAGCCTTACGGCCTGGACATCTAACAGTCCCGCGGAGTCCGGAGATTCGAACCTTGATGGGCATTGGCTCAGGAATATTGACCTGATTTCCATCGACTACGCTTTTCAGCCTCGTCTTAGGACCCGGCTAACCCTGGGCGGATTTCCCTTCCCCAGGAACCCTTAGGCTTACGGCGAACAGGATTTTCACCTGTTTTATCGTTACTCAAGCCTGCATGTTCACTTGCACGCGCTCCACGACGCATTCCTGCACCGCTTCACTGCACGGGCAACGCTTTCCTACCACTCGTTTTTTAGGCGAGTCCGCGGCTTCGGCTCAACGCTTATTCCCGATAATTATCGGCGCCAGACTCCTCGTCCAGTGAGCTGTTACGCACTCTTTAAATGATGGCTGCTTCTAAGCCAACATCCTGGATGTCACAGCAGTCTGACTTCCTTTCGAACTGAGCGTCGATTCGGGGCCTTAGCCGGCGGTCAGGATTTTTCTCCTTTTGACCTCGGATATTGTCACTCGAAGTCTTTCTCCCGTGTCTACGCCTGTGGCATTCGGAGTTTGGTTGGACCAGGTGACCGGGTAGGCCCCTCAGTCCATCCAGTAGCTCTACCTCCACAGGTTGATACACGAGGCTACCCCTAAAGGTATTTCGGAAAGAACAAGCTATCTCCCAGTTTGATTACACTTTTAGTCCTCCCGTCAGCTCATCGCAGAACTTTTCAACGTTCACGCGTTCGACCCTCCAGACGGAGTTACCCGTCCTTCAGTCTGGCCGACGGTAGATCACTTAGGTTTCGTGTCTAGCCCGTACGACTTAGCGCCCGTTTCAGACTCGCTTTCGCTCCGCCTCCGCCCCGTTAGGGCTTAGGCTCGCCGTACAGACCAACTCGCAGGCTCATTATGCAAAAGGCACGCGGTCATCCCTTGCGGGACTCCCACCGCTTGTAAGCACACGGTTTCAGGTGCTCTTTCATACCCCTTGTCGGGGTGCTTTTCATCGTTCAGTCGCCTTACTGGTTCACTATCGGTCGTCAAGGAGTGCTCAGCCTTGGAGAGTGGACTCCCCATGTTCAGTCCGGGTTTCCCGAGCCCGAACCTACTCGAGGGCATACCCAGCTATCGACTACAGGGCTTTCACCTTCTGTGGCGCGGCATTCAATCCGCTTCGCTCGCTTCACTGGTTTATCCGATTTCGCTCGCCGCTACTCTCGGAGTCGCTGTTGCTTTCCTTTCCTGTGAGTACTGAGATGTTTCAGTTCCCCACGTTCGCTCCACAACCCCTATGCATTCAGGGTTGGGTAATCATTAAATGATTGGGTTTCCCCATTCAGAGATCCCGGGATCGCAGTCTGGTTACCGACTCCTCCG
Organism: Phycisphaerales bacterium; assembly: GCA_050730675.1. GTDB lineage: Bacteria > Planctomycetota > Phycisphaerae > Phycisphaerales > UBA1924 > JBOHNM01. The sequence goes on along the minus strand of JBOHNM010000009.1, from coordinate 26,216 downwards.
GGCTTATCGCAGGTTCCCACGTCTTTCATCGCCTCTTGACGCCAAGACATCCACCGTGTGCCCTTGTGGCTCGATCACGTCAACCAGGCGTCGCGAAGACTTGCGTCACCGCTCCGACCGTTTGACGCTCCACATATGAGCGTAACTACTCTATCTTCTATCTTTGTGCTTTCAGGTGCTCGATTCTCGGCAATTCACACAACATACGTGTTCTGCGCCGTTCAACAGTCCTGAGAGGCCGTTGGCGGGCAGAACATCATCCGTCTGTATCCGGTTGTCAAAGAACCGTGCGTGACTGCTTTCGAGACAGGTCTGATTGCTCAGCCCCTTCTAAGCTTGCCCCGTCGCACGTTGGGTGCGCCGGCGGGGGGAAGCATAGGGGTGGGCGCAGCATGGTCAAGCCAGCGTCAAGATTTTCTTTTCCGCGCCGCGCAGCCCACAATCCATCCACAGCAACCGCAACAAAAATGGCCCGTCTTCTATGCAGAAGACGGGCCATTTCGCAATACGTTCGGGAGACGTTCCTCAACCACCAAATCCGCCGCCTGGGCTGTTGGGATTGCTACGGCCAGGCTGGGGTCGTCCGCCGGGTCCGGGCATCGGGGGAGCCATGGGGGCCGGGGGCGCATCGGCGGGTTCGAGGATGTTGCGGATCTGCTCATCGCCGGCGGCGGCCGACTCGGAGACGCGCTTGTACTCCGCCATGGCGCGATCGCTGTCGGGCTGACGGACGATGATCTGGCCGGTGGCGTCCCGCACGTAGGCGGCGTCGTTGGACTTGCGGTCGCGGTCGCTGACGGCGCTGGTCACGACGTCCACCAAGAACGCGTCGCGGCCGAGGTCAACCAAGGCGGGTTCAGGAGCCCTGACGCCGGGAGGGGGTTTGACGCCAGCGGGGCCGACGCCGGGGGCAGCTTCCCGGCCAGGACCCGGGCCGAGCGGGTTGGCACCCTTGCTCCCCCCTCCACCGCCGCCGCCGGGGGGCAGTGCGCCGGGGAAGGGCTGGGGATTGTCGCCGCCTGCAGCGGGGACAATCTTCTCGATCGCCTCCACGTCGGGGATCTTGACGCGGGCCGCGACGGCATCGCCGGGCTCGAGGCTGTTCTGACCCTTGCGCCAGTAGCCCCAGGTGAACATGTAGAGTTCGGCGCCGGCGGAGGCGCCCCGGGTGCCCTTGGTTCCGGCGGGTGTGGTGCTGGTGATGAAGTAGTACGAATCGTCGTCAACCTTCACCGGGTCGGACCATTCGCTCTCTTTGCCGGCGATCACCGGATCGAGAGCCATGGCGTTTTCGGCAGGGTCCATGCGGGCGCCCTGGCCGACGAGCGGGTTGGTGAACCAGAGGCGGACGCGGTAGCGGTAGGTCTTTCCCCGGGCGACGGATACGTCGTGCGACCAGATGCGGACATCGTTGTCCTGGAGGAGGCGAGAGATGGCGATGTCGGCTGCGTTCTTCTTTGTGCCCTGGGCGACAGGCTGACCGAGCTGCTTGAGTTTCTCGACGAGTTCGATGCGCTCGTCGCGCTTCTTCTTCAGGATTTCTTCCAGTCGCTTGATCTGCTCGTCGTGCGTGTTGGTCTTGGGTGGCGCTGCCGAGCCGCTACCCCCACCACCACCGCCGCCGCCGCGGGGCGATCGGCCGGCGCCACCACCGCCGCCGCCACCGCCCGGGGCCGGGCGGTTGTTGGGGGTCTTGAGGTTGGTGACTTGGATCTCGAGCTGGCGGATCTCGCGGTCCTTGTCGTCGATCTGGCGGCGCAGCTTGGCGCCCTGGGCGGCGATGTTGTTGCCGCCGGCGTTGGCTTCGGCGGGGGGCTCCCACGCTTCACCGACGGGCTTGCCGGCAAGGATGGCGCGGTCGTAGAAGGCGGGGCGGAGGATGGCGTCTTCATTCTCGCCGGCGGTCTTGATCAACTCACCGGAGTTGCCGGCGTTGAAGGCCTTGCCGGCGAGCTGCGGCACAAGAGTGAACCGGCCGGGCATGGGAGGGACGGTGACGGGGTCGGACCACTGGCCGTCGGCCCCCTGCTCCTGTCGCTCGAGCTGGACTCGGGCGATCTGGGTGGAATCCCAGAGGGACTTGGGGATCTGGCGGTTCTTGGGATCGGTGGGGGCGGCCTCGAACACCTCGCGGAGCTTGGCGCCGTCGAAAGAGGTCTGGACGCTGACGGCGGCCTTGTCGAACGGGGCCTTGGCGGGGAAGAGCTTGGCCGCGGCGGGGTCGTCCTTGACGGCGTTGTCCACCTCGTTGGAACTGACGGTCTGGAGGAAGGCGAGGGCCTTGGGGGGCGTAGGGGCATCGATGCGCGGGGCGCGGAAGACGGTGGCGCCAGCCGGCTCGTCCTTAATCGCACCGTCAACGCCGGGCAGGGCGGAGCCTGGGTTGCCGAAGCCCGCGCCCTTGGCGGCCGAAGCATCGCCGGCGAGGATCCGGTCGAACTGCTCGCGCGAGCCGGTCTTGGGGAGTTCGGGCTTGTCGGTGAAACCGGTGCGCGTCATGGCGGAGTTGAGGTTGTTGGCCATCTTGGCCAACTCCGGGTAGACGTCGTTGAGAGCGACACCCCTCTTGGTATCGACGTCAACGGTGGTTCGGGGCCCGGCGAACTGCCAGGCCAGGACACCGACAAGGCCGGCGCCGGCGACGGCGACGAGGATCTTCTCGATGTTGCGCTCGATGAAACCGATTCGTTGCACGGACATGGGTCAGGCTCCGGTGCGGTGCGGAGGAACGGACGAGGGGTCGGAACGGACGATCAGCCGCTCTTGGCGCGGCCCTTGCCGCCGGGCGCGGCGGGTTCCGGGGCGGCGGGGGTTGCGGGCGTGGCGGGGGCATTGGGGTCGGCCGCGGCGGGCGGGGCAACGCCGAAGGCGGCGGCGAGTTCGGGCGGGAAGATGCCCTTGAGCCAGTCGCGGAGCCAGACGGTCTCGAAGCGGACCTTGGCCCGGACGACCATTTCGTCGCCGTAGTAGTAACCGGCCTTGAGGTCCTCGAGGACGTCAACTTTTTCGATGCTGAGGCCGACGACCGAGACGAAGCGGTTGCGGCCGACGGCGTTGAGGAACGTGGCGAAGCGAGGAGCGGAGACGATGAACTCGGCGTTGGCGTAGCGGATGTCGTAGAGGCTGTTGCCGCCGACGCGGCCGGTGATTGAGGCACGGAAGTCCGGCGCGGAGGGATCGGTGCCGCCCGAGGCGGCGTCGGTCACGGGAGCGGGGAGGCGCATGGGCTCGACGTCGATGGAGACGATGCGCTTGACGACATCGCCCGGGACGCCGCCGGAGGTGTTGAGGTTGGCGGCGTCGGCGATGGAGAAGATGTCGTCGAAGATCCAGTATTGCTGCTGGAAGTCGAAGGCCTCGCGGAGCGTGGGCTCCTCGGAGGCCTGCGGGAGGCGGAAGGTGGACAGATCGGCGTAGATGCCGGTGTTGCGGGCATAGGCCTTGTAGGCGCTGACGCGTGCGGCCCAGAGTTGGGCAGAGATCGCGGCGAGCTGGTCGGCAGTGAGCTGGGCGACGTTGTCAACCTGAGCAAGCTTGCGGGCGGCATCGGCGAGATCGACAGCGAGTTCGGCCGGGCTGCGGGGGCCGGAGGCGCGGTGCTTCTTGAGGAGCTGCTGGAGGCCTTCGCCGAAGAAGGCGCGGGCGAAGTCGCGGCGCTTGATGGTCTCGTCCTGCTGCGAGGGGGCTGGGAAAAGACCCTCAACCAGGAGGGGACGGTCGGTCTGATTCACCTCGATAGCTCGGGTGACGACTTCGGCGGCCTGCTTGGCCTCGACCGAGCGAAGACCGCCGAAGTGGTTGATGAGTTCCTGGTTCGGCGGACCGGGATACTCGATGGGCGGCTGGTCGAGGCTGCCGTTGGTCTTGTAGGTGAGGTTGGGCATCTTGACGCTGGTGGCCAGCGTGTTGGTCTCTGTCTGGGCCTGCTTCTGGATCTTGTCGGACCAGTCGCCGGAGAAATACACGGCGGCGGGGACGGCGAGGATCGCCAAACCCAGAAGTGCAGCAACGATGTAGTGGGACTTGACCCAGTCGAGGAAAGGCTTGAGGGCGTTCACTTGGCGGCCTCCTTCACGGCGGGCGGCGTGATGAGCGCGTCCCATTCGATGGTGTAGGTGCTGACGGTGGACCCCTCGGGGCCGAGGGGCTCGGCGCTGGGCGCGGGAGCGAGCTTGTTGACGTCTTCAGCGCCGGGGGCGGGCGCGTTTGGGGCGGGCGGCGGCGCGGGCATGTTGCCGGGGCCGCGTTCACCCATCGGGTTCATGGGGTTCATGCTGCCGGGCGGGCCATCGCCGGGTGAGGCGTTGCGGCCGCCGCGTGGACCTGGGGGGCGCGGAGCAGGATTATTGGGTTGGGGCGGCGGGTTGTTGGGGTTGGCGCCAGCGCCCGCGCCGGGGGCTGCGCTGATCTTCTCGCGTTTGACGACCCACTTGGCTTTGTCGAGGGTGTAGGGGATGCCGCCGCGCTTGGCGTTCTTGAAGAGCCAGTCCTGCATGGTGCTGTTGATGAACTTGTCGGCGTTGGCATCGGCGCTGGCGCCGGAGGTCACGACGTTGACCTCGAGCTTCATGTGGACGCGCGGGCGGAGATCGCCGCCGGCGGCGTTGGGGTCAATAGGAGGGGCGGCGGGAGCGGGGTTGCGCGGGTCGGGGAAATCGGTGGGAGCGGCGGCTGAGGCGCCGGTGAGGTAGTCGGTCTGGAGGCGGCCGAAGACGATCTTGGTCTTGTCGGTGGCGGCCTCTTGGGCGCGGTTCATCATCGCGGCGACGTCAGAGGTGAGGTAGCCGTAGACGGCGCGGTTTTCGAGGAGCGACATTGCGGCAACGGCGCGGGCATCGGGCTTGTTCTCGTTCTCCGCCGTGGCCCAGCCGGCCTTGAGAGACTTGGCAAGATTGGCGGCGCGGTCGATCTCGGCGGGCTTGGTTGCGCCGGCGAAGGCGTTGGAGTCCATCAGTGGGCGGACGAACATCGCAGCGCCGGCGGCGATCGCCAGGCCGGCGGCGGCGGCGAACCACTTGGTCTTGCCGGCCCAGATCGCCTCGCGGGCGACGGCCACGGGCATGAGGTTGGCGTTGAGCGTGCCGGCGCCGAGGCCCTGAAGGGCAAGGCCCGCTGCGGTGGCGAGTTCCATGGCGTGGGCCTGGAAATCGGTGTTTTTCTCGGTGTTTTCGTGCTTCAGGCGGGAGAAGCCGTCGAGACGGACGACCTCGATCGAGAGCTGCTGGGAGAGGAACTTGCGCAGACCGGGGAGGTTGAAGGTGCTGCCGAGGCCGATGAGACGGGTCAGCTTGGCGTCGCGGTGGAGGGACTGGTAATAGCCGATCGAGCGCTGCACATCCTGGGCGAGATCGCCGAAGACGGGGCGCATCGCCTGAAGGATGTGGCGGGAGTGGCTGCTGGTTTCGGCCTCGCGCTTGAGCTTCTCGGCCTTGACATACGAGAGGTTGAAGGCGGTGACGAGTGCCTCGGTGAACTGGTGGCCGCCGATGGGGAACGTGCGGATCCAGATGCGACCGCCGTCGGCAACGATGAGGTCGGTGCTGACGGTGCCGATGTCGAGGATGATGGTGCCGGGGGTCTTCTCGTTGAAGACCTGGTCGTACGCGATAGCGTTGAAGGCGGCCAGGGGCGAGAGGGTCAGCAAGTCGGGGATCTTGCCCACGTCCTGCCATTTCGCGAGCTTTTCCATGACCTTTTCGGTGGTCACGGCGAAGATGCCGACCTCAACGTCGGGCGAGCCCTCGGAGACGAATGTCTGGTAGTCCCACTGGACGTCGTCGATCGGGAAGGGGATCTGCTGGACGGCCTCAAACTTGACAATGTCCGGGATTTTCTTGGGCTCGACCGGCGGGAGCTTGGCGAAGCGGGCGAAGCTGGAATGGCCCGGGACGCTGACGGCGATGGCGGCCCCGGTGAGGTCGAACTGACTGACGAGCGTGCCGAGTGCGACGCGCCGGGCCTCCTTCTCGTCGATCTCGGGGGTGGAGAGGACGCGCTTGTGCGGAACGATCACGAAGTCAGCGACCGTGATGTTTTCGCCGTCGCGCTGGAGCTTGACGGCTTTGAGTGCTCCGGCTCCGACTTCGACGCCCCAGCAGACGTTGGCGGCCATAGTCAACACCCTCATTGGCGCGGGCATGCAGTGCGCGCGCGGCATCAGCGTCCGGCGCCGGTCAACCCAACCGACGCCCCCCACGCAACCCTCACGAGCGGGGCCCAGAGCGTAGCAATCGGCGGCACCCCTTGCCGCCGCGCGCTGAGCCCTGGTCGGTACGCGGGTGCGCATCGGCCGGATTCGCGCGATCGGGAAAGTTACCGATGAGATGGTGAGCGGCCCCGAACATCGCCCGACAGGGTGTCGGTTGTGCGGGTGGGCCTGTCGATTGATGACGGCGCGGAACGGGAGCGGCTGGAGTCGCGGGCGGGCCCGGTCGATTCTCGGTCTTGGAGGCGCTTGCCTGTGACATCGGAGAAGACGAGTTCGCTTCAGCGCGGCGCGTGCGCGCCCGGGTCTGCTCACAAGGCTGGATTGCGCGCGCGGGCGGGATTCACGCTCGTTGAGGTGACGTTGGCCGCCGCGTTGGGGGCGATGCTGCTGACGGCGATGGGCTCGGTGGTGCTGATGGCGAGCAAAGCGCTGCCGGACCAGAGCACCCGCAAGGCGTTTGTGGACCAGATGTCGGCGTTGAACCGGCTGACGACGGATGTGACGTACGCAACGGCGGTCACGAGCATCAGCGCAACGAGCATCGTGGTGACCGTGCCCGACCGCGACAACGACGGGCGCCCCGAGTCGATCACTTACTCGTGGTCGGGCGTGCGGGGCGACCCGTTGATGCGTCGGTACAACGATGCGACGCCCGAGGCGCTGGCGGCGGATGTGGCGACGATGACCATCGCGGCCGCGACGCAGCAATACCAGAAGCCGACGACGTACACGGCGGGGGCGACGAGCGTGCTGGCCAGTTGCACGGGCAGCCTGCTGGTTTCGCGCACGACGATCGACTCGCTGACCTGGGCCGGGCAGATCACCCCCGTGACGCTGCCGTCGGGCGCGACGAAATTCACGGTCACAAAGGTCGAGTTGATGGGCCGGATCGCCGTGACTGTCGACGGCGTGACCAGCGTGCAGCTTCGCGGCACACGCTCGGGCGTGCCCAACAGCACTGTCCTGGCGTACACCGACCTGCCCGAGACATCACTCGGCGCGAGCGACGGGTGGGAGACGGTGAGTTTCGCCTCGCCGCCCACATTCGCTGCCGGCACGTCTGTGTGCCTCCTGGCACAATGGAAATCCGGTATTCAGAGCGGCGCCTTCCGTCAAGATGGCGGCCTGCTCACCGCCACCGGCGGCACGATGATGACCACCAGCGACGGCGGCGCCACCTGGTCATCGAACACCAACAAGTCGCTGTTCTACAAGATCTGGGGGCAGGCGTACACGCCTGACCCGGTTGCGTACGAGACGCGCGTATCGAGCGTGACGGTCACCGTGCGCGGGACCGTCAACACCGCCGAGCGGAGCGTCGTAATCCCGCTCGCCAACCAGCCGGTGTCGCCATGAACAACCGCCGCCGAGGACGACGCGCCCGCGCGGGCCTCACGATGATCGAGGTCGTGCTGTCGTTCATCGTGGTGTCGTTGATGCTGCTTGCGGCGCTGGAGGTGGTGGCGGCATCGCGCAAGACCATCGCGATCGCCGAGCGCCGCGCGACGGCCCGTTTTCTGGCCGACGAGCTGCTCACGGTTGTTTTTTCGAAGCCGTACGCCGATCCCAACGAAACGCCGGTCTTCGGGCTGGACGCTTCCGAATCGCTTGCCACCAAGATCAGCTTCGATGATGTGGACGACTTCAACGGATGGAACGAGGCCCCGCCCTTGACGGCGACCGAGAAGAAGATGACCGACTACGCGGGCTGGAGCCGCGAGGTCACCGTGGAGTGGGTCCTCGCCAGCGCTCCCACCACCGTGCAGGCGAGCGAGACCAATGCCAAGCGGATCACCGTGATCGCCAAGTACCAGGGAATGGAGTACGGACGGGCCGTGGCGGTGCGGACCAACGCACCAACGCCCAAAGCCCCGTGAGACCGCCATGCAGACACCCGCCCCACATCTGGTTCGACGGCTCGCGGCGCGACGCGGGTCGATCTATGTCGTCGTGCTCGGAGTTTCGCTGCTGGTGACCATGATCGGTCTCGGCGGCGTCTCGGCCAACAGCGCGATCGCCCGCTCGATCAACGCCGGTTCCGACAGCTCTCGCGCCCGCTGGACGGCACAATCGGCACTCGAGTTGGCCCGCCAGCTCATCGACGCCGACCCCCTCTGGCGCACCAACCGGGCCAACGGCGCCTGGGTAACCGACTCGGCCCTCGGCAAGGCCACCTACAGCATCAGCGTTGTCAACCCGTCCGGGGCACTCAACCGCACGGAGACCGACACCGTCGTCGTCACGGCCATCGGCAAGTTCGGCACGTCCGTCCACACAATGGAGGCACAGCTGGTCGCGGACTCGTCCGCACCGAGCTGCCTCTCGTGCGCCGCGGCCGTCGGCGGCAGCATCACCTTCAACTCCACCGACGTGACGTGCACCGACTCGCTTATCGCCAGCAACAGCGCGGTGACGGCGGTGACTGCTTCGGTCAATGCGAAGATCGAAGCGTCGCTCACGGCGCTGGGCCTGACGTTCAAGCAGTCGGCGGCGTCCCTTTGCCCTCAGCGAGCAATGCCCGGCTCCGGCGCGTTCAACTACTACCTCGCCAACGGCACCAGCATCCCGGTCACCTCACTGCCGGGCACCAGCGGTGCACGAACCATCTCCCGCGTGCTGATCAGCCCGGCGGTCAACCCCTTCTCCGGCGGCACCAATTCTCAGGGCATCTACGTCATCGACGCCGGCGGCGCGGACCTCACGATCTTGGACTGCCGCATCGTCGGCACGCTGGTGATCATCAACCCCGGCACGACGTGCAGCATCAAGAGCAGCGTGGTGTGGGAGCCCGCCGTCGCCAACTACCCCTGCCTGATGGTGCGCGGCAACGCCAACATCCGCACGTCGGCGTCGGCCCTCAGCGAGAACAGCGGCGGATCGAACATCAATGTGAACCCCGCCTCGACCCCCTACCCCTACAACGGCGGAATCTCGAACAGCTCAACCAGCGACACATTTCCCTCGTCGATCGAGGGCCTGGTCTACGTCTCGGGCAATCTGACCACGGCCACCTCCGTGTCGTGCCGCATGCTCCTGGTCGGTGGAAACCTCACGGCCGGCGGGGTACTCGTGCTGAACTACGACTCGACGTACAACGACACTCCGCCGCCCGGCTTCGCGACTGTCAAGATGCGACCACTTCTGGGCGGCGCGCGGCAGGTGACACAATGATCACTCATGTCACACCATTGCGCCATTGCTCGCGCCGAGGGGGATTCACGCTCGTGGAGCTGGTGATGGTCATCGTGATCATCGCCATGCTCGCCGCCATGGCCGCCCCGCGCTTCGCCAACGCCACCGAGCGGTACCGCGTCCAGCTCGGCGCGGCCAGGCTGCAGGCGGACCTGCGCTTCGCCCGCGAGCGAGCAATGGCGACGGGCAAGAGCCTGACCGTACAGGTTGACACCGGCACGGGCACGTACACGATCGGCGGCGTGGCCGACCCCGATCACCTGCTCCCGCAGTTGACGGTCAGCCTTTCCGCAGATCCGTATGGGATCAAAATCGCCTCCGCGGACTTCGGCGGAACCGGAAAGCTCAACATCAACGGCTTCGGTGTGCCCGAATCCGGCGGCACGATCCGCCTCTCGGGCGGGGCGGGGGACATCACCATCACCGTGGAAGCAGGCACCGGGGCGGTGACGTTGGGGAAACTGACCGGTCGCTGATCTCTGACGGCGGCAAGGTGGAAGCGGCGGACGAGAAGTGACGGTGCGTTCGGCAAGCACCGCGGCGAAGCCGACGGGACTCAACCAAGTCATGGAATTCCGGGTTGACAGGCGAGCATCGCGCGGGTAATCTGTAACTGAATGGTTACGGATAAATCCGACCAATCTCTCCGCCGGGCCAAGATCGTCTTCCGCGCCATCGCCGACCCGACCCGCCGCGCCATCCTCGTTCGCCTTCGGAGTGCGGCCGACGGCCTGACCGTCGAGGAGATCGCTGGGGCGTTTCCGGTCAGCCGCCCAGCGATCTCGCGCCACCTGCGTGTGCTGAACGGCGCGTCGCTGGTCAGCCCGCGCAAGCAGGGGCGCCAGCGTGTCTACCGCGTCACACCCGAGCCGCTCGCGCACGTGGATGCGTGGCTCGGCGCCTTCCGCGTCGGGCTCGCCGCATCCCTCGTCCGACTGAAGGAACAACTCGAAACGCCCTCACTCTCGTCACAGAAGCATGGAGCCAGGCCATGAACCGTCCCGCCGCGATCCTATTCGACCGGTCGTACTCGCTCGCGTTCGCGTCCGCTCGTGTCTTCGATGCGATCAGCCAGCCCGCGGACCTGGGGAAATGGTTTGCCGAGCACACCGAGGTCGAGCCGCGCGTCGGCGGGGCCTTCCGGTTCTGGGGGCGGCACACACTGTGGGTCGGGACGCGCGAGGAGGCCGACCAGAGTCTGACTCGCTGGACTCCGGGCCAGGCGCTCGCGTTCTCGTGGACGTGGTGCGGCGTTCCGAGCGATGTCGAACTCTCCGTCTCCGCTACGCGCGTGGGCGCCACGTTGCGCATTCGCCACACGCTCAACGCTCTGCTCCCGGAGTTCGAACTCGCCGAACACATCTGGCTCCTCGATGATGTCTGGTCGCTGGCGATCGGCAACCTGCGCGAGTACCTCAAGAGCGGCAAGCCCGCGTTGCTCGCCGACCTGACGCCCAAGCCCGATGTGGTGATGTCGATCGAGATCGATGCGCCTGTCGCGGCGGTGTGGCGGGCCATCACAGACCCGGCGGAGATGAACAGGTGGATCTCGGAGAACGCGGCGGTCGACCTGCGGCCCGGCGGCGTGTATTCCTACGGCTGGAAGTCCCCCGACGCCGGCACGGCGATCGGGCCGTCGAAGGTGATCGAGATTGAGCCGGGGAAACGACTGGTGCACGATTGGTCGTATAAGTGGGACGCCACGACACGCACCGTGTGGGAGGTTGATGCACTCGGCGAGCGACGAACGCGATTGACGGTGCGCCAACTCGGCACCAATACGCCGCGTGCGTTCGGCGGATACTCGAACGGCTGGGGGAAGTTCCTGCTCAAGGTCAAGGCGATGCTGCAGGGGGAAGAGGCGTGGTGACGCGCTTTCGTGTCATACGCCCGCCCGTTCCAACCCGCCGGGCAGATCACACGTTGCGAATTCCAGGTGCAACACGCGCCGGTGTGCCGGGCTGCTCGCCTTCGGTGACGCGTGCAGTGTGAGTGGGCGCATCAGAACCGCACCCCCCGCGGGTGTAGTGCATTCCACAGCATTTGTCCTTTGGGCCTCGGTGATGTCGGCATCGGTGATGCCGTGCCGGTGTGAACCGGGAATGACTCGCAACGGTCCGTTCTCCGGTCCGCACGGGTCGAGGTGTAGCCGGAGCGTGAACATGGATTCCAACACTTCCACCGGCGGCTGGCAGTGCACCAGCCCATCTTTAACGGACCACGGCCCAAAGCCGTCAGCCTCTCGTCGCTCGCGAACGGCGATCGCCACATCCTGGTGCCACGGCACCAGCCAGTTCGCGTCCGGCGTCTTGTCGAAGAGGATCGAACGCACCAGCTTCGCTCGCCCGGAGCCGACCGCGCCGACGACTTGAGCAACCGGCTCAAAGTCCAGCGCGGCGCACAGCCGCGGCTCGATCCCGAGAGGGCCGCGGACTCCGCCGCGCCCGTCGGCATGGCGAGCAAGCAGTGGTTCAGCGAGCGCACGCAGCATGGCGACAGACTCGTCGCTCAACAACCGTTCCCAGCAGAAATACCCGTCACGACCAAACTCGGTGATGAACTCCTTGTTCATGGGTCATGCTACGCCGCGGGCGCGAATACTTGCCCATGCAATTTGACCCCGCCTCGCTCCCCCAGCCCGACATGTACAAGCTTCTCATCGGCGCGGTGGTGCCGCGGCCGATTGCGTTTGTCTCCACGCTCTCGCCCGACGGTCGGCCGAACCTTGCGCCGTTCTCATTCTTCAATGCCGTGGCATCGCGCCCGCCGACCCTGCTCTTCTGCCCGGCCAACAACGACCACGGCCACGAGAAGGACACACTCCGCAACGCCAAGCCGGTGAGCGAGGGCGGGACAGGCGAGTTCGTCGTAAGCATCGTGCCGCGCGCGATCGCCCGCTCGATGGCTGCGTGCGCCGAGCCGCTTCCCTACGGCGAGAGTGAATGGGGATTGTCGAAGCTCACGCCTGTGTCCAGCTCAGTGGTGAAGCCGGCCCGCGTGGGCGAGTGCCATATCGCCTTCGAGTGCCGCACGGTGCAAGTGATCCGCCTGGCCCCCGGGGAGCACGCGGGGGGGAACATTGTGATCGGCCGGATCGTCGCAATTCACGCGGATAAGGGCCTGATCAATGAACGCCACCATGTGGACGCGGCAATGCTCGACGCCATCGGCCGCATGGGCGGTATCGGCTACTGCACGACGCGGGATCGGTTTGAAGTACCGATGGGAAAAAGAGCGCTCACCGCCACCGAGTGAGGGGCGGCATCCCATCAGATCCGAGACACTGTTCCGCCGGATCGTCTTGTGGAGCGCGCTGCGCGGCGCTCGCGCGCAGATGCGGATCAATACGCCCGCTGCACCGTCGCGCCCGGGTAGAACTTCAGCACGATCGTCTTCCAGTCCTGGCCTTTGTCGGCGAGTTCCTTGGTCGCCCACTGGTCCATGCCGACGCCGTGGCCGAAGCCGCGGCCGTTGATCTTCACCACGTCGCCGGTTACTAGGACTTCGATATCACTCGAGTGCACGCGGATGGACTTGTCGATCTTGACGAGGCTGCTCACCTCGATGTTCAAAGCCCACCGGAGTTCTTCTGCGCCGATCGTGTGCGTCGCGCCGCTCCGCTCGGTGATGGTGTACTTGTTGGGCCTGCCCGCGGCGTTAGTGGACGCGGTGGTCACCGTTGTCAGCGTGCCGAGGCTGGCGAGTGAGTGCTTCTTCTCCCGTCCCCAGGCCCGCAACCGCTGCTGCACGTCGGTCTGCGTGCGTGCGACCGTCCAGCGGAACCACGGGGATGTCTGCCCCCACTCCTCACGCGGCTGCGCCTGCAGCGGGCCGGCAAGGTTGAACTCGTAGATGCCCCAGGTCGGCCACACATCCTTGGCGCTGGCGGGCCGACCGCCGGAGCAGCTGCTGTAGTAGGCCCGGAGAATGCCGCCGCTCCAGGTGAGCACGATGCCGCGCGTGTCGGCCACGGCCTGCTGCGGCAGCGGCTGCTCGGTCGCGCCGCTGTAGGCCTGGTCCATCACGCTCGCCTCGACATCGAACTTCTGTCCCGCGGCGCGGGCCCGCCCGCGTTCGTGGATCGCGTATGAGCGTGCGGCGACCGCCTGCACGCGGTAGGCCTCCAGCGGCCAGTTCTTGAGCATCTCCGCGGCGACGACGCCGCGCAGGTAGTCCTCGATGCCCGTGTGCTCGACGACGTCAAAGGCGCGTGGGGAGGTCTCGGTGCGCGCCGTCAGGCGCAACCGCCCGGGGTACTTGGCGTTGTTCACCGTCAGCATCGGCCCGCTGAGCCCCGCCTGGCGGGCCTTGATGGCGAGGTTTCCGCTGGCGTACATGGGCTGCGGCGGAACCGTCGCGCCGGGGGCGCCGGTGAGTTTTTCGTCGGCCGAGAAGTCCACATCGCCGTTGCGATCGAAGTGCGCGGAGAGCCCGGTTTGGTCGCTGAGCTGCCAGCCGCCGTCGGAGAGATCGACCGTGACGGGCGCGGTGAGGCGCGCAGGGGCCTTGCCCGATCCGACGGCCTGGGCATACACGGCGGTGCCGCCGCTGACGCCGACCTTGATCCGCGTGGTGGCGTTCATGATCCGGATCCGCATGTCCGGCTCGCCGGCGATGCCGGGGATCACCGTGAGCGGCAACTCCGGGCCCACTCCCGGCGTGGTCACAGTTGTGTTGGTCTTCGCGGGCGTGGTGCTGGTGGGACGGCTGGCCACCGGCTCAGGATCGGGGTCGAATGGATTGTTGAAACCATCGCAAGCCGCCAGCAGCGCGATGCCGAGGATCGCCGCGCCGAATTGGACCGACCGCCGAAACGGGACCGTCATGCCGCGCATGGGGAGAGACTCCAAAGAGCTGTCTGCAACAGACTCGTATCGGATGGGAACGCTCGTCGGCGGTACATTCTTGCGCGGCCGCTCGGACAGTGATCGGATTTTGCTTGGCATTCTCCTTCGGGTTTGGTAAGCTGCCGCGGATGGGTGACACTCCACCGAATCACGAGGAAGCAGCGGGGCACGTGCGCGACGTGCTCCACCTGACCATGGCGCCGGGCTTTGGACCGGTGCTGATCGCGCGGGCAATCCGGGCGCTGGGTTCGGCACGGGCGGTGTTGGAGGCATCGCCCGAAAAGCTCCGCACCATCGACGGCATCGGACCCGAGCGCGCCAAGGCGATGGCGATGCGTCGCAGCGACGTAGCCGATGCCGCGGCAAAGGAAATGGATGAAGCCGCGAAGCTGGGCGTGCGGCTGGTGGCGCTCAGTTCGCCGGAATACCCGTCCCTGCTGGCGGAGATCCCGGATCCACCTCCCATCCTCTACGTGCGCGGCACGCTCGACGCCGAGCGCGACCGCTACCCCGTCGCCATCGTCGGTTCACGGCGCTGCACACCGTACGGCACCGAGCAGGCCGAGCGTTTCGGCGCGGGGCTGGCATCGGCCGGGTTGACGGTTGTGAGCGGCGGGGCGCGGGGGATCGACACCGGGGCGCATCAGGCCGCCATGCGCATCGGCGGGCGAACAGTCGCGGTCGTCGGATGCGGGCTGGCCCACCACTACCCGCCGGAGAACAAAGGGCTCTTCGAGAAGCTCGCGGCCGGCGCCGGCGCGGTGGTGAGCGAATTGCCGCTGCACACGCAGCCGAGCGCCGAGAACTTCCCTGCCCGTAACCGCATCATCAGCGGCATGTCGCTCGGGGTGATCGTGATCGAGGCTGGACGCGGCTCGGGCGCACTGATCACGGCGCGCCAGGCCGCGGAGGAACACGGGCGCGAGGTCTTCGCCGTTCCGGGGCGCGTGGACTCGGCGGCGAGCGAGGGAACACATGAATTGCTCAAGGCCGGCGGGGCGCTGCTGGTAACCTCGCCGGCCGATGTCATCGCGGCACTGGAGCAGCCGGCGTTCCACGCTCACCGCGGCACGCACGAGGCACGGTACGCGACTACTAGTGATACGGGGCTCTTCACCGAGCCCAAGTGCGAGCCGATCGGACTGACGCCAATGCAGTCAAAGATCCTCGAAGCGCTGGGGCAGCCATGCACTCTTGACGATCTGGTGCGTGCCACAGAATTACCCGCCGGGGCGCTGATGGCCGAACTGACGATGCTGGAGATGCGCCGGGCGGTCAAGCGGAAGGGATCGATGCTGACGCGGGCGTGAGACGTAGATACATCAGTCGCCGAGCCACGGGCGAACGTCGATTCGCACCAACCCCTGAACATGCATGACCTTGGTAGCGTCCGGCTGTGTCGGCACCGCGATCTCATCGATCAACCCTTGTGGTACTCCGACAGCGAGTCGTGCCAGCTGGCTGCTGTTCAAAACCGCGTACCCAGTATTGGACTGAGCACCAATCCAAGCCGGTTTGATCCATCCGTTGTCCGTTCCGACGCCGACGAATAGTTGTGCCGCGCAATCGGGCGCCCCGTAACCGACGGAAGCGGTGGCTCGCGGATCGGGCACGAGCAGCACGACGAATCGTCCGTCCGGCAAGTTGCGCATCGCGGCGGGACCGGCGAACACCTCATTGATCGACACACTTGTTGCCATGACCAATTCCGGGCTTCCGAACGACCGCAGCGTCGCCAGGATCGGACGGGTGTTGTGCCAGTACTTCCACCCCGCTGTCGCGCACATACCGACGGACACGAACAGAACGCCGACGGCAACGGACTTCGAAAACCAGCGTGAGGCCGCCAAGCGGCCGCACCGGCTCATCGGCGCAACTCGCGCAGAGGCGCACTCCGGACAAAACGCCTGGTCGTCGAGTCCCTGCCTCGAATATTCGCACTTCCAACACCGAGCGATTGGATCAGGTTGCGGTCGAATAAGCAGCCAGCGGCACGCGCCATGCACCAGTGTGCCGAGTAGAAAACTGACGAGCCCAAGCGACGCGAGGAGCCGCAGCGCCGACTCGTCCGGATCCAAAATCTTGGACAAAAACGGGCGCCTCTGTGGCGCTTCCAGCACCAGCACCGCTGCGGGAAAGATTAACAGCGTGGTGATCGCTGTGAGCACACCGGTCATCCACCATCGCCGTACGACCCGCGCGGCAAACCCCGACCACAGCAACACCGGCGACACCAGCACAACAATGATGGCCAGTCCGGCGGCGACTTCCGACCACACTGACGGTCCTGTCCCGCCCCACCGTGCTTGCCGCTCGGCAATCATCCACCGAGCGACCACCTGAATCGTCGGGACGGCGCCGCCAACAAACATCGCCACGACTACCGCTCCCCACCACATCGAGGCGGGGACCCGCTGCGGAAATTGTCGGGTGTGAACGCCCATCTGGATCGAGCGTATGGGCCGATTCACTCGCGGACGCGCAGCACCACCATCGTCCGGTCGTCTCGCGCCCGCCCGCCCGCCTCGTGGCGACGGAGTGTCTGCGACAGCACCTCGACCACGCGGTCGGGCCCGCCCGCAGCGCTGGCGAAGACCGCCTCGATCTTCTCGGTGCCGAACTGCTCACCGATCGGGCTGACCGCTTCGCTGATGCCGTCGGTATAGAGCAGCACGGTGTCGCCCGGGTCGAGCATCACCGACGCCTCTTCGCACGTGAAGGTATCCTCGACGCCCAGCGGCAGCCCGCCCGCCTGGTCCAGCGGGCGCACCACGCCCGAACGCGATCGCACCAGCGGCGGGTTGTGCCCCGCGTTGGCGTAGCGCAGCGTGCGCGTCGCCGGGTCGAAGATCGCGTAGAAGACTGTCACAAACTCGCTACCCAGCCGGCGCGAGAACAGCCGCTGATTCAGATGCTGCAGCAAACCGACCGGGTCGCTCGTGCGCGGCTCGCGCGCGTGCAGGATCGCGTGCAGCATCGCCACGATCACCGCCGCGGCCGGCCCATGCCCCGCGGCATCGGCGATCATGATGCCCCACGGCTGATGATGCTCCTTGTGCGACCCCGATGCGTCGGTCGTCAGCGGGATCAGGTCGTAATAGTCCCCGCCCGCGCGGTCGTAGGCGTCGTACCACGTCGCCGCGTCCAGCCCGGGGATCGTCGGCACCGCATTGGGGAGCAGCGACCGCTGGATCTCGGCGATGTGGTCCACCTCGTGCTGAATCCAGTCGGTGGCCTCGCGCAGCCGCTTGGAGATCACCAGGTTGTTCACCGTGGTCCCCAGCAGATTCCCACGCAGCACCAGTTGCTCGAGGTCCGCAACGCCTAGCCCGACTGGGTCCTCGTGGAGTAAGACGGTCCAGTTCACCACCGCGCCCTGCTCAAAGACCGGCACCGCGATCAGCGAGTGCAGCCCGGCGATGTCGTTGCCCAGCACCGGGTCGTCGGTGACCGTGATCCCCTGGAGCAGCTTCGGCTCGCTGTTGGCGACCAGCTCCGCGAGGATCCCCTCGTTCTTGATTGCCAGTTCCTGCCCGCCGGTCCACTGGTCATAGGTCCAGGCCTTCTCCGACCCGTCGGGGCTGAGCCAGCGGGTGATCCGAAACTCGCCGGGCTTGAGCCCGCGGGTGGTCAGCGACAGGTAGCACCGCGGGCCGTACGCCTTGCGCATGGCCGCCACCACCGCATCAAGCACCTGCTGAGGAGCGCTCGCCCGAGAGAGCGCATCCACCATTTCCATCAGAACGGGCAGCCGCGAATTTGTTGACAGGTCCACCTGCCCCGGCAGAACGGGGTGACCATCAGCCCGTTCGGGGGGGTCCGAAGGCGCTGGGATGGCTCCTGAAAGTCCACCCGGCATCTTGCGGCTGCTCATAACGTGGATCGTCACTGCATATCTCGCCGGCCTGGGCGGGCCGCTGAACTGTTTGCGGATGGGGCGTCCCTGCGTCGAGGCCGCAAACAGATCGGATCGAGAATGGGCCAGACTGGATTCGAACCAGTGACCTCACGCTTATCAAGCGTGCGCTCTAACCAGCTGAGCTACTAGCCCTTGACGCTGCGAGTATAGCCGCAAGCCCCCTCGCGGCAATGAAAGCGCGGGTCGTGCGCGACGCACGGCGTTGGTTATTGCAGACCTTTCCCGAACTTGTCCACAACCTTTCCTACAAGAAAGTTACTTTGAGTTCGGCGTGGTCTGTTCTCCTGACAGGCTCTTCGCGAACTTGTCCACAACCTTTCCATCTCGCACAGTGATTTTCACCTCGGCATCCCCCTCACTCCAGACGTAAACCTCATCGCCGCGGCTGCCAGAATTGCCTGAGATGCCCGTAGCGCCGATATTCACACCCCCCGGCCCCTCCTCACGTTCGCCCTTGCCGAGCATCTTCTGCACATCAGATAGCGCCATACCCGGCTGGATCTTGTCAAAGTTGACGTGCGTGAGCTTCTTGTTGCACCCGGCGAGCAGGAGCGCGCCGGCGAGCATGACGGTCAGGGCGATGTTGCGCATGGTGGGCCTCAGGGTTTGGGTGCGGTGGGTGCTGGAGGTTCAGGGTCGCTTGGTGTGGCAGGTTTGGGATCGACGGGCTTGGTCGGTGCCGCGGGCTTCTTCGCGGGCGGCTTGGCATCATCCGCCTTGGCCGCGGGCACAGGCTTGGGCTCGATGGGTTGCTTGAGGAAGACGTACCCGCCCTTCTCGGAGCCCCACACCTGCTTGCCGGCCTCGTCGTAGCCACGGTCCCAGGAGATCATCTGAGTGGGGGAGATCTTCGCCTCACTGGTGGCGTAAGCTGCTCCACGCTGAGTGCTCTTGCAGTCCTTTTCGTGCGTCGTGCCGGCGTAGACGGAGCCGCCGATCGCTTTCTCGTCAAACTTCAGCGTCACGGCGCACCCATCGCGGGCGACGAGCGACTCGGGCTTGAGAGCCTTGAACTTCGCCTCCGCGTCGGCCCACGCGCCGATGAATGCTGCGCCGCCATCGGGAAGTTCAAAGACCTCACTCTTGAATGTTGACGGATCAGCCGCTGTGACGCGGTAGACGCGCTGGCGGTGCGGCTGCTCCAGTCGCGTCGCCAGCGCCTGCTCGACGTACAGCCACTTCGCGTCGGCGCGGTCGGCCCAGATCGGGGCAACGTGCAGGCGGATATCGAAGTAGCTTCCGTCTTTCTTGGACTGCTCGGTGGAGGCGAACGATCCGCTCATCCAAGCGACCAACTGAGCCAGCCGCTCAGACTTGAGTTTCTCGGGATCGGCGGACGCGCCGGGCGTTGCCGGAGCTTGTGCGAGCGCCGGCTCGCTCGCCGACGACTGCACTGCGGCGCCGGCGATCGCCGCGACGAGTGACACAAACACGGGTGCTGCAAGGCTCGCGGGCTTCATCGACACTCCTTCAACCGCTTATCGGGCCTGCCGTCCGGTGACCACCGGCAATATCCTGTCCACAGGGTAGCGGGCAGCCCCCCGATGACGGGATCGCATTGCTGCGAGGGAGCGCCGGAGATTCGGGCGCGGGCGAAAATGGTCGATCTTTCAGGGGACGTGCCCGCACACATTCCCCAAACCGCATCTTGCCGCCGCCCTCCCGGCTTCTCGCTGGTCGAGCTGGTCATGGTCCTGGCGATCATGGGCTTCGTCGGCGCCATCGCGATCCCGCGGCTGGGCGCGGCGGCGGAGCGGGCCCAAGCAGCCACGCTCGTCGCCAGCCAGCGCGAATTGCAGGCGGCGTGTGACCGATTCAGCGCCGAGCATCTGGACCTGTCGATCGCCGAGCGACCGGAAGGAAGCTACGTCCCGGCGAACGCGATCGAGCAGCGGCTCACCCGTAAGAGCGACGAGTCCGGCACAAGGGCGGGTTGGCTCGGCCCTTATCTCCAAGCGGTCCCCCAGAACCCGATGAACGGACTGTCCACCATCCGCCTTTCGGCGAGCAGCCTGCGCACCGGCGAGACGGGGTGGATCTTCGTGGTTTCGACCCGCACCATTCTGCCGGATCACCTGAGCGAGGCGTACCAGGCGTTCCTCGACGCCAACCCCGACCTTGTCAAGAACGGCGAGCCTGCCGGCAGCATCGAGGGCGTGGACGACGGCAAAGAGCCCAGCGGCGAAAATATCACGCCGGTTGACCTCTCGGATCCCAAAGGAAAATGACCGCGTTGCTCACGCACCCGCGACGGGCGACGGCGTCTCGGCGACGAGGAAGAACCGCGCGATTGCGATGGTGAACTGCTCGTCGCCTTCGGCACGCATCACGTAGTGCCCCTCCATCGTGCCCCAAGACGTTTGGAGGTCGCAGTGGCTGGTGTACTCGTGGCTGTGCCCAGGGCGGATCAAGGGCTGTTTACCGATGATCCCTTCGCCATCCACCTCGCGCCGCCGGCCCATCGAGTCGATGATCAGCCAGTGGCGCGCCACCAGCTGCGCCGTTCGCCCGGATTCGTTGCCGATGCGGATGCGGTACGCGAAGAGGAACTTGCGTGCGTCCGGGTCCGACTGCTCGGGCAGATAGCTCGGCTCAACCGAGACACGGAAACCGTTGGTGACCGCCTCGGACGATCGTGAACGCGGACGGAGTGTCGGGATGGTTGGGACGGCGCTCATCGGCGGCCAAGATTAGACCACAATCCACGCCGGGCCGCAGCGCCCACACGCACATGAACTCAACAACTCCGCCCGAATCAGGAATCTCCCCCGCCCACCCGGGGAACCCAAAGCGCCCAGCTTTGCGGGTTACACCCTATCGAGTGGTGAGTTTGAGCCCGGCGATGCCCACCAGGATAAGGACGATGCACCCCAAACGCAGCGCGTTTGCCGGTTCATTCAGAAAGACAATCCCCAGAATGGCCGTACCGACGATGCCGATCCCCGTCCACACCGCGTAGCTGGTCCCCAGGGGAAGCGAGCGCATCGCCAGCGACAGCAGTGCGAAACTCAAGATCATGAGCACAATCGTCGCCGCGGTGATCCCCGGGCGGGTGAACCCGTTGGACATCTTGAGACCCAACGCCCAGGCGATCTCGAGCAGCCCCGCCGCGACCAGGTAGACCCACGCGAGCATCACGGTGTCCGTACGGCCAGGAGGATGTTGACCAGGAGACTGATGACAAACAGCACGCACATGGCGGCGAACATCATCCGCCAGAACGCGTCCCGGCCGCTGCGCCTCTGCGACTGATCGGCGACGATCTCGGCCGGTGCCGCGGCCTCGGCCTGGGCCAGCGAGGCCAGGTCCATCCCGCCGAGGTCCTTGTGGGCGATCGGCGGGTCCTTGCGCTGGCGGACGGCGCGGAGATCGACCAGCAGGTCCTTGCAGTTCTGGTATCGCTTGCGCGGGTCCTTGGCCATCATCATCTCGATGACCTCGGAGATGCCCGGCGAGAGCTTCGGATTCACGTGGTCGGGCGCCCGCAACTCGGCCTTGATGTGCTTGTGCATCACGTCCGACGGGTTCTTGCCGTCGTAGGGCACCATGCCGGTGACCATGTGGTAGAGCGTAGCGCCGAGCGAATAGATGTCGGCCGGGGGGCCAACCTGGAGCTCGCCACGAATCTGCTCGGGGGAGATGTAGTACGGCGTGCCGAAGGCCTTGCCCTGCTCGGCCTCGGCGGCTTCCTTGTCGGAGATCGCACGAGCCAGGCCCATATCGGCCAGCTTCGCCACGTTCTCCTTGGTGATCATGATGTTCTTGGGCTTGACGTCGCGGTGGACCAGTCCACGCTCGTGGGCGTGCTGCAGCGCATCGGAGATCTGCATCACCACATCCACTGCCTCGCCCTCGGGGTAGCGCTTGTGCTTGACGATGTCGTCGTACACCGTCCGCCCGTCCACGAATTCCATCACGAAGAAGTGGTACTCGCCCGCCTTGCCGACGTCGTACGCCTGCACGATGTTGGGATGGTTGAGCAGGGCCGCGGCGCGCCCCTCGGCGTAGAACCGCTCGATAAACTGCACGTTGGCGTTGTACTTCTTCGGCAGAACCTTGATGGCGACGAAGCGGTCGAGGCTGAGCTGTCGGGCCTTGTAGACCGTGGCCATGGCGCCGGCGCCGAGCTTGCCGAGAATCTTGAAACCGGGGATCTGCTGGCCGCTCTTCTCGGCCTCGGCGAGCTGGCGGAGCCGCTCGAGTTGGCGGCGGGTGATGTACTCGTTCTCGACCAGCAACTCGGCAAGGGAGCGGTTGTTGTTGTCCACTACCGCCTGGCGAGCCTGCTCGAGGCACTGCTGGACCTCTTCCGGCAGGGCCAGACCCTGGTCCACGACGATGCGCCCGATGATGGTGTCCACCGCCGTGCCCGAGCGCGTCTTCTCGTTGGGATCCTTGATGCCTGTGTGGACGCTGAGGTCGATCGGCGGGATGGAACTTCCCCCAGCCGGCGGCTGGGCCGCCGGGTCCATCGGCGAGGTCTCACTGAGGTCGGCTTTGCGTGGGGGCGTCGTCATGCGCGAGGCGCGTCCGTCCTGGGTTGGCCCCGGCACCGCCCCGTGACCCTTGCTGGAAGGATCAACTCCGTGGGCGGCCGGCGCGTGCGGCGTCTGGTCAATCGGCCGGAACAGCATCCTATCACAGGTTCGCTCACACACGCCGGCGAGTTCCACCCGAACGAAACTCGGACGTGCATTGGGTCAAATTGGCCATCACCCAAAGCAATCCGTTCGGTGGAAGTCAGCGAATAGCTTGATGTCCGGCACCTGAATTGGTCACCGTGAATGTTCGGTGAACTGGACAAGCGCGGGGGAATAGTGGATATTCCACTGTCGAGCCGCATGGTTCGCCGCCCACTCGGGCCACTCGGGGTTGATCGGATCCACAACCGGACTTTGCAGGAGTCCTTCAAATGAAGAACCGTTCGCGCGCCGCTTTCACATTGATTGAGCTTCTGGTCGTCATCGCGATCATCGCGCTGCTGGTCGGGATCCTGTTGCCGGCGCTGGCCAAAGCCCGCAAGAGCGCCCGCAACACCGTGAGCGCGACCAACCTCAAGCAGCTCGCCACCTCGATCATGGGGTACTCCAATGACTACCGCGAGCAGTTCATCAACCCGTGGGATTACTCCACGGCCGCGGCCACCAACAACCAGTGGTACTACTGCCGGGTGCCGGGCCAGCCGAATCTTGCTTGGCGTTTCGAGGACCCGGGCCGCCAGACCGAGATGTTCGCCATGCACGCGATGAGCCTGCTGATGCACTACGTCAACGCCAACGACCTCACCTCGCCAGTGCAATTCGCCCCGGCCGATGCGCCGGCGCTGATCCGCTTCAGGGCCCGCGACACCTACAACCTCGCCGACGTCATCTGGGACGGCTCGTACTGGTACTCCCCAACGATGTGGTTCCGCTCCGAACGCTACGCCAACGCCACGCCCGCCGCGCCGTCGGCGGCGATGATCCGCCTGAACAAGATCGGCGACGTGGTGTATTCGACGGGCAAGGCGATGCTCTTCGAGCGATTCGACTTCGACGGTGAGACGCGCATGGTTTCCAATGTGCGCGTCCCCGGCCTGCCCAACTGGAACGCCCCCACCAGCGCCCCGCGCGTAGCCTTCTGCGACGGCTCGGTGGACGCCGTGCCGATCAGCAAGCTCGACGCCCTGCGGCTGGACCCCGCCAACGCGGCCGTGCAGCGCAGCTACACCCCGTGCGGCCCAAACTGGAATGTCAACAATCAGTCGCTCGATAACTATGACCTCCTGGCGGACGGACTCCAGAACGGCGCCAGCGGCACCCAGGCTTATCCGGCGTATTTCTGGGGTACGCGGGACGGCATCAAGGGCCGGGATTTCCCGCGCTGACGAGCGTTGGCGCCGAGTTGGTATGCTCCACGAGCAGTTGCAGCAGCGCCCCGGTGCATCGCGCGTCGGGGCGTTTCGTAATCCGGGAGGATCCCCACCGAGGACGGCATGGACGAAAAGAAACGTAAGATCATCCTGGTTTCGATCGCCGGGCTCCTGCTCTTGGTCGCCGCCTACGCGATCCTCAAGCCCGGCGCGGCGCCGAAACTCGACCCCGAATTGCAGAAGAAGCTCGACGCCGAGCGTGCCGCCAATCCGGACGCCTTCAAGGCTGAGCCAGACCCCCCCGGCTCGGGTGTTCCGGGGATGAAGGGCGGCAAGGCCCGGCCAATCAAGTGATCCACACGTCCGCGGGGTGGGAAAAGTGGACAACTCAGCTGCCGTGTGCGATATTCTCTGGAGAAGGTCCGCTCGGACCTTGTGCCCGCTCGGGCGGATATCGGGGTTGCGGTTGCAGGTTTGAAAATGAAGCGCCTTCGGCCGGAGCCCTTTGCAGGAGCGCGACCATGCGTCGTCCACGTGGATTCACACTTGTCGAGTTGCTCGTCGTCATCGCCATCATCGCGCTGCTGATCGCGATCCTGCTGCCGGCGCTGGCCAAGGCCCGCGACGCGGCGCGCCTGACCAAGTCGCTCAGCAACAACCGGCAGGTCGCCAACGGCTTCGCGACGTACAAGACCGACAACAAAGAATTCCTGCCGATGATCATCAACAACGCCGGTGGCAGCGTCGGCTGGAGCACATGGGCCTACGGCGGCAAGAACTGCAACGTCCGCTGGGCGTCGAACCTCGGCGGCCTTTGGGATACGCCGGCCTGGCAGCGCCCCCTCAACCCGCACATCTACCCGTCCTTCGACACCTTCCAGCAGACGATGAACCAGACCTACCGCGACAATGTGCAGCTCGAGGTCTTCCGGTCACCGGGCGACAAGGGCAGCTACCAGTACCGCACGCCCTACCCGACCGCCGACCCGCTGGTCACCAGCTACGACGATGTCGGCACCAGCTACCACAACAACTTCAAGTGGTGGGACCCGGTCATGAACTACATGAACTCCCACGGCGGCCAGCGCCCCGGCGAGTCGACATTCCAGTACTGGAACCGCGTGCTGAAGGACGGCATGCGCCGCATGAACACGGGAGCGAATCTTGACTCCACCAAGTTCGTGTTCATGCACGATCAGACCGGCGATATCGTCGCCGAGGACCCACTCCACCGCAACTGGATGGGTGAATTCGGCGGCCGCAACAAGTCGGTCATGACGTTCCTCGACGGTCACACCGACTACGTTGAGATGATCCCCGGCTACTACATCACGCCCAACTACTCATTCCACTTCCGTATGCCCGGCGACTGAGTTCCGCAATTCACCAATACGCATGCACACGCCCCTCATCGACGAATCAGCCAACGCCCGGCCCGCCAAGTCCACCAAGTCCGCCAAGGCGGAAGGCTCGGGACGCAAGGTCGTCATGATGGTCATCGCCGTCGCCGCCATCGGGCTGGCGATCTGGATGGTGTCGCGCTCGCTCTCGGAGCCATCGGGCACGCGCCCCCTGGACGAAGGCTCGGCAACTGCCCCGCCCCCACCGCCACCGACGCCAACATCCACCACCAAGCCGGCGACTGCGCCTCAAGATCCGGTGGCGGGCAGCCGCCGGGCCGCTCCGGCCAAATAAACGCGAGTACGGCATCGGGCAGTTGCCTTGGGCGAACACATCGGATTGTGCATTTCACTGCCGACGGTTGATGCGCGACGGAATCCCACCAAGCGGGGGATTCACGAGGTCTTCGCGATCCAACAGCGCGCGGCGGCGCATGTCTGATCCACAACCAGGTGTCGATCATCACACGATCGCGCGTGACCCTCGCCAGCAAAACCCCCGGCACGTCCGTGTGCTACGTGAAATTACTCGGAATGTTCGAGCGTGTTCGCGTCGGCCGTCGGTGCCGCATTCGATCGGTACTGCTGTGACAGCTCATGGCACGCGGGTTGTAACACGAATATTGAAAGACGCCAGGATCACACACCGCATGGTACGTGCGGATTCCACAAGGTTGGTGATGAGATTCGCTTCCATGCTTGCCTAGTTTCCCAAAGCTGTGTAGCATCTTCCCATCGTGGGCGGCAGGAGAATCGCGGATGAATCAAGTACAATCCAAGTGGTTGCGCGCAGGGTGCG
>JBOHNM010000008.1:0-51471 GCA_050730675.1 Phycisphaerales bacterium | reverse complement strand
TGGATGAACAACCCTGTTGCAGCGAAGTGAGGACACGACTATGAACGCGAAGCTGATCTCGATGATGGGGCTGGTTCTTGTGGCAGCCGCTGGGAACACGATGGCGTGCCCGCCCGACAGCGAGGGCGGGGAGACAAAGGTCTTCCGGCGGAACTCGCCGCTGACGCACCTGAATGGGCGCGTCGCCCCGATGGGGACGTTCAACACGCGCGTGGTGCCGCTGACCGGGGGCATGGGGAGCGAGCCCGTGATTGCGGAGTTCTTCGCCGCGGAGCCGGAAGGCCGGGCCTCTGACAACGCCGTGTACGTGGTGAAGAACGGCGACCGGGAAGTGCGCGTGGTACTGCGCGACGGCAAGGTTGAGTCGGCGACGCAGAACGGTCAGGCCGTGCCGATGAAGCGCGTGCTGACGAAGAACGATCGCATCATCGTCAAGGGCGACAACGACGAGGACCTCGCGGAATTCACGGTGGTTCAACCGGACGGCAACCAGTCTGGCTTGTTCACGCGCGCAGTTCCCGCGGGGCGTGCGCCGCTGGCGATCACCGGCCGCGGCGGCATGGCCGGTTCACCGTTCGGCAGCGCCACGCCCGGCCCCGATGATGTGGTGGTCGAGGCGGTTCCGCCCAAGAGCATGATCGGCATTACGCTGGCGCCGGGGGATGAGATCCTCTCGGGCCACCTGGGGATCAAGGCCGACGAGGTGACGATGATCTCCGGTGTTTCGGAGGGGCTGGCGGCGGACAGCGCCGGGCTCAAGCCATACGACCTGATTGTGGAGATCGCGGGCAAGCGTCCGGCGGACCCCAACGCCGTGCGTGAGGCGATCCGTTTGCTTGACCCGGGCGCGAAGGTGACGCTGCGGGTTATCCACAAGGGCGCCGAGCGTGAGGTGACGGTGACAACCGAGGCCTTCGACGCCAAGAAGCTCCAAGCGTGCCGCACCAACATGATTCCCGATGTGCGCCGCGGCTTGGCCGACGCCGGCAACAAGAAGATCATGATTAGCCCGGGCATCACGATGAACCCATTGGGGCGCGACGGCGAGTTGCAGATGGAGCAGGGGCTGGAGAAAGCCCGCAAAGAAATCGAGATGGCGAACAGAGACTTCGTCCAGAAGAACAAGGTCTGGCGCGATCAGTACACCATGAAGCTTGAAGAGGCGGCCAAGGCCAAGGCCAACGCCGATGAGATGAAGGAACTGGCGAGGACCGCGCCCAAGAACCCGATCTGGATGGTGCCGACGCCGCAGGCTAACGACGAGGAGCGCATGCGCCGGCTCGAAGAGGCTTTGGAACGGCTCGAGAAGAAACTCGACGAGATGAACAAGCGCCAGGAGAAGGCCCGACCGTGACGGACCTGAGGAAGACACCCGGTTCCATCCGCGGCGTGTAACAGCACCGCAGGGGATGAAACGTCGGCGACATTCCTCCCAAGGCCATCACGCACAACTCGCAACCCCGAGGTTGGCCGACCTGCAACCGGTCAACCGTCATGGGCCCAGGGACCGTCCTCCCTGGGCTCTTTTTTTCGTTGCGACACCCAGTATCCCGACGCACTGGGAACGAACACAACCCCCAGCGGGACGTAGTTAGTATAAACTAACTTGACCCACGGAGGCCTTATGGGCATGCCAGAGCGGTCGGTCGATGAGCGGTTGGGCCGGATCGAGTCGCGTCTGGAGATGCTGGAGCAGCGTCTGGGGGAGGCCGCACCAGCCCCCACTCCGTCTCGGGAACGGTGGGTGGAAATCCCGGCGGTGACAATGCCGCAGGTCGTGGCCAAGCCGCAGCCAGTTGCGACGGTTGTCATGGCGGCGACCCCAGCGGCTCCGTTGGCTCCGCCGACTGTGCCGCCGCGGATCCCGGCGCCGGTGGTCGTCGAGGGGCCAAATCCGAAGGCGGCGGTGTTGGCTGGCGTGGCGAATGGGTGGTCAGGGGGATCGAAACAGGCGCCGGCGCATGGTGGGATCGCCGCGCCGCGGACAGTAGCAGCGCCGAGTTCGCCGAAGCCGCGCGATCTTGAAACCTGGTTTGGGACCAAGTGGTTGTCGATCGCCGGCTCGCTGGCGGTGGTGGCGGGGGTGGTGTTCTTCCTGAAGTACGCGGTGGATCAGGGATGGATCGGCAAGCTGCCGATGTGGACGCGGTGCGCGGCGGGGGCGCTCTTTGGATTCGCGCTGATGGGCGTCGGCGAGTGGGCGCGGCGGAAGATCAACGCGCTGGCGTCGGCCGGGCTGAGCAGTGCCGGTGTGGCGTGCGTGTATGCGTCGGTCTACGCGGCGTACGGGTATGCGAAGATCCTCGACCCGTCGTGGGCCTTTGTGCTGCTGGCGGCAACATCGGCGCTGGGGATCGCCATTAGCGTGCGATCGCGGCTGGCGGTGGTGGCGGTGGTGTCGCTCGTCGGCGCGTACCTGGCGCCGATCCTGATGCGGACAGAGCATCCGAATCCGCTGGTGTTCCCCGTGTATTCGCTGGCGCTGCTCTGTACGGGGCTGGTGATGTCGGCGTGGCTACGCGGGCAGTTCCGCTGGGTCGGGCGGATGGTCTGGTGGGCGACGGTGATCTTCGGCGGCGGGTGGGCTGCGGCGAACGCGGCGGAGCATCCGGCGATTGTGATTGGGTATGTCGGCGCGGTGTGGGCGGCGATCCATCTTGCCAGCGTGGTGCAAGTACGTGGCGGCGTGCGAGCCGACGACGATGCTCCGGCGACGAAGCTGACCGTCGGTGAATCGGCGCATGTGCTGGCGAGCCTGGCCGTGACGTCATGGACGACGGGGTTGGCGGTACTCGCGCTGCGGGCGACGAGTGTGCCGCTGTGGATGGCGCCAGCGGCGATGCTGGTGGCGTGCGCGATGCTGGGGCTGACCATGGCAAGCCACCTGCGCCTGCTGACGGATGTGCCGCGGACGGCAAGAGAGCGGCTGGGTGCGGGGCTGCTGGTTCAGTGTGCGGGACTCTTGATCGCGATGGTGGCGCTGGCGACCAGCACCACGGGCGCGGCTGCGGTGGTGGTGTGGCTGGCGATGGGTCTGGCGGCGATTGGCGCCGGGCGGTGGACGAATGCCAGGTCGCTGGACGTCTACGGCGTGGTGCTGCTGACGATCGGCATGGGGCGGCTGGTGCTGTTCGATTCGTGGTCGAGCGGGCTGTTCTCGGCGCCGATGTACTTTGCGGGCTTGCAGCTCACGGGGTGGACGGCGTACGCGGCGATTGCCGGGTTGGCTTGGTTAGCGGCCGGGAGATTGCTGGCCATTCGGCGGCCCGGCGCGAGCGCGCTGTGGCCGAGCATGGTGTGCTCGGCGGTCGGTATCACAGCGATGTGCCTTGCCTTTGCTCACCGGGATGTGTTCATTCCGAGCCTCGTCGGCGCGTGGTTGCTGATCGGCACGATGGCCACGCTCGTGGATCGTGCAGTGCCGCGCTCGGCGCTGCGATGGGTGGGGTTGGGGCCGGTCGTCTTCGCGTCGGCGATCGCGCTGGTTTCGGCGGGTGCGTGGTCGGCGGGGGGTGGAGCGGAGCGTGCGGAGGCGTGGGTAAGCCTTGGCGCCTGGCGCTTGACACCGCACGTGGCGGCGCTGCTCGGCGCGGGTTTGGCTTGGGCGCTGCAGGCGTGGCGCGTGCGCGGGCGGCTGGGTATGACACCGGCGCTGCGACCGCTGGGCGTTTTCGCGGCGTGCGCGGCGGCGGCGATGGTCGCGGCGAGCCCGCTGAGCACTTCGCCTCCGGCGAGCGTGTGGATGTGGACGTGGATTGTGGTGGGGATCGCGTGCGCGGCGCTGGCGACGCTGGAGCGGCGGTTATACCTCGCCGCTGCGACGTTGGCGGCTCTGGCGTTCTCAAGCTTGGCGTGGGTAGTGGCATTTGTGGCACGCGACGGCGCGTGGGACCATTCGACGGCGCCGATGCTGCTGCACGAGGGACTGCTCTCGGCGGTGGTGCTGGCGGTCTGCCTGCTTGTGACACGCCGCCTGGCGGAACTGCGCGAGGTGACCAGCGCGATGGCGGTCGCCGCCGTCGCGATCCTGTGGGCCGGGACGAGCTTCGAGTTTGCACGAGTCGTCGAGCGCGTGGTTGTCGATCCCACGGTGCGTGCGGCGTCGGTTTCGGTGTGGTGGGGGCTGTACGCGGTCGGCTTGGTGATCGGCGGCTTCTGGCGCAAGCTGGCGGCGGCGCGGTACGCCGGGCTGGTGCTGCTGGCGGCGGCGGCGGTGAAGATGGTGATCTTCGACCTGGCGCACGTGCCGCAACTGGCGCGGATTGCCAGCTTCATCATCCTCGGGCTGCTGATGCTGGGCGTAGCGGCGGGGTACGCGAAGGTGGCGGCGAAGCTGAAGCCAGGCCCAGCGCAGGGGAATGAACCGGCGTGATTGGTACAACAACACATTTATGAGTGTATGGGCATGGCGGAGCGTCGTGGGGCGCGACAGTCTGGAGCGATCGTGCATACGCCTACGCTGACACATGCCCACGCTCGTTACTGGCGGCACCGGGTTCATTGGCTCGGCCGTCGTTCGGAGACTGCTGGCGATGGGGCGGCCGGTGGTGGTGCTTGCGCGCACGCCGACGAAGGCGCAGGAGCTTGGAAGGTTGGGGGCGAAAGTCGTGGACGGCGATCTGCTGGATACCGGATCGCTCACTCGAGCGACCGCGGGCTGTCGTGCGATTGTGCATGCCGCGGGCATTCCGCGACCGGCGAGTTGGCGGAAGTTTCGTGCGGTGCATGTCGGCGGAACGGCCGCGGTGATCACGGCGGGGCGCACCGCCGGTGCCGGGCGGATGGTGAACATCGCCTCGCAGGCGGTGCTCTTCGACGGGCACGACCTGATCGGAGTGGACGAGAGTCATCCCTACCCGACCCGCTTTATCGATCCGTACTCGGCTACCAAGGCGGAGGCGGAGCGTGTAGCGCTCGCGGCCAATGACCCGGCCGGGTTGTCGGTCGTGAGTCTGCGCCCGGCGGTGGTGTGGGGCCCGGGCGACACGACGATCCTGCCCATCATGGTGAAGATGGCCCGTTCGCCGATGGGGATCCCGATGTGCGGCGACGGGTCGAACACGGAAGCGACGACGTATATCGACAATCTGGTGGATGCGGTGATTGCGGCGCTGGATACGCCGGCGGTGTCGGGCCCTGGGCGAGCATACCTGATCACCGATGGATTCATAATTTCGTGGAAGGAGCTGCTTTCGCGGCTGGTGGAGGCTGCGGGTGTGAAACCACGCTTCATGCGGGTTCCCACGGCACTCGCTGTGCCGGGGGCGTGGATGTTGGATTCGGTCGCGGGAGCGCTGGGGTTGCCAGTGCCGCTGGCGCTGTTTGGTGTGAAGTCGGCGATGACCTCACGCCGGTTCGTCACGACGCGAGCGAGGGACGAGCTTGGGTATGTGCCGCGCGTGGGCCTTGAGCAGGGACTCGCGGAGTTACGTGGTTGGATCGAGCGGATGGGTGGCGCGGCGAGGTTGGTAGGCGCTGCTCGCGGTGCGAGTGGGGTCCGCGCGAGCCCGGTGTCTGCGCTTCCTAACGCCCAGGATTGAGGATCAGTTCTCGAACCAGGGCGGGCCGGCCGCCGCCGCCCCGAGCCACGCGGTGGAGGACCTCAAGTGCTCGGGTATGAACCGGGGTGGGTACGCGAACGGCCATGCCCTGGTGGATGATGGCGCCGCTGAGCTGATCGGCCTCGCCGAGTTCGCCGCGGGCGATCTCGCGAGCCAACGTGCTCTGCACCGATCGCGCCTGCCAGGCGGCCACGCGAGCGGCAAAAGCGCCGACGATCGGCGCGCCGAAGACGCGCTGCATGCCTGCGGGTGTCAGGCCTTGGATGGGCGCCAATTGCCATTTCGAGGCGCGGGCGACAGCGAGAGCCTCGCTCAGGAGCGAGCGGAAGGCGGAAAAGCTTTCTCGCCCACGGAAGACGTCGCCCAGAGTGCCGCCGATGACAGCGGCGACCGTGTCGAGGCTGGCGTTCAGCATGAGCTTGGCTCGGCGATGAGCGTGGAGATCACCGACGACCCGGGCCGGCTGGAGCGCGGGGTCGAGTGCGCCGGCGAGCCACTCGGCGGTGACGGAGCCGCGCTCAAGCGTGAGCCATCCTGAGCGTGTCCGCAGGGCGTGCCCCGGAGCGACTGAAGAGGCGGCGAACTCGACGACGCCGAAGGTCAGTCCACCCGACCGATCGGCGTCGAGGCCGGCGTTGATCCCGTTGGCCACGCAGATCATGGGAACCCACGGCGGAACGCCCGCCCCCGCCGCGGCAGCGCGTGATGCGGACGTCGCGATGATCGCGACGTCTCCGGGGCGGAACGGGCAGGACGACACCGAGCTACCAAGTTCGGCTGTCTCCACGCGGCGATCGCCGAAGGCGCTGCGGACCCGAGCGTCGGAATCCACGACGAGCAGTTTGACGCCGCGGCGGAAGGAGGCCGCGAGGTGAGCGCCGACCGCACCTGCACCGATGATGACGGCGCGGTTCGGGGGATGCCGGAGTTCAGCCTGCGTTGGGGACTCGGAGTGCGTGAACTGTTCGACAGATGGGGCAGAGTTGAGCGGGATAGCACCAAGCTGCGCGGAGGAGGGCACGTCGATGCTATGGGCGGTTGCCGCAACAGTGCGGGCAGGCAACGTTGGCGGCGAGGCATCTTCGCCCCCTCGTCCGGAGGCGGGATTCCTTTGATTGTCCGGGGTTTGCACCGGAATCCTCAACCGGCTCAGGGTCGCGGCCGTAGAACCCTCCGAAAGCCGATACAGTGACACCTATGACCACACCCCCGGATATCGAAGACCCGCAGGCCGCGATTGCCCAGGTGCGTGATGCATACGACCGGTTGCGCAACGAGGTCCACAAGGTGATCGTGGGTCAGGACGCGGTGGTGGACCAGATCCTGATGGCGATCTTTTGCCGCGGGCATGCGCTGGTGGTGGGTGTGCCGGGGTTGGCCAAGACGCTCTTGATCTCGACGCTGGCGCGAACGCTGAGCCTGGGGTTCAGCCGCGTGCAGTTCACGCCCGACCTCATGCCCAGCGACATCACCGGCACCGAGGTGATCGAGGAGGACAAGACGACGGGCGTGCGGACGCTGCGGTTTGTCAAAGGGCCGATCTTCGCGAACGTGATCCTCGCCGACGAGATCAACCGCACGCCGCCGAAGACGCAGGCGGCGCTGCTAGAGGCGATGCAGGAGCGGCAGGTGACGGTGGGCGGGATGCAGCACCAGCTGCCGCTGCCGTTCTTCGTACTGGCGACGCAGAACCCGATCGAGCAGGAAGGGACGTACCCGCTGCCGGAGGCGCAGCTCGACCGGTTCATGTTCGAGATCAAGATCACGTACCCCTCGGCGGACGAGGAGCTGGCGATCGTCAAGCGGACGACCGCTGGCGAGCGGCAGGAGCCGTCGTCGGTTCTCAGCGCGCAAGACATCGCCAATGTGCAGGCGCTGGTGCGGGCGATGCCGGTGGCCGACCATGTGATCAAGTACGCACTGCGGTTGGTGCGTGCGACGCGTGTGAAGGAACCGATGGACGGTGGCGGCAAGCGCCCGCGCATGGTGCAGGACTACGTGGCGTGGGGAGCGGGTCCGCGGGCCAGCGAGTACCTGGTGCTGGGGGCCAAGGCCAAAGCGATCCTGTCGGGGAGCACCCACGTTCTGCCCGAGCATGTGGCGGAGGTCGCCAAACCCGTGCTTCGGCATCGCATCCTGACGAACTTCAACGCCGAGGCGGACCAGGTGACGACAGACGGCATCATCGAGGCGATGCTCGATGAGATTTCAGTGGACGGCTCGAGCGCCGGCGACAAGAAGTTGATGGATGCGGTTGTGCGGCGGTAACGCGGGGCTGAGTTCAATCCGCAGAGACGCAGCGGCCGCGGGACCACTCGCGGAGGTTGTCGATGCGCTCGCGCATCGTGACGCTGAGCGGCGGGCTGTCGTGCAGTGCCGATACCAGGTGCTCGGTGTTCAACTCGCCCTTGGCGGAGAAAGCGTTGTGCAGGGCGCTCTGGATGGCCTGCTCGATCTCGGCGCCGCTGAAGCCGTTTGATGCATCGGCGAGGGCTTTGAGGTCGAATGACTTGGGGTCGCGCTTGCGTTTGGCGAGGTGGATGGAGAAGATCTCGCGCCGCGCCTCGGGATTGGGGAGGTCCACGAAGAAGATCTCGTCGAAGCGTCCCTTGCGCAGCAGTTCGGGTGGGAGGGCCTCAATGTCGTTGGCGGTGGCGACGAGGAAGATGGGGCGTGTGCGCTCCTGCATCCAGGTCAACAGTGTGCCGAAGAGGCGCTTGCTCAGACCGCCGTCGGTGGAGTTGCTTGCGGCGGAGGCGAAGCCTTTTTCGATCTCGTCGATCCAGAGGACGACGGGAGCCATCTGCTTGGCTTGGTTGAGGGCCTGGCGCAAGCGCCGTTCGGACTCGCCGATGTACTTGTCGTAGAGGGAGCCGGCATCCAATCGCAAGAGTGGAAGCTGCCATGCGGTAGCGACGGCCTTGGCGCAGAGGCTCTTGCCGGCGCCCTGCACGCCGAGGAGCAGGACGCCGCGGGGCGGGGCGATACCGAAGGCGATGGCTTCGTCAGAGAGGGCCTTGCGGCGCTGGTTGAGCCAGCGCTTGAGGTTCTTCAGCCCGCCGATCTGGTCCATGCTCGTGGGTGCTTCGACGGCTTCCAGTGCGCCGTCGGCCTGGAGGAGGCGGCGCTTGCGGACGAGGATGCCGGCGAAGTCTTCGGAGTTGAACGTGCGGTCCTCGGTGACGGTGTCGATGATGACCTGCTCGATCTGGCGCTCCGAGAGACCCGCGAGCGAGCGGACAACAGCGCCGAGGGCCTTACGCCCGATATCGACCTGGATCGGGCTCTGGCGGTGGAGGCGGCGCAGGGTGCGGCCGACAAGATCCGTGAGGTGCTGCTCGGAGGGCGTGGCTGGCTCGTGTGTGATCGAGTGGGAGCGGACGACCGACGGGACTTTGTCGGTGTGGTCGATCATGATGAGCGTGCTGCCTTCACCAGGCGCAGTGTGGCCCTCGCGGAGCTTCTCGATGAGGTTGCGCCATGCGCGGCGGGTGCGGTCGTCGTCGAGGTGTGCCGCCAAGTCGAGGGTGATGAAGACGGTCGGGATCTCAACGGTGGCGAAGTGGTAGAGGGCGGCCGCGGCGTTCTCGGTGTTGGGAACGGGCGATGCGCCGACGACCAGACCGTCATGCACACCATGCACCACGGACCATTGCAGGACGGGGCGGCGCAGCTTCATCGCGGTCTCGCGGACGGCCAGGAGCATCTCCAGCTCCTCCATGGTGCTGACACGGACGCAAGAGTGACCGGCGAGGATGTAGCGTTCGATCTGGTTGCGGTCGTTCATTGCGGGCTCCGTTGGCGGCTCATTGTTGGACCGCCGGAGGAGCCGGTTTCACGCGATCATGCGCCGCAGAGCGAGCTGCC
The DNA here is from genome assembly GCA_050730675.1 of Phycisphaerales bacterium. GTDB lineage: Bacteria > Planctomycetota > Phycisphaerae > Phycisphaerales > UBA1924 > JBOHNM01. The sequence continues at coordinate 42,043 of JBOHNM010000008.1, read as the reverse complement.
GCACTCGGGGCACTTGCCGCGGGTGGCGGTGGTGATGCTGGCGAGGTCGTACTGGCATTGGGTGCAGCGACCGGGGCGTATGCGCGAGGAGAAGAGGGCGACCAGACCGGCGGCGAGGAACCCCGCGCCCGTGGTGAGAGTGGCCTCCCACCAGACGCCGTTGATGAACTCGACCGCGAGTAGCGTGAGCACGAAGCCGATGACGCCGGCGCCAATGCCGGTGGCGAAGCGGCCGAACAGGCCGCTGATGCGCAGGTCGAGCAGGCGGACGGGTCGAGCCAAGCGCAGCAGTTCGCAAGCGGCCCACGCGCCGAGGATCGGGAGCAGGCCGAGCAGGAGCGCGGGCTTGGTGCCATAGCCCCACGTCTGCCACTCGAGATAGTCGCGGTTGCTCACGACCGCGATGGTGGCGACGGCGGCGTAGACGAGGAGTTGTGCGAAGAGGTACGGGATCATCGGTTGCTCCCGGTGGAAGGCGCGGGCGGGGATGGCGGGACACAGACGCTGCCCGCGACCATGACTTGGCCACGGGTTTGTTGAGCCGGGGGCCGGAGAAACGCCCATGCCGAGCGGAACGGTTGGTTTGCTTTGAGCGCCACGGGTGAAGGAATGGCAGCGACCTTTCCTAAAACGCTCAGGCGGTCTGACTGTTGTGCGCGCTCCGGATGGTCCTTGGAGTCGATGGCGAACGCCGCGGAGCCGATGAGCCCGATTGCCGCGGCGACGCGGATCCAGGCATTGCGAACGCGTGCTTTGATCGCCGCAAGGCCTGTCGGGCAATCTTGAAGGAGGTACGTTCCGTCGGCGCGACGGTAGAAGCCGCCGCAGACGCGGCCGGCCGACTCGATAAGCGAGCCGTCGGGGTTGAAGTGTTTCGCGAAAATGCCCTCGGCCTCGTCGCGCGACATGGCCGAGAAGTTGTGGACGTTGAGGTTGCAGAGCGCGCAGTGGCGGACCTTGTTATCGCCGGTCATGTCCTCCCACTTGGCGGGGCAGGGTGCGGCGACTCGAGCGCGATCGAGCAGTGGGAGCGAGATCGTGGCGGACATGGCGGGATCCTTCAGTTCGAGCTGTTGCGCGGCGGCGGGACGTAGATCTCGCCGCGGACCATGGTGGTAACAGGCGTCGGCGCGGTCGGCTTCAGCATGGCCCAGGCGAAGCGGAAGGGCTGGTGCTGTTTGAGCCCGGGCGGAGGGGGCGAAACGGCCACAGCGCCGGGCAACATGGCCGCGGGATTGCGTTGCGCTTGTGAGCGCTCCGCACCGTCGATCGCGAGTGCGGCCGAGCTTACCAGCCCGATCGCGGCGGCCAGCCGCAGCCAGGCCCAGCGGACTTTGGCCCGCAGCGCGGCGAGGCCGGTGGGACAATCCTGCAACAAGTGCGTGCCATCGGCACGACGGTAGAAGCCGCCGCAGACGCGGCCCGCGCCGGCGATGGCAGAGCCGTCGGGATTGAAGTGGCGGGTGAGGAGCAACTCCGCCTCGTCGCGCGACATGGCCGAGAAGTTGTGGACGTTGAGGTTGCAGAGCGCGCAGTGGCGGACCTTGTTATCGCCGGTCATGTCCTCCCACTTGGCAGGGCAGGGGGCGGCGACCTTGGCGCGTTCGAGGAGGGGGAGGGAGATGGTTGCGGCCATGGCGGGCTCCGGCGGGTGTCTACACAAGTAGACGCCTTGGACTACGGGTGGTTCGGCAACAGGTATGTAACAGCGACCGGAGCGAACAACGGCTGTCCGTGAAATCCCTTGGGATCGGCCGGCTGGCTTCGCTCTGTTCGTTCTCGGGCCCAGCTCCGCGGAGTTCAAGCAGACGGGGCGGACTTGGCGGCCTGGGCCTGCCCGGCTACCGCGATTCGGGCCGACAGGTCCGCTGCGCCGGCTGGGTCAGCCCTGTGCTCGCGGGACATGAACCGCTCGATGAAAATGCCCGACTGGGCGGCATGTTCTTTGACCCAGGTCCAGGCGTCGAACTGGTCTTGGTCCATGCCGCTCTTGGTGTGGCGGCTGAAGCAGACCATGAGGGCGGATTGGGCTTCGGCGAGGAGGTCCATGGCTGCACGGCGGTCATCCGGGAGGCCGGGTTCGGCTGCGAGCATGAGTGCCGCGGCATCGGCGAGGTTCTGGTAGCAGGCCCGGGCCTCGTGCAGGGCGGCGTCGGGGAGTGCGATCATGTCGAGGCGGACCATCCAGAGGATGCACCGGGGGAGGTCTTTGGCGCGGGCGATGAGGCGGTCGTACCAGGGCTTGAACTCGTCGATACGGTTGTTGGCGCGGTAGAAGTTGTTGCGCTCGAGGGCGAACTGGCAAGCCTCGATCTTGAGTACGGCCCGCTGCTGGATGATGCGGAGATCTGCCGGTACGTCGGGGTGCTGCTCGTGGCCGACGCCACGGTGAGAGTGGGGGTGGAGTTTGGGCTCGGCGATCGTGCCGGGGTTGTGGTGGGAGACTTCCTGGAGCCACTGGGCGAGGTGGTTGAGCGCCTGACGGAAATGCTCGGAGCGCTGCGATTCGCGGATCAGCAGCTCCGATTGATTCAGGATCTGGCGGATAAGGTCTTGAGGCGTCGCCATAGGGCCGATTCCCCACGCAGGTGTCGCGGCAAGGCCGACTGTATCTCGGAACGGAGGACGAGCAACCGGAATGAGGGTATCGCGTCACGAATGCAGGCGTAGATGAGAAAGGATTTCAGTCGATATCCGGTGGAGAAAGGGTAGCGTTCGGTATGACGAAGTCGGTTTCAGATCGCGCGGAGCCGTTCTTGCTGACGCCCAAGGGGGAATTGGCGAGCGCGATCGTGGCGGGGGTCTGTCTCGTTTCGGGGTTTTTGCTGACACACGCCGACGTGTCATGGATAAAGCTCGCGGGCGATGGGCTGAGCCTGGTTGCGCTGGCGATCGGGCTTTTCTTCGGCGTGCGATCGGCGTTAGAAGGGTTGAAGAAGGGGGCGTTCGATATCGACGTCCTCATGGTTGTGGGTGCAGTGCTGGCGGCGTACATCGGCGCGGTTTCAGAAGGGGCGTTGCTGTTGTTTCTGTTTCTGCTCTCGGGTGCGCTGGAGGCGCTCGCGATGCAGCGGACGACACGGGCGGTTGAGGCGCTGGGCAAGCTCATGCCGACCAGCGCGGACAAGCTGGTGAACGGCCTCTGGACGGCCGTCGATCCCGAGGCGCTCGTGCCTGGCGACCGTGTGCGGCTCAAAGTGGGCGATGTGGTGCCGACGGATTGCCGGCTCGCCAGCGGCTCAACCTCGATGAACCAGGCGACGCTGACGGGGGAGAGCCAGCCCCGGGATGTGCAGCCAGGGGCGGACCTCTACGCCGGGACGCTCAACGTGGGGAACCCCGTGGAGGCGGTGGTGACCAAGCCCGTCTCGCAGTCGAGCCTGCAGAAGATCGTGGAGCTGGTGACGCAGGCGCAGCAGCAGCGCGAGCCGGTGCAGCGGCTGATCGACAAGATCAACCAGCCGTACGCGATCGGTGTCTTCGCCGCCGCGATCGCGACGTTCTTTGGTTTCTGGCTGGTAGTAAACGCGGGGCTGCCGAAGGGGGCGAAGGACGCGGCGTACACGGCCATCACGCTGCTGATCGTCGCCTCTCCGTGTGCGCTGGTGATCGCGACGCCCACTGCGACGCTCGCGGCGATCTCTCGCGCGGCCCGCGGCGGCGTGCTTTTCAAGGGCGGCTCGGCGATCGAACGCCTGGCGCGGATGCGCGCGGTGGCCTTCGACAAGACCGGGACGCTCACGGTTGGACGGCCGCGGGTGATGAAGGTGCATCCCGTCGCTTGGTCGAGCGAGCAGCAGCTGCTCGGCGTGGCCGCCGGACTGGAGCAGAGCAGCACGCACCCGATCGCACAGGCGATCATCGAGGCGGCCAAGGAGCAGGGGATCGCACCTCTGGCGGTGACGAACGAGGAGTACATCACCGGGCGCGGCGTGGTGGGCGTTGTGGACGGGCACGAAGCTCGGCTCGGTTCGTTGAAGCACGTGGAGGAGCTTATCACCGTCTGTTTCCGCAAAAATGTGGCAGAAGTGCTGTCGAGCGTGCAGCACCGCGGCGAGATCGGCACGGTGGTGGCGTGGCGCGACCAGGTAGCGGTGATCATGATGGTGGACGCGGTTCGACCGGGGGCCGAGTGCCTGGTGCCGCGGTTGCACGAGCAGGGGGTGCGCCCAGTGGTCATGCTGACGGGGGACAATCAGAACACCGCCGCGACCATTGCCGAGATGCTGGAGTTGGATGAGTTCCATGCCCAACTGCTGCCGGGGCAGAAAGTCGAGCAAGTACAGCGGCTCAAGACCGTCGTCGGCAAGGGGCACGGTGTCGGTGTCATCGGCGACGGCGTGAACGACTCGCCCGCGCTGGCCGCGGCCGACGTGTCGATGGGGATCGGTTCGATCGGTTCGGACGCGGCGCTGGAGAGCGCCGACATCGTGCTCCTCTCGGACGACCTGAGCACCGTGCCATGGAGCCTGGGGCTCGCACGGCGGGCGCGCCGGACGATCACGATCAACCTGGTCTTCGCCCTGTCGGCGATGGCGCTGATGGCGATCGGCGTGATCCTCGGTGCGCTGGCGGGCTTCAAGGCCCCGCTGTGGATGGGCGTGGTCGGCCATGAAGGGGGAACGTTACTGGTGGTGGCGCACTCGTTGCTGCTGCTGGCGTACCCGGGGATCCCGGTGTGTGGGTGCGGGAGGCATGAAGAGGCAGCGGTGGACGAATCGAAGCGGTCGGAGGTTGCGACGGCCGTTCCGGCGACGGCGTGAGTTCACGGTCGGGGGTTTCTATCATCGCCCCCTATGACCGCCCCGACTCCGCCCGCCCCAATCCCCGCCCCGCAGCCGCCCCCCCTGCACGAGCAGGAGGCCGCCCGCCGCCAGAACCGCGATGCGGTGCGGGCGCTGGGGCTCAAACCCTACGGCGAGCGGGCGGATGGTCTGGTGTCCTTGGTGTCCGCCAAGGCCAAGCACAGTAAAGAAGCAGACGAAAAATTCGCTGCTGTTGGGAAAGAACCACCCGCGGAGTTCGTTGATCCGCGCGAACGCGTGATGGTCGCCGGGCGGGTGATGCTACAGCGTGACAATGGCAAACTCATTTGGATGACGCTCCGCGACCATACGGGCGACCTACAGATCGCGTGCAGCGCCAAGGACTGCGACGAGATGAGCTTCAAGCTCGCCAAGTCGACAGATCTCGGAGATCTGCTGATCGCCGAGGGCCCCCTGATGAAGACCCGCACCGGCGAAGTGACGGTGTGGTGTTCGTCGCTGCGCGCGGGAGCGAAGTGCCTCGTGCCGCCCCCAGCGAAGCACGAGGGACTTGCGGATGTTGAGCTGCGCTACCGCCAGCGATACGTGGACATGTGGGCAAATCCGGAGACAGTAACGGCATTCAAGCTGCGCTCACAGATCGTCTCGCGGATGCGCAGAATGCTGGACGAACGCGGGTTCATGGAGGTCGAGACGCCGATGCTCCAGACGCTGGCGGGCGGCGCGGCGGCGCGTCCGTTCGTCACGCACATGAACGCGCTAGGGATTAACCTCTTCATGCGGATCGCGCCGGAGTTATACCTCAAGCGGCTGCTGGTCGGCGGATTGCCCAAGGTCTACGAGATCAACCGCAACTTCCGCAACGAGGGACTCGACAAGCAGCACAACCCTGAGTTCACGATGCTTGAGGCCTATCAGGCATTCGGAGACGTTGAGTCGGTGATGGAATTGACGGAAGAGCTTATCCGGGGAGCCGCAAGATTCGTGGCGTCATGTAGGGACGTCAATCCATTGCGACGCCCCACGTTCTCGGCCGGCACGCATACTGGACGATCAATTGGCCAAGTGTTCGACGCATTTCATGGCTATATTCAATATGGGCTTGAGCGCTTCGATGACTTCAAGGAATACTGGCCTCAAGATGTGTTTGAGGTCTTCGCTGTCTTGCGCAATCATGAGAACTGGCGCCAATTGCTGCAAGCAGAGATAGACACTTCTGCGCCGGCACGATTGGAGTTTGGAGACTTGGTAATTGACTATGAGTCGCCATTTCTTCGAATGCCGTACCCCGAGTTATTCGAACGGGCACTCGGCTTCAAGATGACCGACACCGCACGCGTCTTGAGCGAAGCCGCCAAGCGCGGCATCAAGACGCATGGCATGGACCCAGTGCTGGTCATCAACGAGATGTTCGAGCACCACGCCGAGAAGACCGTGGACCCCTCCCGTCCAACGTTCATCACCGACTATCCCGCTGCCATCAGCCCGCTGACGCGACCCAAGCCGAGCGACCCGACGCTCGCCGACCGCGCCGACCTATTCATCGGCGGCATGGAGATCGCCCCGCACTACACGGAATTGAACGACCCGGACGTGCAGGCCGCCAAGTTCCGCGAGCAGCTTCAGAACGCCGACACCGAGAAGGCCGCCGAGGAACAGACCTTCCGCACGTTCGACGAGGACTTCATCAACGCTCTCAAAGTCGGCATGCCGCCGGCGGGGGGGATGGGGCTGGGCATCGACCGGCTGGTGATGCTCCTGACCAACCAGCGGGCGATCCGCGATGTGGTGCTGTTCCCGCTCATGCGCCCCGAGGGCGCGGCCAACGCGACAAAGGGCGGATGAGCGTCGGCGGCAACGCATCGGAGAAGCTCAGCGACGCCGCGGGAACGCTCACCCGCCGGTAAGGAAGAGAAGCGAGCCCGGGCAACGTGGTGCGCGCCCGGGCCCGCAACGGAGATGACCTCAGCGCCGGCGCCGAGCGCCGAAGGCCAGTGCCAGCAACCCCGCAGCCGCCGTGCCCGGTGTCGGCACGACCGATATCGCCGTGATGATCGCCCCGCCGCCGACCTCGCCGACCATGCTGGCGGCGCCGGTTGAAAGGTTGACCGTCCAGAACGTGCTGCGGCCGAGCTGCGAGTCGCGGATGGACAGGTAGGCGATCCCGGTGGCGCCGGAGATATCGAAACCGCCGAAGTCGGTGATGTCCGTGCCGAGGAATCCGACGGAGGTCAGCGTGCCGACGTTCGCGTTCTGCATGCACAGCACGTCGCGTCCGGCGTCGATGACGTAGAGCGTGGTGGTGGTTGCGCCGGCGAAGCTGTTGGTGTACGCGGCGTGGATGATGTCGGGCGTGCCCGAGGCCGCGCCGGGGTCACCCGCCGCGTAGGCGAGCATGCCGTCGGGCTGCAGACCGGGTGTGACGGTATCGCCATCGACGACCGCACCGGTGATCGGATTGAGGCGGAGATTCTGACGCGCATCGGACACAACTCGGATGCGGTCTACGGTGGGGTTGAAGTCAAACCCGAACTGCGAGCCGTTGAGCGCCAGCGCGAACGGCGAGCCGACCTGGGTCGCCTGGCCGCTGACGGGGTTGATGGTGTAGAAGCGGTTGAAACTTCCGAGGGCGAACAGTTCGCCCGTGGCGGGGCGGAAGTCGATGCCGTGGACGGTCTCGTTAGGCTGCAGGCCCATAATCGCCACACCGGAGAGGATGGTCCCCGGCGCGCCGGACTGCCAGGTGACCAATGACTGGCCCTGTGTCACGCCATAGACCAGTTCGGCACCTGCCGTGCCGGTCGCGGCGAGCAGTGTGGAAACAGCCAGCGCGGACGGGACGCAATGGAAAGCAATCGTGCGGATCATCTGATTCATCTCCCTTGGTTGGACCTCTGCCGATGGGCGGCGGGGCAAAACGAACCCGGCCCGGATCACCGGCGGCGGTCCTTCGGGACGCAGATGAGCGCGGATGGCGCGGCCTGAGGAATCCGATCGAAAAATCTCTTCCAAGGTGAAATCCGGACGAACATGGGTTTCGAAGGTCCATTGCGTGCGCGTGGTCCGCCATCGGAGCGCGCCGCTCGTGGAGTTGGGCATGAGCCAAGGGCCCGGCACATTCCTGGAGCGAATCGCGGGCGGAGACGCCGCGGCGGTCGGCCCATGCCTGGACGAGTATGGATCAATGGTGCTGGGTCTGGCTCAACGCTATCTGCGGCCGCTGGGGGAAGACGTTGAGGACGCGGTGCAGGAGGTCTTCGTGGAGGTGTGGAAGCACGCCGCCAGGTATAACCCGCAATTGGGCTCGGAGGCATCGTTCATCGCCACCATCGGGCACCGGCGGCTGATCGATCGCCAGCGGCGCGCGGCCGCGCGGCGGGCGGTGAGCGCCGATGACGCGGGGGTTCTGGAAACCAAGCCGGCGACGCGCGAGGGTCCGGGCGTGAGCGAGGAGGCGCTTCGGGCCGCCGCGGCGTTCGAGGGATTGGAGCCCGGTGAGAAACAGGTGATCTGGCTGTCAATCTGCCATGGCCTGAGCCACGAACGGATTGCATCGGCCGTGGGTATTCCGCTTGGGACCGTGAAGACTCGGGTGCGGCGCGGGCTGCGCCGGCTGCGCGAGACGCTCGAGCGCGGCACGATCGGCGCGCGAGGAAAGGGGGTGACGCCATGAGCGACCAGCTCCGTCATCCCGATCTTGATCGCTTGCTCGACCTGCTGGCCGACCAGGCTACTGGCGCCCTCGACAGCGCCGGCCAGGCCGAACTGGAGTTGCTGTTGCGCCGCGTGCCGCCGATCACCGACGAAGCGGGGCAGCCGGTGGATCCGGACACGATGCACCGCGCGGCAGGCGCACTGCTTTGGGCAAGCGTCGAACCGGCGGCGCTCTCGGAGTCCTTCCGTGAGCGGCTCGTCAAGCAGGGCGAGGCACTGGTGGTCTCGACGGCTGCCACACCGGCCCGGGGCACACGCTCACACATGAATTGGATCGGCTGGACTGGTTGGGCCGCCGCGGCAGTGTTGGCGGTGGCGCTGTTCGTGCCGCGCGGCGCGCAGACCCCGGTCCAGCGGCTGGCGCAGGTCCAGGCCGAGGCGGGAACCCAGACGGTCGCGTGGACGGTGCCTGCCGGGGCTGACCCGGTGGCCCACGGTGTCAGCGGCGATGTCATCTGGAACAACCAGACCCAACGTGGGTTCCTGCGGTTCAAGGGCCTCGCCCAGAACGACCCGCGCAAGGAGCAGTACCAGCTCTGGATCTTCGACGGCGGCCGTAGCGACCCCGAGCCGATCGACGGCGGCGTCTTCGACATCACCCAGGCCGAGCGCGACGCGGCGACGGGCGACTACCTGGTGCCGATCAATGCGAAGCTCCCGGTCGGTGCTCCCGCGGCGTTCGCGGTGACGGTCGAGAAGCCCGGCGGCGTAGTGGTAACGAAGAAGGAGCGGTTGGTGGTGCTCGCCCCCGTGCCGAAGACCTGACCACTCGGGCGGGTGCATCAACCACAAAAACAAAAGCGGCCCGGTCGTTGGACGATCGAGCCGTCTTGGTTGAGTTCTACAAACGCTGGTTACTTGACCGCCGGCTTCTCGGCGGGTTTGGCCCCTTCCTTTACGGGCTCGATGGTCATCGGCATAGGCGTGGCGACGGGGACGAGCATCCGCTGCTGCGTTTCTGCGTCGGCCGCGCCGAGTGTGGCGGCCAACTCTTCCTTGCTCTTGCCGGTCTTGGCAGCGGCTTTGGTGAGCATGTCGTCGAATGCGATTATCGCCTCGCGCGAGATGCCGCGGATGTTCATGCGGGCGGCCTGCCCCGCGATCATCATGATGTTGTTGCCGCCCTGTTCCTTGAGCATCTTCTGCATGGCGGTGTTGTAGTTGTTCACCGCGGCGCGGCAGGCGTCACCTTCGGCGCTCGTGAGCGCGCCCTGCTGCACCAGCATGTCGATGAATGGCGGCTTGAGCACAAGGCTCTGCAGCGGCTTCTGCAAGGCGACCAGGTCATTGAATTCGATCTTCTCAAGGTTCGGCAGCTTGGTGTAGATCATGCTGGCGTCGGTGCAGCGCTGGATGCAGGTGCCATCCATCATCGCACGCCGGCTGAGCTTCACAGCGTCCACCTTGGCCTTGCGGTCGGCGGGGAGATTCAACCCGTCCACGGCCGCGAACTCGGCGGGAACGGTTAATTCCGTCACTATGCCCGCGGCATCCTTCTGGACCAGGTTTGGCGGCGTAATGGCCGGGCCGGCGGGCGTCGCCCCAGCCGGCTGACCGGGCTGGCCCTGCGGCTGAGGCGCGGGGGGCGGGGGTGGGGGTGGGGTGTAGGGGGCGGCAGGCGTCGTCGCGGCGGGGGCTGGCGGAACGATCTGGGCGAGGCTCATCGGCGCAAGGGCCAGCAACGAGAGGCCGGCTGCGGCAAGGGTCGAACGGGTCATGCTTCAAGGCTCCTGGCCGCCCACGTGTCGGGCGGGGCCAATGGTACACCCTGCCGCGGCAGTCGGGCCGGACGGAGTTCGCCTTGATCGGGTGTCCGGATCACTTCTTGTCGTCGGGTACGTCGGCCGTCGCGGGCTTGATCGGTGGCATGATCGGTCGGCCGGAGGCCGCGACCGTCGGGCCCTCGCGCAGCTGGGCCAGCACGATCTCCCGCTGGTCGGGAGTCAACCGGGCATAGACCTCGAAGAACGCCCGGGCTTTTTCGCCGGGACTCATCCTCCCGGCGGTCTCGGGGTCCAGCGCCGCGCCAGCAGCCTCACGCACGCGCTCGGCCTGGGCCGGTGAGAGCTTGAGCGACGAGAGCAGGCTGGTGAAGTCGAGCATCGCGCCACCAAAGACGCGCTCGTACGACCGTTTGAGTTCCATCCCGACGAAAAAGAGCTGCTCGCTGTTCATGAACGCCTGGAGGTTGAGGCGCTCGCCGCGGGTCTCGGCCGCGACCGTTTCTTCCCGGATGCGTTCCTGCCAGTACTGGCTGACCATCCGCTGCAGCTCGCGTTTTTGTTGGTCGTTGAGCGCCGGGGCCAATTCCTGAGGCAAACGCCCGAGGCGCTTGAGCAGGTCCGACTTGCCCTGCAGTTCGATGAGCAGCGACCTGGTCGCCTCGGGCAGGCCCGACTGCACAGCGGTGTGGAGGCGCACCAAGTCCTTGAGGTTGTCGCGCGTGAACTGGTCCAGACTCTTGGCCCGCTCGCGCAGGAGGATCTCCACCTGGCGGCGTTGCTCGGGCGTGAGGCTGAGCTTGCTGACGGCGGCCTCGGCGGGGTTCACGTCGGGCCGGCGAACCAAGCCCGTTGCTTCGTCATGATCAACGATCGAAAGTGGCGACGAGGGAGATGCGGCAGGGGCTTTAGGAGTGGCGATGGCCGGCGGCGCGGATGCAACCGGCTCAGCGGCACAGGTGCCGTAGAGTGCCAGACCAACCGAATAAGCCAAGAGCGCGTTCATGAGCCGACATCCCGCAGGTCCAGGTTCCGGCGCGGCCAAATGCGCGCTCCGGGTTCCATTTCGTTCGGCGATTCAGGGATGGACCTGCATGCAAACCGTCCGAGAGTCCAGGCTTGCGGCATACCCCTGACGGGCTGTATGACCATTCGCGGCAAATGGGGCGAGAGTTTCCGCGACGGTCACGTCCGAGAGTGTTATTCTCGGGTTATGGGCATGACCAGGGACCAGTTGGCACAGGCGATATCGGGCGCGTGCGTGCTCCGCGGGACGTTCACCCTGCGGTCGGGACGAACGAGCAACTACTACATCGACAAGTACCTCTTCTCGACGCGCCCGGAGATTCTGCGCGAGCTGGGCGATCTGTTCGCGGAACGCGTCCGCGCTGTTGAAAGCGCTTGCAAGACGCCCGTCACGCGCCTGGCCGGCGCGGAACTCGGCGGCATCCCACTGGTGACAGTCGCATGCATGGCCTCCGGCTTGCCATGCCTGTTCGTACGCAACGCCAAGAAGGAATACGGCACCGCCAAGCAACTCGAGGGCAAGTTGGAGAAGGGCGATGCGGTGGTGTTCGTCGAGGATGTCGCGACGACGGGTGGGCAGGCTCTCGAAGCGGTCAAGGTGCTGACCGATCTTGGCGCCAAGGTGCTCGCGGTGGTCGCGACGATCGATCGTCAGGAAGGCGCGCGGGAGAATGTCGAGAAGGCGGGGCTGCGATTCGAGGCGCTCTTCACCAAACGCGACCTGGGGATCGCTGAGTAGCGGGGAGATGGCACATGGCCGGCAAAATACGATTGGGCAGCAGCGAGCGGGTCGAGAACTTCGGGCTCACCTTTCTGAACGGGGTTGCCGACGCGTTCAATGCAGTGCTGGTGGAGCAGGGCCTCGCCGGCGCTGAGGCGCGACAGGAACTGCTCGGCGGACTCATGTTCGCCCTCGCAATGGAGCTGGATGACGGGAGTGCGGTGGCACAGGACGGCGATGCAGAGGTTGTGCCATTGATGTGCTTCGCGCGCCGGGAAGGCGAGCCTGGGGAAGATCTACCCACCGGATGGATCATTTGACTATCACGACTACGCGCATGCGGCCGCTGACGGCGCTGTAAATGAGCCGCCGGCTGGTCCGTCTACCACAGCTTGACGCCAAACACCAATCCCGCCAGCAGCAGCACGACCAGCACAATCACCACCACCGCCCGCCAGTCCGCCCGCTTGTCGTGCTCGCGGGCGTTCATCGCCTCGCCGCAGTGGTAGCAGATCTCCGCGTCATCGAAGACTTCCTTGTTGCACGCCGGGCAGCGTCGGGTGACGTTGCTGAAGCGTTCGATGTCCTCGGGGCTGGGCCCCTCATCGTTCGGATCGCGATGCGCCAGGACGCGCCGATCAATGACCTCCCCGCTGGTGGGGGCCTTGCGGATAGAGTGCGAATTTCCGTTCTCGCCGGACATGAAGAGAGTTTAGGGGTGCTCGGCGCTGCCCTCGCGGTGCTGGGCGGCGGGGTCCTGGCTATGCGGGTCAGCCGGCATGGGGTCGCTGGTAATGATGACCTCGACGCGCCGGTTGGAGCGGCTGGCCTCGGCGTCGTACGCCAGCGGCGTCTCGCGCTCGTTGTCGGCACACGCCACCACGCGGATCTGTTTGGAGTTGATGCCGGCGCGCATCATCAGCTCGGCGACACTCCACGCGCGGTCGTTGGCCAGGCGCATGGCTTTGGCGACGCCGCCGGCCGCCTCATCGGCGCTCACATGTCCGCGCACCTCGATCATGAACCGCTTGCCCAGCATGCCGCGTACGCCGTCTTTGATCGTGTCGCGCTCGCCCAGGTCCACCTCGGCGTTGTTCGCTGCGAACGGAACAACGAACTCGGGGCTGATGCGCAGCGCGCGGTCGTTGGACTGCACTTCCTGGCGCTGGCCCCGCGCGCCCACGGCGTTGGTCTCGCCACTCTTGCGGTCGCGCAGTCGTTGCCGCAGCGCCGCCTCGGCCGGGTCGGTGCCCGACGGATTGACCGGGTTGTTGAATGCCTCGCGGATCGAGATGATCAGGTCGAGCATGTCCGCCGTCGGTTGCCCCTGCCCCTGTGTGCCCATGCCCTCGTTCATCTTGGGCGCCTGCATGTTCATCGCCAGCAGAATGACGAAGAAGCCCATCAGTAGTGCCACGTTGTCGGCGAAGCTCACCAGCCACTCAGGACACCCGCCATGCTCCTCGTGCGCGGCGTGGCCACCCGGACCGTGGCTGCCATGGCCACCCTTGTGGCCCTCCTCGTGACCGCTCTCTTCGTGCGCCGCGTTGTTCTCGTGCTCGGCCAAGGTGGTAACTTCCTAGTGATCGATCAGGCAGCGGCCTTGAACTTGTTGCGCTGCGGGCCGGGGACGAACGCGAGCATGCGGTCCATCGTGACGCGCGGGTTGTCACCCGCCTGAATGGAGAGAATCCCCTGGAGGATCATTTCGCGAGTCTGGATCTCTTCGGCCGATCGCAGGCCCAGCTTGGCGGCGATTGGGCCCGCAAAGGCGTTGGCGAGCACAGCGCCGTACATCGTCGCGCAAACAGCGATGGCCAGCTTCTCGCCCAGCTCACCGATCTGCGCTGTGGCGAGCGAACCGAACAGACCGATCTGCCCGACGAGCGTCCCGACCAGGCCGTAACCCGGTCCGTAGAGCACCAGCAGGTCGAAGAACTTCTTGCCCGCCTTGTGGCGCTCGGTCATCGCCATCACTTCCAGCCGCAGCGTCTGCTCGATCGACTCGGGCGTGACACCGTCGATGGCCATTTTCATGCCGCTCTGCAGGAAGGGGTCGTTGAGCTTGCCGACCTCCGCCTCCAGCGAGAGGATGCCCTCGCGCCGGGCCTTGTCGGAGAGCGAATTCATCAGCTTGATGACCTCGATGGGGCTCGCCACCTTGTTGAACATGAACCGCTTGAGGTACCCCGGGATCGCCAGCACCCGGTCCAGCGGCATTGCCAGGAACGTCACCGAGATCGAACCGCCGCCGACCATCAGCACGCCTTCCATCGAGAAGAACATCGCGAGGTGTCCGTGGGACACCTCGTAGAAGACGATGCCCAGGCACCCCAAGCCGATGATGAGTCCGATGAGACTGGCTTTATCCACGGATATCCCCTGCGACAGGAATGGGCGCATCGACTGCGCCGTGACCGGCAAGGTCATCGGCCCCGCCGTCCGTTCGGTCCAGCGCCGAGCGATGATCGCCCAGACGTTCCCGCTCGCCGCCGAGCGCCCAAACGGCACAGCCCGCGCTCGCGCCCCAACCCCATCGCGGCGCACAGGTCAAAAACACAGACGGACCGGGCGATAACCCGGTCCGTCTGAGGCAAGGAGATGAGCAAACAGAAGTCAGATCACTTGCGGCGGCGGCGCGTGTTCATCGCGACCAGACCGAGGGCCGTGAGCGAGGCGGTGCCGGCGGTGGGCACCTGCGTGATCATGGGCACCAACTGATCCTGGCGCGAGCCGTTGGTCAGGCCCATAAGGGCGATGCCCGACGAATCGCTGGTGCTCAGGTGGCTGATAAAGGTCGAGATCTGGTTGGCGACGCCCGACCACAGCGCGTTGCCGTCGGTCTTGCGAGCCTGGAAATTGCCCGAAGTCATGTTCAGTGACGAGAAGCCCACGCCCGCGTTGTAGTCGGTGATGATCTCCCAGACCAAGAGCTGGAAGGCACAGGCGTAGTCGTCGGAATTGGTCGTGGCCTGCACGCCGTTGCTGTAGGCATAGAGCGACTCGAGCACCGTCGCCTTGGCCGCGCCCATCGCGGTGTTGTCATTGATCTGGGCGGCGCCCACCAGCGTGTACACGTTGAAGCTGCTGCTCACGTTCTCGCTCAGGTCACCGCAGTAGAAGACCTGGTTGCCGTTGAGACCCGCGGCCAGACCGGTGCCGTTCTTCAGCTCGAAATTGAGCTGGCCTGCGAAGACGCTGCTGTTGTTGCCGTTGAGCGTCATCCGGACCTGGCGCCCATCGCCCGAACCGGTGTACTTCATCTCGACCGTGTCGGCCATGGCGGGTGCCGCGGCGGCGAGGGCGAGGATCGTCGTGAGGGCAAGCTTGTTCATCTCTTCTCTCCGATTGGGGGTTACAGACCGGTCCGCCGGGACGAGGGGGGAGGCGAACCGTCACCACGAAGGTCAAATTCAGATCTCCTCACGGCGAGCCTTCGAGCTGGAAAACCCGCAGCCAAGCGGCGCCGATGCCGCTGGGGAAGGCTGGGGAACTCCGCCGTCCGGGAATCTCCCCTGTCGTTTGGCGTGGTGCTCTCCGCATCGCTCAAACCGGGCGGTACCATGCCCGAGAAGCCGGACACGTGAGCTCGTCCGGCACACGCAGCATCCACAAGGGACGGACCCCATGGCGGGCGAGGGCGACAAGTCGGGCGGCAGTGGGGGAGGGTTGCCCATCGGCTCCTTCGCGCACCTCCACCTCCATACCGAGTATTCACTGCTCGACGGCGGCAATCGCATCGACAAGCTCATGGACCGCTGTAAGGCCCTAGGCATGGGCGCGATTGCCTGCACCGACCACGGCAACATGTTCGGCGCGGTCGCCTTCTACCTCGCAGCCAAGGAACGCGGCATCAAACCCATCCTCGGTGTCGAGGCCTACGTCGCACCTGGCTCGCGACATGACCGCACGTACACCGGCGTCTCCGACGGCGGCTATCACCTTGTCCTCCTTGCCGAGAACGACACCGGATGGCGCAACCTCCTGCACCTATGCAGCGAGGCGTACCTGAACGGCTTCTACTACAAGCCGCGCATCGATCGCGAGCTGCTCGAGCAGCATTGCGACGGTCTCATCGCCATCAACGGCCACCTCGGCAGCGAGATCGGCGAGTATCTGCTGGAGTTCGAGACTGGCGGTGACGAGAAGCACTGGCGCAAGGCCGTTGAGAGCGCCACCTGGCACGCCAAGGCCTTCAACAAGACCGCCGAGCCAGGCAAGCCGCGTTTCTACGTCGAATTACAGCACCACGTCCCCGAGCAGATCCGGATCAACAAGCACCTGATCAGGCTCGCCGACGAGTTGAAGCTCCCGGTCGTGTGCGACAACGACTCGCACTACCTCTGCGAAGAAGACCACGACGCCCACGACACGCTGATCTGCATCTCGACCGGAACGCCCAAGAGCCAGCCGGACCGGATGCACTACTCTACCGAGCTGTACGTTAAAAGCCCCGAGCAGATGGCCGCGCTCTTCAAGAGCTACGGCCCGCGCGGCGCCGAGGCAATGGCCAACACCGTCGCCATCGCCGAGCGCTGCAACGTCACGCTCCCCTTGGGCGTCAACAACGCTCCGATGGTCCGCGTGAGGCTGCCCGACAAAAAGGACCTGCCTCGTCACGACGATCCCGCCTTCGGCGGCGACCTTACGGCGTGGTACAAGGCCTATTGCGCCAAGTTCGAGGTCCTCCCGATGCGTCGCCCGAGCGCTGAGGACCTTGCCGCCAGCAAGTCCGAGTGCGATGCCGCCCTGCGCATCGTCGCCGAGGCCGGCTTCATCTGGCGCTATGGCCCCGCCGAATGGACCGCCCAGACCGATGCGGCCAAGGAAAAGCGCGCCCGCCTGGAGCGCGAGCTCAAGATCCTCGCCGACAAGGACATCAGCGCCTACTTCCTGATCGTCTGGGACTTTGTGAGCTGGGGGCGCGAGCGCGGCATCCCCGCCATTGCCCGTGGTTCGGGCGTCGGCACCATGGTCGGCTACGTCGTCGGCCTCTCCAATGCCTGCCCGGTCCGTTACGGTCTGCTCTTCGAGCGATTTACCGATCCCGACCGCAGCGAATACCCCGATATCGATATCGACCTCTGCCAGGACGGGCGCTCCCGCGTCATCGATTATGTCCGCAACAAGTACGGCCACGTCGCCCAGATCATCACCTTCGGAACCCTTAAGGCCAAGGCCGCCATCCGCGATGTTGCGCGCGTGCTGGAGATTCCCCTCAGCGAGGCCGACAAGATCGCCAAGCTCGTTCCCGAGCAACTCGGTATTACCCTCGACCGCGCTCTCGAGCAGGAGCCCGACCTCCGCAAGCTCTACGACGGCGACCCAATCGTGCGCCGCTGCATCGACAATGCCCGGTCACTCGAGGGCCAGGCCCGCCACGCCAGCGTCCACGCCGCCGGCGTCATCGTCGCCACCCGTCCGCTCTCGGAAATCGTCCCGCTCTACAAGGCCACCAACTCCGAGGACATCGTCACCCAGTGGGACGGCCCCACCTGCGAGAAGATGGGCCTGCTGAAGATGGACTTCCTCGGCCTGCGCACCGCCAGCGTGGTCGAGCGTTGCAAGAAGCTCATCAACGAAGGCCTCTCCGAAGAGGCGGTCTGGGCAGCCGTCGGCCGCACCAAGGGCGTGGGGGGTGACGGCGGGCCGCACCCGCTCGACCTCGACCGCTTGGCCTTCGACGACCAAAAAGTCTTCGAGATGTTCCGCCGCGGCGACACCACCGGCGTCTTCCAGTTTGAATCCCCCGGCATGCGCCGGCTGCTGGTGGAGATGAAACCCGACCGCCTCGAGGACCTCATCGCCGCCAACGCGCTCTTCCGCCCGGGTCCGATGGACCTGATCCCCGACTACAACCGGCGCAAGCACGGGGAGGACCGCGTCCCCAAAATCCATGAGATCGTGGATCGCTATACCGCCGAGACCTACGGCGTCATGGTGTACCAGGAACAGGTCATGCAGATCGTGCACGGCTTGGGCGGCATCAAGCTCCGCGATGCCTACTCGCTGATCAAGAACATCAGCAAGAAAAAGCACGACAAGATCGAGAAGGAACGCCCCAAGTTCGTCGAGGGCTCCCAGAAGCAAGGCCTCACCAAACAGGGCGCCGAGGAGCTCTTCGAACTCATCCTCAAGTTCGCCGGTTACGGCTTCAACAAGAGCCACTCCACCGGTTACGCCATCGTCGCCTACCAGACCGCGTACCTCAAGACCTACTACCCCAACCAGTACATGGCTGCGTTCCTCACCTTTGAGAGCGCTTCCTCCCAGGTCTCCGACTGGGTCCCCTACCTCGAAGACTGCAAGAACACCCGCTTCATCGACGCCGCCAGCGGCAAGGTCCTCAAGGTCGGCGTAGAGGTCCGCCCTCCCGATGTGAACAAGTCCCTCGCCGATTTCGCTGTTGTCTTCGAGGAGAACGAGCCCCGCGAGGCCCGCCGCGGCCACGTCCGCTTCGGCCTCGGCGCCATCAAGGGCGTCGGCGACAAGGCCATCGAGTCGATCATCAAGGAGCGAGCCGGCGCACCCGGCAAGGGCACCAAGACCTACACCTCGCTCTTCGACTTCTGCGAGCGCCTTCCCGTCGGCGGCGCGGGCGCGGGCGGCACCAGCGGCGGCACGGTCAACAAGTCCGCGATGGAAGCCCTCATCAAGAGCGGTGGCATGGACTGCCTCCACGGCCGCCCCCTGCGCAGCGCTATGGCCGCCAGCATCGAGGCCGCCGTCAGCGCCGGCATCAAGGTCCAGGCTGATAAGGCCAGCGGCCAGGGCGCGCTCTTCGGCTTCGGTGAGCCCGCGGCCTCCTCTGCAGGTGCTTCTGGCTCGCTCGTTCGCGTCCCCGCCTGGAGCGAAAGCGAAACGCTCACCCAGGAAAAGGACGCGCTGGGCTTCTACATCTCCAGCCACCCGCTCGACCAGCACCGGTGGATGATCGCGGGCCTCGCCAACGCCAGCACGCGCTCCATCCGCGAGCGCCTAGTCGCCCAGGATCTCCGCGTCGTGGTCGGCGCGCTCGTCCAGAGCGTCCGCACGCTCATCGTCAAGAGCGGCAAGAGCGCCGGCCAGAAAATGGGAATCGTCAAACTCGAGGACAAGGACGGCGCGATCGAGGCGGTCGCCTTCAGCGACATCTTCGCCCGCTACAGCGAGATGATCACCCCCGACCGCGTCGTCTTCGTCGTCGGCAAGGTCGATTTCTCCCGTGGCGAACCCCAACTCATCATCGAACGCATCATCGACGTGTCGATGGGCCCCAGCGTCCTGTGTAAAAAGGTCCGCGTGACGCTCGACGAGACCCGCCTCAACGGCGCGGCCCGCTCGACCCTCGAGCAGGTCGCCGGGCTCCTCCGCGAACCACCCAGGGCCGACGGTGAGCAATCCGCTGTCGGCGTCGAGATCGTCGTCAAGACCGACGCCGCCGAGGTGCTCCTGGATGCCACAAAAGTGCGCGTTTCGCCCGCCCCCGAACTCCTCCGCCCCCTCACGGTCCTGGTCGGCGAGGGCAACGTCACGCTCATCGGCGGCCCTCCCGAGCAGGTCAAGGACGAGCCCAAGCCTTGGCAACGCCGCAAACCCAGCGGGGATTGATGCCCCCATCCTTCTTCCCGAGTCCTGCTGGGAGAGGGTTGGGATGAGGGCGAACCTCGCGCACATTCAAGACATTCTTGTGTTTGGCTCTGTGCCTTTTCCATCCTCGTCAGCCGTAGCTGA
This sequence comes from Phycisphaerales bacterium, assembly GCA_050730675.1. Classification (GTDB taxonomy): domain Bacteria; phylum Planctomycetota; class Phycisphaerae; order Phycisphaerales; family UBA1924; genus JBOHNM01. The sequence continues at coordinate 22,382 of JBOHNM010000008.1, read as the reverse complement.
TCCCCAGGTTCGCCATCGGATGGCTCGACGCCGTGTATCCCGTCAACGAACCCGGCGCATCCAGGTCCACGATCGGCCCCGCCGAGTTGGTCCCCAGATCAATGCTGAAGTTCGTCCCGTTCTGTGTCGCCCGGTTGCGCACCACGAGGTTCGCGGCTATCGGCTCCGCGATCGCCGGCACGTTGTACCCGATCCCCGTGCAATTGGCCACGAAATTGTTCTCGATGACATTGCCCCCCGCGCCGCTCAACGTGTCAACCCTGATCCCGTCGCCGTTGCAGTCGGCCACTGAGTTGCCGACCACCCGGCAGTGCTCGCGCACAAAGATCCCCGTGCCGAAGCTCACCTCCACCGCGTTCCCCTCGACGTGCGCCCCGCCGCCGCAATCAATCCCCGTACCGTTGAACTTGGCGGCACACCCCGAGATCTTCGAGCTGAAGTAAATACCAAAGCCCGTGCCGTTGGAGACCGCGGTGCAGTTGGCCACCGTCGACTCATAGACGTTGCACCCCGTCCCCGAGTTGTCGTGCAGCACGCACGATTCAACGACGGCACGCGCCGCGCGAATCCCGTCCTGGCAATCCGAGATCCGCAGGTCCCGGTACGCCGAGCCGTACGTTGACGAGTCAGCATCGAAGAATGCGTTGATACCCACCCCTGCCCACCCGCGGATCGTCCCGTTCATCACGCAGATGTTCTTGCGATCCACCGTCCCGACGGCCGCGGTGATTGCGTCGATCGCCCCCGCCACTCCCTGCACAGCGAACCCGTTCAGATCAAGCGTCACGTCCGACGCTTGGATCTCGATCCCATTCTTGCCGGCGACACCCTGCACATTCGTCGTGAGGTAGTACGACCCCGGCTGGCTGATCACGTGAACTGCCGAGGCACTCCCTGCCAGCGTCGCCACGTCCGTGCGCGGCTCCACTTGGTTCAGTGTTTTGCCCGTGGACGCCACCGCACCTGCCGGCGGCGTCAGCGGCCCGGCTTTGGCGAGCTTGGCGAGGGCCAGCGCACCGGCCACACCCGCACCCGCGAGAAGTACACGACGATCAAGCTGTTCCATGCCATCCCACTCCGATGAGAGTTTCCCCATTCAGAGTGGACCACACGGATGCCAACCTGTCAACACAATTCGAGGTCTTCACCGCAGGAAACCGGCTCTCCTTCGCTGGTTCGTCGCTACGCACCCTCGCCCGCTGCCGCGGCATGCTCCCAGCGAATCTTCAACCCATGCTCAATCTTCAGCAGATCCAGACACTTGCCCACCACAAAGTCCACCAGTTCATCAATTGTTCGCGGAAGCAGATAGAACCCGGGGTTCGCCGGCGCGATGATCCCCCCCGCCAGCGTCACCGTCTCCATGTTGCGGATGTCGATCAAGCTCAGCGGCGACTCGCGGTGAACGAGGATCAGCGGCCGCCGCTCCTTCAACGTCACCATCGCCGCGCGAGCCAGCAGGTTGCTCCCCGACCCTGTCGCGATGTACCCCAGCGCCGTGGACGAGCAGGGGATCACAATCATGCCGTCATGCAGAAACGATCCCGACGCGATCACCGCGCCGACATCCTTGTGCGGATGAACAAACAGCCGCTCCGCCGCCGCACTCCGCTGCACCTCGCTCAGCCCCGGCACAAGCGCCCCCAACTCGATCCGCTTGACACCCAATTCGTCCGACAGCAGACGACTGCCGAACTCCGTGACGACCAGGTGCACCTCGTGCCCGCCCACCAGCAGCAACTCCAGCAGCCGCGTGGCATATCGCGCCCCTGACGCGCCTGAAATGCCGACCACCACCCGCTTGGTCCCCGCGGGCCGCGGTGCAGCTGCCCGGGCAGCACCCGCCCTTGGCGCATGAGCAGACTTCTCGGGCTGATCGCCGCTGTCGGGCCGATGAACGCCGTTGTTCGACACATTGCGTGGCATGGAAGCCTTTGCCGGTTCGATCCACCAGTGGTGAGGGAACACGATCGTAGGGAACATCCACCCACTCTCCGGCGGCGACCCCGCGCACCGGATAAAGTGCGCCCCAGCACGCCAAAGGACCACGGCCCATGCCCCGACCCACGCCCTCCTGCCTCCTTACTGCCGCCACGCTTACCGCAGTCGCCGTTGCGCTCGGCGGCTGCTACGGGTACAGCTCCTGGCCCCCCGTCGAGGGCAACACCGCGATCAACGATGTCAACTTCACCCCCACGCCGGTGGTCATGGCCGTCGCGATGAAGTTCGTCGCCGACCGCTACCCGCCGGTCCCGGACCCCATGCCCGGCCAGGTCTACGACGTCCCCTTCACCATCAGCCTCCCGCCCGGTGCCAGCGTGCACACCTACTACCACGTCGTCGAGAGCGCCGGCCCTGCCGCTCACCCGCTCATCGAGGGCCAACCCGAATTGCCCCTCTACACCGTCGCCGGCGTCAACGTCCGCGGCACCTCCGCCACCGTTGACATCATCCGCCCCGTTGTCGGCGTCGGCGGCAAGGCCATTGACAAGACGCTCTACCAGGGCGTCACCGTCTACCTCTCCAGCGGCGTCTCCCCGTGGCACGTCACCTTCCACCGCACCATGCCTATCGGCATGATGGAAGTTCCCCCGCCCAACCCCCTCCCGGCCGGCGCCGCCAAGCCGTACTCGTCCGCCCCGTGACCGTGGAAATACACACACGTTTGTGGAGTTTCGGCCCGTGAGCAAAGCCGCCGTGCGATCCAGGCCCCGCCGCAAGCCCGCGCCCGCCGTGACCGGCCGCTGGCCCCACCGCCACCTCCTGCAGCTCTACGGCCTCCCCGCGGCCGACCTGCGCACCGTCCTCCGCCGCACGCGCACCTACGCCGAGGGTCTTCCGGCCTCGCTCATCGACCCCAACGAGGTCGGCGGCGGCGGCAAGGATTTTTCAAGCGAACTCCGCGGCATGGTCGCCGCCAACCTCTTTTTCGAGGACTCCACCCGCACGCGGGTCTCATTCTCCGTCGCCGCCGCACGCCTGGGCGTCCGCGTCATCGACCTCACCAACATGGGCTCGTCGGTCAGCAAGGGCGAGACCGTCGGCGACACCGTTCTCAACATCGCCGCCATGGGCGCCGACGCCATGGTCATCCGTCACCGTTCCAGCGGTTCCACCCACCTGGTCGTCCGCACACTGCAAGAGCGCCACGACGCCGCGGCCCGCAACGGCGGCTCGCCCGTCCCCATCCCATCGATCATCAACGCCGGTGATGGCCGCCACGAGCACCCGACGCAGGGCCTGCTCGATATCTACACCCTCGCCGCGGCATTCGACCGTCTCGACACCTTCGATCTCAAGGGCCTCACCGTCGTCATCCTCGGTGACATCGGCTCTTCGCGCGTCGCCCGCTCCGGCGTCGCCGGCATGACCGCTCTCGGCGCCCGCGTCATCTGCGTCGGGCCACCCTCGCTCGTCCCCGCCGCCTTCACCACTCTCGGCTGCGAAGTCGCCCACGATCTCGACGCCGTCATCCACCGGGCTGATGCGATCAACGTCCTGCGCATCCAGTTCGAGCGCCACGAGATCAAGCAGCCGGGCGCCGGCGAGAATGCTCCCAAGGCCACCAGCTCCAACGCCATCGCCTCCATTCGCGAGTACCACGAGTTGTACGGCATTTCACCGCGCCGCGCCGGCCACATGAAGCGCGGCGCCATCATCATGCACCCCGGTCCCATCAACCGCGGCGTCGAACTTACACCGGAAGTCGCCGATTCCGGCCGCTCCATGGTCCTCCGACAGGTTTCCCACGGCGTCGCCGTGCGCATGGCCGTTCTCAGCCTCTGCCTGGGTGCTAAGTAGGTTCTCTCACGCTGCCCGGGTACCCTCGCCCCATGACGCCCCCGGCCCCGCTCCACCGCCTGCCCACCGACACCGACGACGGCATGCTGCTGATCATCAGCGGCCCCTCGGGCGTCGGCAAGACCACCATCACCCGCGCCGTCGAACGCCAGATCCCCGGATCCGTGTTCAGTGTCTCTGCCACCACCCGCGCTCCCACCGAGGCCGACGTGGACGGCGTCGATTACCACTTCGTCAGCGAGCCCGCGTTTGACCGCATGGTCGCCGGCCACGAACTCCTCGAGCACGCCGGTGTCTTCGGCAAGCGCTACGGCACGCCCAAGGCCTGGGTCGTCGAGCAGCTCCGCCGCGGCCGCCTGGTCATCCTCGAGATCGACGTTCAAGGCGCCATCAGCGTCAAGCAGCAGATGCCCGAGGCCTTCGCCCTTTTCATCCTCCCTCCCAGCGAGGACGAACTCCTCAAGCGCCTCCGCTGCCGCAAACGCGAGGACGAGGAGAAGATCCAGCGCCGCTTCGCCGCCGCCCGCAAAGAGATCGAGACCGCCCGCGTCTGCAGCGTCTACAACCAGTTCATCGTGAACAAGGACCTCGACGAGTCCATCACGCAGGCCGTGAACACGGTCCGCACCGAGATGCAGCGCCGCGGCATCAAGGGTTGAGCAACGCGACCAACGGCGCGACTCAATTCCCTGAACACCCGCCGAAGAACGCCGCGAGGTAAACCACCAGATCATCCACGGTCAGTGCGCCGTCCGGCGTCGACTGGCCGCCGGGCGAAGCGACGTCGGCAATGGACTGGTCTCCGCCGAAGAAGGCTGAGAGGCAGCCGACAAGGTCGTCCACGGTGACCAGGCCGTCGTGTCCCGGCGCACCACCGGTGAGGCTCACATCGGCGCGGCAAGCAGAATTGACCCAGACGATCTTCCCGAACACGCCGTTCTCCTCGCCGTTGGGACCCGCGGCGAAGTAGAGGTGATTGGCGTACCCCAAACGCACGCCGTTGCCGAAGACCATGCCCCAGACCCCGTCAACCACCAGCGGTTGCCCGTCGACGCCCCTCAGATAATCCACAAATGTATGGGTAATGCGGTCGAAGGCGACGATCGTTCCATCCGCAAAATTCGCCACCAGCAGCTTCCCAGCGAGTGGACCGAACGAGTCCGGCGCAACCGCGATGCCCCAGGGGGCGTTGAGGAACAGGCCGTGCTGGTACGTGTGCAGGTGACGACCCTCGAGATCGAACGCCGCGACATAGCCGTACCCCGGATAGTGCTCCTCTTCACGCGTCTCGTCGCCCAGGCGGGCGTACAGGGCGATGATCTGCCCGTCCACGTACTGCAGATTCCACGGCACGAACACGGGGGGAATGTCGGCGGCGCGCCAATCGCCCGCGGTCGTGACTTTCTGGAACTGATCGTTGTAGACCGACACGGTCTCCAGCCCGAAATCGGCCACGTAGAGCCGGTTGCCCGATGGCTGTTGGGTCACCGCGATCCCGAAGAACGCCGAGCCCCCCGCCGACTGGTCCACCATCGTCACCGCCCGCGTCATGCCGTCGCGCCACCCGGAAATGGTCCCGTCGAGCGTCGCGAAGATGAACTTGCTCGCCCCGGTGATCCCCTCGGCCGACACCACGAAATCGGAATTGGACCAACCCGCGTACACCTGCCCCGCCGGCTGGCTCAGCGCGTCGGGGTCCACCGCCGTCTGGAGCAATCCCGGTGGGATGTCTACCACGGTCAGAGCGTCCTGGTGCAGCGGGACGCCGGCGACATCACCTACATATGTGGTTGTTGTGCCCGTCGCAGTGTTGGTGATCCAGAAGTGCCCGCCGGCGCCGGGCGGGCGAAGGGTGATCCCCCACCCGTCAATCAGCAGCGGATCGACGATCTGCGGCGAATAGGCCGCGGAATTCGCAACGAGGTTGATCGTCGTGTACGTGTTCTGCGCATGGACGGCCGGCCCGCCGATCAGGGTTGCGCAGGCCAAGGCCGTGATTCGGAGTACCGCGATCATCGACGATCTCCTTCGGGAATCGCCCCGCTGCCGGCGCGGCCGCGGTGGACCGCTCAAGGTACACCCTCATCCACAAAAATGTCTGCATTGATTCGTGAAGAATGCACGAGCGCCAAGCCCGCGTCTTTACGAGGACTTGGCGCGAGCTTGACATTCCCGGCCTTCCATTTTGCGCCGTGTCGGTTATGGTCCGTACGTCGGAAGAACCCGTCGGCAAACCGTTGCGTTGAGTGGCGCCATCCGTGCAAGCACGAGCGGCCGAGCGATCGGCCCATGCACCCATGGTCCACGCCAGCGAGCGAGCGATCCGTGATCGGATCGCGCGGCGGGAGGTCACGCGCTCCGGCGCGACCCATGAGGAGAAGTCCATGAACCGTCGTTCCCTTTCCAATGTCTGTATCGCTGCCTTGGTCCTCGCCGCAGGTGCAGCGGCCCAGCAGACCGGCCCCAGCACCCAGCAGTCATCGTACATGGTCCCGTCCGACCCCGCCTCCGGCGTCATCTTCCGTTCGCTTATCTCCAACGGCAACGGCAACTCAACCCCCAACGAGCTCTACACGCGGCTCGATCCCGTCACCAACCAACCAATCGCGGGCCAGAGCTACCGCTTGGTCGGTGTCCCCGACGGCCTGGGCGCCTTCAACAACGACGACGGCACATTCACCCTGCTGATGAACCACGAGATCGGCAACGCCGAGGGCATCGCCCGCGCCGCCGGCAACACCGGCGCCTTCGTCAGCCGCTGGGTCATCAACGGCACGCCCGGCGCCAACTTCATGCAGGTGGTCGGCGGACGCGACGCCGACAACTCAATCAACCTCTACAGCGCTGGTTCTTACACGACCTACAACGCCTCCAACCCGCTGCCGACCGCGCAGTCGTTCAGCCGGTTCTGCTCGGCAGACCTCGCCGCTCCCGGCGCCTATCTGTGGACCGACCCCGTGACCAACACCACCTACGGCACCGACGCCCGCATCCTGCTCAACGGCGAGGAGTCCGGTGCCGAGGGCCGCGCCATGGCGCACATCGCCACCGGCCCCGAGGCGGGCGCCAGCTACCAGCTCCCATGGCTCGGCCGCATGTCCTGGGAGAACGCCGTCGCCAGCCCCGTCGCCCAGCGCAACACCGTGGTCATCGGCCTCGACGATTCGACGCCCGGCAATCTCTACGTCTACGTCGGCGAGCGTCAGACGACGGGCAACGCGATCGAGCGAGCCGGCCTGGCCAACGGCAACCTTTACGCCGTGACCATGACCGGCACCACCGTCAATGGCTCCGGCCAGAACGTCGAGGACCGCACCAACCTGCTCGGCAATGCCGGCAGCGGCCCGCGCCCCAGCGCCCCGTTCAGCCTCCTGAACGTCCCCAATCCGCAGAACACCACGGGCGCGCAGCTCCAACTCCTGGACTCACAGGGCCAGATGAACTTCCTCCGCCCCGAGGACGGCGCCTTCAACCCGGCTCGTCCCAATCAGTTCGTCTTCGCCACCACCGATAGCTTGACAGGCAACTCACGTCTGTGGAGCATGGACTTCAACAGTATCACCAATCCCACCGCCGGCGGGAACGTCACCCTGCTCGCCGACGGCACCAACACCGCCTCCCTCGCCGGCGGTGTCTTCTCGGCCACCGGCGCGACAGACATCCGCATGATGGACAACCTCTGCTTCTCACACAACGGCGACTTCATCCTCGTCCAGGAGGACGTGGGCGACAACGCCCGCCTCGGCCGCGTGTGGCTGTACGACCTGGCCGCCGACCGTATGACCGAGATCGGCATCCCCGACGCCAGCCGATTCCTCGTGGGCGGCGCAAACTTCCTCACGCAGGACGAGGAGACCTCCGGCATCATCGACGCCTGGGACCTCCTCGGTCCCGGCTGGTTCCTGCTCGACATGCAGGCCCACTACACCACCGGCATGGGCGGCGAGCTTGTGCAGGGTGGGCAGGTGATGGCTTTGTACATCCCTCAGACCGTCCCCACCCCCGGCGCGGCAGCGCTGATGGGTTTGGCCGGCCTTGCGGTCGCGCGTCGCCGCCGCTGAATCCAATTGTCCGTATGCACGGGTGAGATCGGCAGGGCCGGGGCCTTATGGCTTCGGCCCTGCTCGTTCTTGGACTACTCACGCGCCGTACATGAACTCTTCCTGCACGATCTTCCCGTTCAGCACGGTGTAGACCCCGATCTCATTCATGTCGGTGATCTTGCCCGTCGCCTTCTCGCGCACCTGGATCTTCATCTTGATGGCAAAGCCCGTCGCGCCAACGAACGGCCCCTCGGCCGCGAATCCCGCGACATCATTCTGGTCGTACCACCCGCGATTCTTCGCCTCCACCGCTTTGCGCCCGTGGAACGCCTGGCCGAACCCCTCGATCGACACAATATTTGGCGACCACAACTCGTCCTCGACTTGCTGGATCTTCCCCGCGTTGGCCAGCGCCACCAGCCGCTCGCCCACCTCGCGCGGCGACGGACCCTTGCCCGTCTTGATCATCGTTGTCGTCGGGGCGGCCTTCGGAGTCTTGTCCTTTTTGGCGCCAGGCTTCTTCGCGGGTTTGCTCTTGGTCTTCTTCTTGGCCACAGGTCCGCTCCTTGCATGTTTCGCGCACCCACCTCAACCACCAGCATCGCCACGAGCCCTCAACAACCCTCGACACCGAACGCTCACGTCGGCAGGCTGACCGGCATCACCACGTACACAAACTCCGTCCCAGCCTTCAGCACGCCCGGCTTGTTCGGCGCCTTCAGCTCCATGATCACCTCGGCATCGCCGACCGCTTTGAGCGCATCGCCGATGTACTGCGGGTTGAACGAGATCTCCAGGTTTTCCCCCTCGTACCCCGTCAGCGCCAGGTCCACTTCGCTCTCGCCCATCTCCGGCGCGCGGCTGCTCAATCGCAAGCGCTTGGCTTTGGCGTCGAAGTTCATCCGCACCCCGCGAGATTCTTCGTTGGTGAGAATGCCCGCCTGCCGCACCGCCCGCGCCAGGTCCTCGCGGCCGGTCGTCATCCGCTTGTCGCAGTCCTTGGGGATCACGTCCTCATATGGAGGGAACGCGCCTTCGACCAGCGCGCTGCTCAGTACCGCCCGTGGCGTCTTCGCCTCATCCTTCTTGCTGTCGCTCGCTTCGTCGAACGCGAAGAAGATCCGGTTCTCGGTGATCGCCAGACGCACCGGCCCCTCCGGGTCGTGCACCAGCCGCGTGAACAGGTTCAGCGCCTTGGTCGGCACGATGCACGACAGCGGCCCGCCCTCGGACCCGCCCTTGATCGTCGACCGCGCCAGCGCCAGCCGCCGTCCATCGGTCGCCACCATCTCCAGCTTCTTGCCGTCGCGCTTGAGCAGCACGCCGTTGATTGCGTACCGCGAGGTCTCCTTTGCCGTCGCGAACACCGTCGTTGAGATCAGCCGCAGCAGCGCACCGGCCGTGTGGCTGAACGTCGCCCGCGCCGCCGCGGCGACCGTCCCGGTCGGAAAGTCGGGGATCGGCGGGAAATCCCCCGCCGGCTGCGTGAAGATTTTGAACCGCGTGTGGCTCCCCTTGATGTGGCAGACCTCGCCCTCAAGCTCCAGCGTAATCGTGCTGTCCGACTCGTCCACAGCACTGACCACCTGTTGCAGCTTGTGCGCCGGCACGCTCACCGTCCCGGGCTGCGTCACGTCCACCTGCGTCAGGTTCAGGCTCACCGACGTCTCGGCGTCGGTCCCCAGCAGCGTCACCACACCCGCCCCGGCGTGCTTGGACGCCGTCAATTTCAGACACGACAGCGCCGGACTCGGGCTCCGCTGCGGCACCACCGCCGCCACGAGATTCACCGCTTGGAGCAACGCCGCACGATCGCAAATGACCTTCATAGGGCTTCTCTCACGAATAGAAATCGAACAGCGCCAGTGTATCGCGCACCCCCTGCCGGAGCGTGATTCGCTGTCGTTTCCGTGCCCCGCGCCTACCCGCACACGGGAACCGATCATCCACCCCCAACTCGTCCCCAAGCACTTTTCGCCCCCCCGACCCTTGCCCGGACGGGCCGGGCTGGCGATACTCCCGCAGCTACGGTCGGTCCGTGGCAAACCGTGTGCCAGCGAGCGGGGCCTGTTTGGGGTCCGCGCGGTCAGTGTTGGCTCACAGTTCGACCCCGACTCCCCGCCCCGCGCCTCCGCGCGGCAGCGCCCATGAAAGGATGGATCCGACATGTCCTTCGAAGCCGCGGTTCACGCTCAGGCCATTGAACTCGATCGTCTCGCGCTGGAAATGACCGCCGCCGCCGGCAGCGGACATCCCACTACTTCCATGTCGCTCGGCCACATCGTCACCGTGCTGATGTTCAACACGATGCGCTGGTCGCCGGAGTACCCCGACTACCCGACCTCCGATCGCCTGGTCCTCTCCGAGGGCCACGCTTGTCCCATCGTCTACGCCGCCTGCGCCAAGCTCGGCGTCATGATCGGCAAGGACCCCGCCAAGCGCCGCCCCATGACCGTCGAAGACGCCATGAAGCTCCGCGAGGCCGACAGCGAGGTTGACGGCCACCCGAACCCCATGGAAGGGTTTCCCTTCTTCGACGCCGCCACCGGCTCGCTTGGCCAGGGCCTCTCGGTCGCCGCCGGCCTCGGCGAGGCCGCCAAGCTCGACGGCCTTGACAAGCGCATCTACTGCATCATCGGCGACGGCGAGTCGCGCGAGGGACAGATCGCCGAGGCCCTCGACTACATGATGGACCGCAAGCTCACCAACGTCCTGCCCATCTTCAACTGCAACGACTTCGGCCAGGCCGACCGCGTCAGCAAGCAGCAGTCCGCCGACACCATCACCAAGAAACTCGAGGCCTACGGCTTCAAGGTTGTGGACATCAACGGCCACGACCCCAAGCAGATCAAAGCCGCCTTCGACGAGTTCGCCAAGAACAGCGGCACCTGGGGCCAGCCCCTCGCCGTCGTCGCCCGCACCGAGAAGGGCTGGGGCGCCGCCAGCATGCACGGCGCCGGCTGGCACGGCAAGCCCGCCACCGGCGACGCTCTCAACAAGGCCATCGCCGAGCTCGACGAGAAGCGCGTCCAGCTCACCAGCTCGCTCGTCTCCAGCGATTCTTTCGAGATCCAGCCCCCCGCCGAGGCCAAGCCCCGCGATATCAAGCAGGGCGACATGGTCCCCCTGGCCGAGATCGCCAAGAAGTTCGACATGGCCACCGCGGTCCAGTCGGGCAAGATGGCCACCCGCCGCGCCTACGGCATCGCCCTCCGCGCCCTGGGCCAGATCAACGACCGCGTCGTCGCCCTCGACGCCGACGTCTCCAACTCCACCTACGCCGACATGTTCAAGAAGGACGCGACCCTCGCCAACCGCTTCTTTGAGTGCAAGATCGCCGAGCAGAACATGGTCTCCGTCGGCGCCGGACTCGCCGCCGCCGGCAAGGTCCCGTTCATCTCCACCTTCGCCAAATTCCACACCCGCGCCTACGACCAGATCGAGATGGCCATCAACGGCGGCGCCAACATCAAGCTCGTCGGCAGCCACGCCGGCATCACCCTCGCCGCCGACGGCCCCAGCCAGATGTCCCTCCCCGACATCTCCTGGTTCCGCTCCTTCAGCACGATGCGCGACCACCGCGGCAACCCCGGTGTCTACGTCCTCCAGCCCGCCGATGCCTACGCCGCCTACGCCCTGACGCACGCCATGGCCGAGTACGAGGGCGTCTGCTACATGCGCACCCTCCGCAACGAGACCGAGTTCATCTACTCCGATCAGACCGCCTTCAACCTCGGCGGCTTCGAGGTCCTCTCCGAGGGCCGCGACGTCCTGCTCGTCGCCGCCGGCGCGATGGTCCACGAGGCCAACAAGGCCCTGGACGTCCTCGACAAGGCCGGCGTCAGCGCCACACTTGTAGACCTCTACTCGCTGCCGTTCGATACCGACGCCCTGCTCGACATCGCCAACCAGAACAACTGGCACATCGTCACCATCGAGGATAACTACGGCGGCGGCATCGGCTCGGCCGTCGCCGACGCCCTCACCTCCTCGGGCGACGCCTTCACCCTCCAGCAGATGTTCGTCAAGCGCATCCCCAAGAGCGCCCGCACCGCCGAGGAAGTCCTCAAGATGTGCGGCCTCTCGTCAGACGACATCGTCAAGCAGACGATGAAGCTGCTGCAGGTGGCGTGAAGCTGCTCGCGTCCTCCCACCTGGTATCCTCAACGCCCCGCGATTTCGCGGGGCGTTTTCTTGCACGAAGGACACACGCATGGACCTGATTTGCTACGGAATCGGTGGGCTGATCGTCCTCTCAGGGTTATCGGCATTGTGGGCGGCATCGAGCGGGATGGCCCCTGCGGCGCTGAAAAAACGCACGGGCATGGCTACTCCCAACGGCGCCCGCGTGCTGGGGATTGTTCAGATCGCCATTGGCGCAGCGATGATCGGGTTCGCAGCGATTGTCCTGCCGCGGCTCTAGCGGGGGGCAGCTACGCAGACGCAAGGGATCCCCGTCGAAGGGCTTGTCCGACGCCGTGTTACGCACACCCGGCAAAGAACACGCTCAAAAACGCGATGATGTCGTCGGCCGTGAGCTGACCGTCGGGAACGAGGCTGCCGCCGAGGGCGGCGATGTCCGCCACCTGCAGGTTGCCGCCGAAGAAGGCGCCGAGGAAAACGATCAGGTCGTCGGCGGTGATCGAGCCGTCGCCCGCGCACGCCGCGGAGCCGCCGAGGTTGGCGACGTCGGCGGAGCACTTGGGAAGCGTCAGCGTGCTGGCGTGGGCGGTCACCTCGGCCTGTGTCAGCACGCGGTCGTAGAGCGCCAGCTCGTCCATGACGCCGGCGAAGCGGCGCTGGCCGTCGGTCGCGGCGTTCACGCGGAACTGAGTGGAGGTGACGTTGATGTTCGGGGCGCCGATGAGCACATCATCGTGCTCCAGCGGCACCAGGCGGCCGTTGATGTAGAGCGATGAGCCGCCCCACTGGCCGCCGCCGCCCTGGTGCGTCCAGACGATGTGGACGAACTGGCTCAGGGGCTGGTCGCAGACGGCGCGGAGCCCGCCGTTGTAGAAGCCGACGTACGGCTTGCTCGCCGAGTAGAGGTGCAGGCTGAAGTAGACCGATTGGCCAGTTGTCGGGGCGCCCCAGTGCAGGAACGGCGGGTAGCCGAAGAACGTGGTCGTGTTGGAGGTGACCTTCACGATGGTCTCGCACGAGAACGTGGGGTCGCCTGTGAGCGAAGCTGGTGCCACCGCATCGGAGATCAGGAACTGCCCCGCCGAGCCGTCGAACCGGACGCCCGGATCGCCCCCGATGGTGGTGACGTCGGTGGCGACGCCCGCAGGGATATCCATGTTGAAGTTCACGCCCAGCGAGCCGGAGTTCACAAAGATGCCGGCGTCGCCGGTCTCATTGAACTTGTACCACAGCAGCGGGGTGCCCGCGGCGACCTGGGTGTGGAACTCCGGCGGGGCGGCCAGGGCGGGGGCCGCGAGCGACAACACGACAGCCAACGAGCGGATGAGCTTCATACATCTCCCTTTGCGAACAAATCCCTTGCTTGAACATACACCGGAATTCCCGCAGGGCTAGCTACCACCAATGAAAAAGCCCCGGCCGAGGGGCCGGGGCGTCCGAGCGATCCACGCTTCTCATCGTGTCCGCGGGGTGTCGGGGGATTTGCGAGGCTTAGCAGCCGGCGAAGAAGCGGCTGAGGAAGTAGACCAGGTCGTCAACAGTGATCTGACCGTCGCGGCCGGGGGTGCCGCCGAGCACGGCGACGTCGGCGGTGTAGAGGTTGGCGGCGAAGAACGAAGAGAGGAAGTTGACCAGGTCGTCAACGGTGGTCTGGCCGTCGGGGCCGCCGCTGCCGCCGAGGTCGGTGATGTCGGCCACGCACTGGGCGCGGGTGATGGCGAGGACGTCCGTTGCGTCCACGATGCCGTCCCCGTTGACGTCGCCGTTGGCGTAGGTGCCCGGCCGGCTCGAGCCGCCGCCGCCGGCGATCCAGGCGTTGGCGATGGCGATGTCCGCGCCGTCCACCACGCCGTCGAAGTTGAGGTCGCCGATGTTGGTGAGGAGAATGACGTTGACGAGTTCCTTGACGTCGTTCATGTCCACCTTGCGGTCGCCGGTCATGTCGGCCGAGAGGTCGAACGTGGCGGCCTGGGCGAGGTTGGCCCAGTCCACCTGCTTGCCGAGGTTGGGGACGACGATGGCCGCGGCGTTGGTCTGGAACTGCTTGAAGACGTAGTCGATGTCGGCGGCGTTGATGGCGCCGTTGGCGCCGACGGGGGCCCAGCCCGGGGCCGTGCCGGCCGCCCCGGCGACGTCGCCGCGGGCGTCACCGTTGTGCCACGGGCGGTTGGCGGGGGAGCCGCCGGTGGCCTTGGTAGCGCCGAAGAAGTTGCCGATGCCGTCCACAGGAACGGGGCTAGCCGTGGCGGCGAAGGCGGCGTCCACGGCGATGAAACCGGCCTTGCGGTCGAGCATGCCGTTGTTGGGGCCGCTGGTCTGGAGGGCCAGGCCGTCGGCGAAGTAGCGGACATCGGCGGCGTTGAAGTTGCCGTCGCCGTCGAAGTCGCCGATGATCTCGATGCAGGTGTCCGAGGCGGGCGAGCCGGCGATGGCGCCGGTGGCGGCGGGGGGCGTCCAGACGAATCCGCCGGTGTTGCGGTGGCGCCAGGCCTTGACCAGGTCGGTGGTGTCGTCGGCGTTGCGGAGACCGTCGGCGTTGAAGTCGCCGGCGATGCGGTTGCGGTCGTTGATGCCCGCGGCGCCGTTGTAGGCGAGGGCGTTGTTGGCCATGTCGATGTAGTTGGCCCCGCCGGCGACGCCGTCGGAATAGGTGACACCGGTGGTGCGGATGGGGGCGCGGCCGTTGATCTTGCCGCTGACGCCGCCGGTGCCGCCGTTGCCGAAGGCCGTGTAGAAGGAGTTGTTATAGACAAAGGCGGTGCGCGGGCGGACATAGTCCTGCAGGCCCTGGTTGAGCTTGTCGTTGTTGACCATCAGCATCGGGCTGGTGAAGCTGTGGACTTTGTCCTGCGCGGGCAGAAGGAGGAAGTTGTTGGCCATGAACTCGCCGGGCGTGAAGAGGTTGGAGTCGCTCTCGGCGTTGGCGATGAAGTTCTCGAGCGAACGTACGATGTTGTTGACGAAGGCGGCCGCCTCAACGTTGGGCATTTCCGGACGGGCGGGCGAGGGGATCACGTCGGCGACGGCCCAGCCGTAGCCGCCCTTGGCGGCGGGGGCCGAGCGGGGATCGCCCATGGTGGCCAGCGAGGCCGGGCCGCCGAGCGTCCAGCCGCCGGCGGCCGGGTCGTTGTCGAGGAGAGTGCCCGCGGTGGGGCGGACGGGCGAGACGCCGCCGAGGAGGTCGTGGGTCACCCCCAGGATTTCGGCCCGGGCAACGCTAGAGATGCTGGTGGTGCGACCCCAGCTGCTGTTGACGGCGCGCTCGGCGCCGATGTAGCCGATGGCGAGCCGGTTGTTGAAGACGGCGGTCTCGACGTCGCCGGAACCAGTCTTGTTGGCCGACACAAAATTGGGGCCGAGGGAGCCTTCGGCCGGGCGGCCGGCGTCCTGCGAATTGCCGTCGGCGGCGAAGGTGCTGCCGGTGCCGTCGCCCTTGCCCCAGGAGGGGTCGATGCCGAGGGTGTTCATCCAGCCGTTGCGGGTGCCCGAGCCAGCCTCGCGCGTGACGGCGACGATGTTCTCGCCGCTGGGGAGACGGCCGGTGACGAACAGGTGGCGCAGCTCGGTCATGGTCGTGGTGGTCTTGCCGACACCGAAGTTGACCATCGGCGCGATGGGCGCGAAGACGATCGGCGTGTCGAAGATGGTGCGGCTGTTCCAGGACGAGGGGTTGGTGGCGTCGAAGAGATTGGCAGGGCCGCCCTGGGCGACCGGCGCGTCGAGGTTGGCGAGCTTGTTGCTGGCGCCGGTGATGGTGACGCCGATGCGCGACACGGGCTTGAGGGCGTTGTTGCCGTAGGCCGCCTGCCCGGGGAGCAGTGCGAAGGCCGCGTTGGCGCCGTCGGTGAGCACGCCCCAGCTCGCGGGGACGTCGAGGGGAGCGACGTCGTTGCGGTAGACGCCCGCCCAACCCGGGTCGAGCGCGGGATCGATCACGTGGAAGTCGGAGGGGCTGATCTGGGACGTCGGGGCCTGGCCGAAGTTCCCGGCGTTGGCCAGACCGGCGACCGAGCCGGAGCCGATGTAGCGCTGACGGTTGTAGAACGCGGCCGAGCGGGAGGCGGTCACCTGCGACGGGAGCGCGGCGGGGATGGTGCCGAAGGTGATGAGTTCCTGCAGACCGGCGACCGAGCCGGTCTCGGTGTAGTTGACGGCCCAGACGCCGATGGGCGGGTAGCCGATGGGCGCGAGGTTCTGGTTCCCGGGGATCGGCAGGCCGCGGGCGACGCCGTTGCCGTCGGCGTCGATGAAGTCGTTGGTGATGGCGGGGGCTTGGAAGAGGTTGGAGAGCAGCGTTGCGCCGGTGACGTTGATCTGGGTTGTCGATGGATAGGTCGTGCCGTTGTTGGCGGGCTGCGCCATCGCGGGGAGCGCGACGGCGGCGGTGGTGCCGGCGGCGAGCAGGATCAGGGACAGTTCACGGTTCTTCATGGCTCATCTCCGAAGGGGGGTTACCCGGGCTTGCTGGGCAGACGGTTCTGCACAGATATGTGACAATGAAAACGGCCGTGAGCAGAGCGACCGCGCGACGACCCGGTGGTCGAGGTGGTCGGCCCGTTCCGTGGCGAGAGGCTTGAAGAGGCGTGCGGCCGGGTCGGCGGCGGCACGCCCGTGCGGCGGCGTCGGTGGATCAGTTGAAGTTGCTGGTGCTGATTTTGTTGTTGCCGGTGAGCGAGTAGTAGCGGTCGCCCCAGAGGCGCTTGCGGAGGGACTCGGCGGCGGTCATGCGCTCGACGTGCGAATCCACAAAGACGAAGTGGGCGGATCCGCCGAACTGGTCCTTGGCGCCGGGCTGCTGGCGGCCGACGAGGTTGATCTGCGAGGGGCCGCCCTCCTCCATGAGGTTGCCGCCCTGGAGCTGGTCGAGCGGGCGGAGTTCATTGAGGTTGGGGTAGAAGAAGCGGGCGGTGTTGCCGCCGGAATCGGCCTCGTTGAAGACGTTGGCGCCGGAGGAGCCGCCGATGATGGGCGAGATCGCCCGGTGCGACTTGATGATGTAGCCGTCGGTCATCAGGCTCTTCCAGCCGCCGGTGTAGAGCCACTCGGTGGCGAGGATCGTCTTGGCGGCGTCGGTGATCTCGTTGGCCTTCACGAAGCGGTTCTTGCGGAGGCCCGAGCCGTTGAATTTATTGCGGGGAAAGACCGCGGCGTTGCCCGCGAACGCGGTGCGCTTGACCTGCCGGTCCTCGGGGCTCACGGCACCGACGGCCTGGCCAAGGTCATTGACCTGGCTTGCCTCCCAGTCCTCGGAGTCCTTGCCGGGGTTGGTGCACGGAGCGCCGCCCTTGGGAACCAGGGGGGAGGTGAACGAGTCGTTGTGGGTCTTGTCGCCGTTGAACAGGGCGTAGGACCAGTGGATGTAGCCGTTGGCGCCCAGGTTGGTATCGCCCTGGTCCTGCATCCGCCAGGTGCTGGAGCCGGGGGCGTCGGCGTAGGCGTAGGAGACGGGCATGAGGTCGCGGTTCTCGGAGTTGTAGATCGCGACGCCGAGGCCCGCACCGCGGATATTGCTGGCGGTCTTGGTGGCCTGGGCTTCCTTGCGGGCGGCGGCGAGCGAGGGGAGGAGGATTCCGACGAGGAGGGCGATGATGGCGATGACGACGAGCAGCTCGATGAGGGTAAAGCCGCGACGGGTCTTGAGCATGAGGGGGGCCCCAGAAAAGTGTGTCGCAACGCACGGACTGCACGTTGGGCCAAACCGTACCGGGCCATGTCGATTGGTGTGTCAACCGAGAGTGCTATTTGCATTAAGGTCACGTGAGTTCACGCAACGTTCATATGAATTCGAACGATGTGTGAGCGTTGCGTTATCAATTCGCATTGGTCGCGCAAATTTCGCAAGTGCCGGCCAAGGCACGGCGGCTTGTATTGACCGCGAAGTTACCGCTTTGGAAATGAACAGGCCCCGGCAGGGGATATCGCCAGGGCCTGTCCCTCCCGAAATTTGGGCGCGGGGTGTGTTGGTGATCAGGGCTGCTGGCAGCCTGCGAAGAAGGCGGAGAGGAAGACGATGATGTCGTCGACGGTCAAGAGGCCATCGGGACCGACGGATCCGCCGAGCCCGGCGACGTCGGCGATGGCGAGGTCGCCACCGAAGAAGCCATCGAGGAAGACGATGAGGTCGTCGGGTGTGAAGCCGCCATCGGGGCCGAGGGTGCCGCCGAGGCCGGCGGGGTCGGCGGAGTTGCAGGCGAAGCCGACGCGGACGCCGTTGGGGAGGTACGCATACTTCCACACACCGTTGGGGCTGGAGGGAAGCTGGACGGTGGTGAAGCGGCCGGTACGCGGGCCGGCGAGGATGATGTCGAATCGGTCGCCGCGGGTGGGAACGTAGGTGGCGTCAACGGTGACGATGAGTGTGCCGTTGAGGGTGAAGGCTCCGGTGCCGGTGATGCGGTCGTAGAGGCCGCTGGCGGGCGTGCCGCCGATTTGGGCGCGGTAGATGCTGGTGGGGGTGAGGGTGAGGGCGCGTCCGCCGAGTTGGATGAGGCCGAAGGACATGGCAGCGGGTGCGCCGGGAGCGATCGTTCCCTGGGCCTCGACGGCAATGTCGTTGAGGTTGCCGAAACCGGCAAGGGTCTGGCCCGGGCCGAGGAGGAACGAGGCGGTGGAGGTGGCGCGCGTGAAGCGACCGGTATCGATGTTGCTCGGGCTGGCGTTGAGGACGATCGTGCCGGTACCGGTGATGGGGGTGTTGTCGGCGTTGGCCTGGAGGCTGGTGAAGTTGCTGATGCCGGGTGAGTTGATGGTGATGATGCCGTTGTTAACGATGCCGTTGGCGGTGACGGTGAGCACGGAGTTGTTGAAGATGTTGAAGGGACCGGAGACGGTGACGCCGTCGAGGGTGAGGCCTGCGGAGGCGTTGACACGGCTCTCGCCGTTGTTCTGGGCGATGATCGAGCCGCCCGAGACGCCGGCGTTGTAGAAGTTAGTGATGGAACCGAGACCGTCAGCGACGATGCGACCGTTGCCGACGTTGACGATGGTGTGGTTGAAGGGCTGAAGAACGCCGCCGTTGGTAGCGGTGAGGAGGTTGTTGTTCGTGATGGTGCGGCCGTTGAACTGAAGGGCCCGGTCGGGGACGTCGGCGTTGACGATGCCGTTGTTGGTGACGGCGATGTCATTGAATTGTCCGGTGCCGCGGACGGTGATGCCCGATCCCAAGACGAACGAGGCGGTGGCGGTGTTGCGGATGAAGCGCGCAGTGTCAATGTTGCTGGGGCTGGTGTTGAGGACGATGGTGCCGGTGCCGGTGATGGGGATGTTGTCGTCGTCGGCGCGGAGGCTGGTGAAGTTGCTGACCCCCGGGGAGTTCACGGTGAGCGTGCCGTTGACCACGATCCCGTTTGCGGCGACGGCGAGGAGCGAGTTATTGAGGATATTGAAAGGGCCGGAAATGGTCACGCCGTTGAATGTCGAGCCGGTGCTGACGGCGACCTGGCTGACGCCGCCGTTTTGGGCGATGACATTTCCGCCGTTGACGGCCGAGTTGATGAAGTTGGTGATTGAACCTGCGCCGTCGGCGACGACGCGGCCGTTGCCGACGTTGTTGATGGTGTGGGAGTTGGGCTGCAGCACGCCGCCGTTGGTGGCGGTGAGGAGGTTGTTGTTGGTGGTGGTGCGGGCATAGATCTGGATGGCTTTGCCCGGGAGGTCGGCGTTGACGACGCCGTTGTTGGTCACGCCGATATCGTTGAACTGGCCGGTGCCGCGGACGGTGATCCCGGAACCGAGGACGAACGATGAACTGGCGGTGTTGCGGACGAACCGGGCCGTGTCGATGTTGCTGTCACTGCAGTTGAGGGCAATAACGCCGGTGCCGGTGATAGGGGTGTTGTCGGCGTCGGCACGGAGGCTGGTGAACTGGGAGATGCCCAACGGATTGACGGTGACGACACCATTGACGACGATGCCCCCTGCGCCGACGGCGAGGAACGAGTTGTTGAGGATGTTGAAGGGTCCGGAGATGGTCACACTATCGAAGGTGGAGGCAACGCTGACGGGGAGTTGAGAGACGCCCCCGCTCTGGGCAACGACGTTGCCGCCGTTGATCGCGGAATTGATGTAGTTGACGAGCGAGCCCGTGCCGTCGGCAACGATGCGCCCGGTAGCGCTGTTGTTGACGGTGTGGCCGTTGAGGTTCAGTGACCCACCGTTGGTGGCGGTCATGAGGTTGTTGTTGGTGGTGGTGCGCAAGTAGAGCTGGAGCGCGCGATCGGTGACATCGGCGTTGATGGCGCCGTTGTTGGTGACGGCGATGTCGTTGAACTGGCCGGTACCGCGGACGGTGAGGTTGGGGCCGAGGACTATGGCGGAGTTGGTCTGGTTGCGGACGAACCGTGCGGTGTCGATGTTCTGCGCGCTGGAGTTGAGGATGATGGAGCTGTTGCCGCCGAGGGTTACGGGCCCATCGGGGTTGATGCGGAGGCTGGTGAACTGCGAGATGCCGTCGGGGTTGACGGTGAGGGGTGCATTGATCGTCAGGCCATTGGATTCCACGGCCAGAAGGGAGTTGTTGTAAATCGTCAGGGGGCTGCTGATGACAACACCGTCGAACGTGCTGCCGGTGCTTACGGGCAGCAACAACTGGCCTCCGCCGGAGGAGTTGATGCTGCCGCCGTTGAGGGCCATGTTGTAGAAGCTGACCACGCCCGTACCGGTGGCGAGGACCTGTCCGGCGCCGGACTGGTTGATGGTGGAGCCGTTGAACTGGAGGGTGCCGGCGGAAGCTCGCAGCGTGCCGGTGTTGGCGGTTGCGCGGAGATAGATCTGGAGCGGTGCGCCGGCGACGCTTGCGTCGATCAGGCCCGCATTGGCGATACTGATGTCGTTGAATTGGCCGGTTCCGTTGATGGTGTGGCCGGCGGCGTTGGTGAGCACCGGATCGGCGGCGTTGCGGACGAAGCGTGCAGTGTCGATGTTCGAGCCGCTGGCGTTGAGCGTGATGCGCCCCGAACCGGTGAACACATGCGAAGCGTTGAGGTAGATCGAGGTGAACTGTGAAATACCGGCGGGGTTCACAAAGATCGTGCCGTCGTTGGTCGACGCGTCGAACGGTGTGGCAGCGCCGACGAACAAGCCTTGGTTGTTGAGGATCTGGAGTGTTGCCGCCGGGTTGGAGATCGCGAGGTTGCCGACCGTGAACGAGGTATTGAGCGCCACGGTGTACGGCGCACCCAATCCGAGCGTCGCGGTTGCGCCGGCGCTGTTGGGGACGGTGCCGCCGGACCACTTGGTGCCGTCGCTCCAGTTGCCGTCCACCGCGTTGAGCCAGCTCTGGCCCAGAGCGCTGAAGGCAGTGGCCGAACCGGCGCAGAGGGCCAGCAGGAGGGCCGCGGAACGGGAGTTGAGGCCGCACGACATCGCGTTGATCTGCGCCGACATGGGTGGTCCTTTCGTTGATTGCTCGCGGGCACCCCTCGGGTCCCCCCCCGCGCGGCGCCGTCGGTGCACGTTGCGCGCACACCGGAAGTCCTAGACAGTCAGCCAGTTGTTTCTGACAAAATTGCGGTGTGCTTTGCGATTCGCTCAATACGGCGCATAACTGCCGGGGCTTGTCCAGATTGACATCGCCGATGAACAGGCCCCGGCGGGGGATATCGCCGGGGCGTATTCCTCTCAAACTCTGGTTCTGGCCGCGGTCTGGTTACTGAGGACAACCGGCGAAGAAGGCGGCGAGGAAGACGATGATGTCGTCGACGGTGAGCAGCCCGTCGGGGCCGACGGTGCCGCCGAGGGAAGCCACATCAGCGATGGCAAGGTCACCGTTGAAGAACCCGTCGAGGAAGACGACGAGGTCGTCGGGGGTGAAGCCGCCATCGGGGCCGAGGGTGCCGCCGAGGCCGGCGGGGTCGGCGGAGTTGCAGGCGAATCCGATACGAACGCCGTTGGGAAGGTAAGCGTACTTCCAGACGCCGCCGGCGGTAACGGGGAGTTGCACCGTGGTAAAGCGTCCGGTGCGGGGCCCGGCGAGAATGATGTCGAAGCGGTTGCCGCGGACGGGGACGAAGGTCGGATCGAGGGTGACGACGAGCGTGCCGTCCAGCGTGACCGCTCCGGTGCCGGTGATGCGATCAAAGGTGGTGGTCGAGCCGATCTGGGCACGGTAGGTGCTGGTCGAGGTCAGCGTCAGGGGACGGCCAGCAATGTTGATGGTGCCGTAGCTGTGGCTGCTATCGAGGTCGCCCGGGGCGATGGTGCCGCGGCATTCGACGGCGACGTCGTTGATGTTGCCGGTGCCGGCGAGGGTCTGGCCTAAGCCAAGGATGAACGAGGCGGTGTCGTTGGCGCGGGTGAACCGGGCGGTGTCGATGTTGGCCGTGCTGGCGTTGAGGACGATGGTGCCGGCGCCGGCGATGGGTGTGTTGTCGGCATTGGCCTGGATGGAGGTGAGGT
>JBOHNM010000007.1:0-55523 GCA_050730675.1 Phycisphaerales bacterium | reverse complement strand
GGCCCGGACCATTGGTCCGGGCCTCTTGTGATTTCGAAGCCGGCAACTACACATTATTGTGGAGGTGGTCCGGCGAAGAACAGCGTCAGGTATGCGACGAGGTCGTCGACGGTGGTCATGCCGTCGATATCCGACTGGCCGCCGGGGCCGCAGACGTCGGCGATGTCGGCGTTGCCGGCAAAGAAGGCGGAGAGGAAGCAGACGAGATCATCAACGGTGAGGTAGCCGTCGGCGCCGGGCTCGCCGCCTTGGCCGCAGATATCGGCCGGGCCGCCCTGGGCCGGGGGAGGCGGTGGTGGCGGTGGTGGTGGGGGAGGCGGAGGCGGAGGAGGTGGGGGAGGCGGCGGTGGCGGGGGTCCGATGGGGGGCGGAGGCGTCGGCACAAATCCGGGGATCGAGACGTTGAGCAGGTTGCAGACGTCGCTGGCGATCATGTCGGCGGTGGTGTACACCTCGCCGAACATGGTGTGCGCGTGGGAGAAGTTGGAGGGGAAGCGGGCGACGACGGGGACCTGGTTGGCGACGAGCCGGTCCACCAGCTGCTGGCCGTGCCCGAATGGAACGACAGTGTCGAAGCGGGGGTGGTAGACGGCGGTGGGAGGGGAGGAGGGGGTGACGTGGTAGAGGGCCGAGCCGTGCTCGAAGTAGGGGCGTGAGAGGAATCCGCCCTGCGCCTGGTTCATCCAGCCGCCGAAGTAGTTGATGACGTTGCCGACGTTGTTGCCGACGTCGAAGTCCCAAGGCATGTTGGTGCGGCCGGACAAGTCGCAGACCATCTGCACGGCGTATCCGCCGGGGGGGGGATCGCCGGGTGGGTCGAAGAGCGGGTCGTTCAGGACGTACGCCGCGGTGAGGGCGATGGTGGCGCCGGCGGAGTTGCCGACAACGACGACCTGCGGGTTGAGGTTGAAGAAGGCCGCCCCGTCGGTGCGGATCCAGGCGATCAGGGATTTCACGTCGCGGATGGCCTGCGGATAGGCGTAGCTGGTGCCGACGACCGAGAGGGTGTAGTTGGCGTTGACGACGTTGAACCCGTGCAGCTTGAGACGGTCGGCGACGATGTTGAGTTCGGTGCGGTCGCCGCAGCAGTACCCGCCCCCGTGGAGAAGGATGATGGTGGGAAGCGCGACTGGTGAGCCGCCACCGGCGGGAACCTCCGGACGGAGGTAGATATCAGCGATGGTTCCGGCGCCGCCGGGTGAGGAATAGGCGAGCGCCGACACGTCAGGGCTTGCTCGTCCCGCGGCGAGCGCGAGGAGCATGGCGGCGGAAAAACCCATAGGTTGGGCGCGAAAACCTCTCCCCATTCTTCTCTTCCTCCAGAAACCAGTATCAGTGAATGTACCACCCGTCCGCGGGATTGCAAGAATTCCATGCCGGCGGGTGTTGATCAGGTCCCGACCATGATCCGGACGCGGAATGGCAAAGGGCCGGGGTCGCCAGGAGGGGATCAGCCGTATTGGCGGTGGATGCCGGAACCGCCAGCGGGCACTGCCCGACATGGACCCCGATGTTGAATTGGGGGGACGCAGCTATGGTGCTTGGAAGAACGCGCCCAGGAAGCAGATGAGATCATCGGCGGAAAGATCGTCGTCAAGGTTGTTCACGCCACCGGGCCCGCAGAGGTCGGCGACAGCGAGATTCCCCGAGAAGAAGGCGCTGAGGTAGGCCACCAGATCGTCAACGGTCACGATGCCGTCTGGGCCGAGTTGGCCGCCGGTGTGGGCGACATCGGCGAGCCCGCCGGGGCCGGCGGGTGGGCGCGGGCGAGGCGCCGGTGGTGGGGGTGGTGGGGGGGGCGGCGGAGTGATCACCGGTGGGGGTGTTGGCACAAACCCGGGGATCGAGACGTTGAGCAGGTTGCAGACGTCGCTGGCGATCATGTCGGCGGCCCAGTAGATCTCGCCGAACATGGTGTGAGCGTGGGCGGCGTTGGAGGGGAAGCGGGCGACGACGGGGACCTGGTTGGCGACGAGCTGGTTTACGAGCTGCTGGCTGTGCCCGAACGGCACAATTGTGTCGTAGCGGGAGTGGTAGACGGCGGTGGGGGGGCAGGAAGGGGTGACGCGGTAGAGTGCCGAGCCGCGCTCGAAGTATGGGCGCGAAAGAAACCCGCCCTGCGCCTGGTTCATCCAGCCGCCGAAGTAGTTGATGACGTTGCCGACGTTGTTGCCGACATCGAAGTCCCAGGGCATGTTGGAGCGGCCGGAGAGGCCGCAGACCATCTGGACGGCGTATCCGCCGGGGGGTGGATCGCCGGGCGGATCGAAGAGCGGGTCGTCCTGGACGAATGAAGCGGTGAAGCCGATGGTGGCGCCCGCGGAGTTGCCGACGACGACGACCTGCGGATTGAGGTTGAAGAATGCGGCTCCGTCGGTGCGGACCCAGGCGATCAGGGATTTCACGTCGCGGATGGCCTGCGGATAGGCGTAGCTGGTGCCGACGACCGAGAGGGTGTAGTTGGCGTTGAGGACGTTGAAGCCGTGGGTCTTGAGCCGCTCGGCGATGATGTTGAGTTCGGTGCGGTCACCGCAGCAGTACCCGCCCCCGTGGAGCAGGATGATGGTGGGGAGACTCGTAAGTGTGCCACCGAGGCTGCCACCGACGCCGCCGATGTTGCCGGCAGGGACCTCGGGGCGGAGATAGAGGTCGGCGATGGTGCCTGCGCCGCCAGGCGAGGGATAGGGGAGCGCCGAGACGTCAGGGCTTGCTCGTCCCGCGGCGAGAGCGAGAAGCATGACTGTGGAGAAGGCCACGGATTGTGCGCCGGAACTTCCTTCCATGACATCCCCCCGCGAGGCGACGTAAGGCAATGTACCACCCGAGCAAATTTTTGCAAGCGTCCCGACGAGGGGCGGAAATGAAAGTGACGGATCGATCCCTCGATCGTGTGAACCTAGGGGGTTCGGCGAGCGGAGGTTGCTGGTGTGTGGGTGAGAATTGGCTTTGCCGAAAACGATCGGCTAAGGTTGGGCGTCTCGGAGAGGTGGCCGAGAGGCTGAAGGCGACGGTTTGCTAAACCGTTATACGGGGTATTACTCCGTATCGGGGGTTCGAATCCCCCCCTCTCCGCTTGTTTTGGGCCGTTTGCGCAAGGGCGCGACGGCCGATCGGGGCGGTAACTCAATTGGTAGAGTGCCAGCTTTGCAAGCTGGAAGTTGAGAGTTCGAGTCTCTTCCGCTCCACTTGTCGATTGGGTCGGACGGAGCAGTCGGGCTGGGATATCTGGCTGGGCGGGTTGCCCGTCAGGGCCAGAGCACCAGGACTAGCGCCGAGGCTACGAGCGCGATTGCATAGAGCAGGCCCACGCGGCGCAGGAGGGGCAGGCCCGCCAGCACGGCGACCATCGCTCCCTTGAACACCGTGTTGGACATGCTGGCCAGGAGGATGACGCGCCAGCCTGTTCGAGTATCGACTGATCCGCTGGAGACCAGACGCGAGGTGGAAAGGGTGATCGCGTCCATGTCCGTCAGCCCGCTGATGATGGCCGTGGCGTAGAGGCCCTGGTTGCCGAAGTGGTCGCGCGCGGCGGCGGCGACGAGCAAGACGGCGGCGTAGATCGCGCCGAAGGTGAGCGCCGACTTGAGTTCGGTAGGGTTTTTCTGTCGCGGGATCTCTTCGGTCGCTTTGCGGGCTTGACACCACGCGGCGAGCGCGAGCAGCGCGGTGACGGCGCCGACAATGCCGATCGGAGCGGCGGCGGCGGTGACGAGTGGGGGCGCGGTGATGCCGATCATGACCAGGACGCGTGCGTACACCACGGTCGAGGCGAGCATGATGACGGCGCAGGCCGGTGCGAGGGCGTTCGAAGCGCGAGCCAGGCGCGATTGGCTCGCGGTGGTGGCGGTGCTGCTGACAAGCCCGCCGAGAAGACCGGCCAGAAGGATGCCCGTCTTCTTTCCGGCGAATCGGAGGGCGACGTAGCCCGCAAGGCTGAGCCCGACGACCAGGATGACCATCCACCAGATCTGTCGAGGGTTGAGGACGTCGTAGGGGCCGAAGGTGCGGTCGGGGAGGATCGGGAGGATAACGAAGCTCACGAGAACGAACTGCGCGATGGCCGTCATCTCACCGGCGGTGAGCGATTCAAGGAATCGCTGCATGCGGAGCTTGAGATGCAGAAGGACAAAGACCGCGCCGGCGACAACGACGGCGACTTCACGGGGTCCGAGGATGCACATCGCCCCGACGGCAAACATGACGATCGCGGCGATTTCGGTGGTGATGCCGGTGTGCCCGGGAGGGTGGCGTCGCTCGGTCAGGTTGCCAACCACCACCATGGCGACGATGCCGGCAAACATCACCGGGATGATCCAGAGCCCTGCCTGGTCGGAGAGCGCGGCGGAGAGCGCGCCGGCGATCGTGATCAAGGCAAAGGTGCGGACGCCGGCGATCGACGGGTCGGCGACTTCACGTTGCGAGCCGACCAGCAGGCCGAGCCCGAGTGCGATACCCAGACCTTGGAAGATCTCGGGCGCTGTCATGCCGACAGCCTAGCGCAATCGCCGGAGTGCCGAGGGGTGAGGCCCGAGGGTGTCAGGCGACCAGGGTGGTGGTGCCGACGACACGCATGAGATCGCCCGAGGCGGCCCGCAGAAAGACGAGGTTGTCATCGAACAGGCGTGCGCGGCTGTCGCCGCAGGTGCGGGGAGTGCGGACGGTGACGCTGGTCGTGGCGTGCGAGTCGGCGGCTTCGCGCAGCCGGAGGGCGTGAGAATCGCGGTGGGTGGGATCGATGATCGCGCCCCAATCCTTGAGGCGCGTGCCGATACTGCCGGGCTGCCGGCGGAGGAGGCGGAATGTGTTGGGGCAGGCCTCGTAGTGATCGTCGCGAGCGTCCCACTCGAACGCGCCGATGCGGTCGAGCGCGGGCTTGGGGACGGCGGCGGGGGGGAGGCGATCGACGATGCTCGTGATGCCGCGCCAGCGGAGGGGGATGCCGGCGGTGTCGCGGTCGATCTTGCCGAGGGCGCGCATGACCAGGCGCGACCCATCTTTGTGAACAAGGCGGACGGGGACGTCGAACGCGTTGCCGCCGGAGGAGAGCGATCGGAAGATGCCGACGACGAGTTCCTCGAGGGCCGAGGGGTCGGAGAGGCGAGCGAAAGCGAAGCGGAGGTCCTCGAATTCAGAGGATTTGTAGCCGGTGACGGAGAGGAGGCTCTCGGAGATTTCCAGGCGACGCTGGGTGTCGTCCCAGAGCCAGATGTAGGAATCGACGGCGCTGAGGGCCTGCTCGAATGCGCCGAGGCGGTGCTCGGGCGCGGCGGAGGCGGGGGCGCCGGCGGGGTCGGAGGTGAGGCCTGCGCCGATGGCGATGCGGGCGAGCTGGACGCGGTTCTTGGCGCGGAGCTTCTTGCCGAGCGAGCCGCGGTACCACTCGACGGTCTTGATGGTGCGGTTGAGGCGCTTGGCGATATCGGACATGGAGAGGCCCATGCCGATGAGGCCCAGGATCTCGCGCTCGCGATCGGTCAGGTCGGCGACCTGGGCCGCGGGAGAACGGGCTACGGTGGTATCGGACGTGGTGAGAGCCACGCCGGAAGGCGATCCTACCCCATCGAGGCTCATGTGGGCATCTCCTGCACCTAGGGACACTGCGTCATGGGTCTATACGGGCGAAGTGCCCAGAGGTCTGCCCGGGTGAAATAAATTTTTGCCGCGTGCAATGGCTATTCAGCGGCGATTCCCGACGTTGGTTACCTCGTCTACGGTTGCTCCCCCAAACGGTTGCTCTGGAGCGATGGCATATGACGACGGCGATGGAGTCCTTGAAGCAGTACAACTGGCAGCCCCAGCCGAAGGCTTGGAAGCTCGTGAACGAGCTTGTGAACGGCTTTCTGGCGAGGAATCACTGGGCCGCGGCCTTCTCCCGGAGAATGAAAGAGGAGACCGGCACCCGATTTGTGGACTGGGTTGACCATATCTGTGCGCCGGAGGAAACGGTGCCGGGCGGGCTCCGTGCGGCGTTGATGGCGGCGGGTTTCAAACACGAGCCGCAACCCCACGCACCTGAGGCATACCTGAACCGGGACGGGCTGTTTCCGCCGGTGCTGGTGGGATCGGTCAAGGGCAACATGCTGGTGGCGATCAAGGTTGAGAGCGTCGTGGATTTCCTGCAGGCGCACAATCTGCCGTTCCACGAGCCGGAGAGCCCGGAGGGCGCGCCGCTGAGCCGCCTGCGGATGGGGCTGGCGTCACGTGAACACGGGACCGAGCTTTGGGGGATCGAGCGGCACGGGTTGTGGGGGTTCGACCTCTGTGACTCGACGCCGGAGCAGCGCGTGCAGGCGCAGGAGCACCTGAACCGGCTGCGGACGCGGCGGCGTGACTTTGTGGATGACACGCAGGGGTTCGTCGAGGCGAACCGGATCGTGGATGCGGCCATCAAGGACCTGGGCGCCGACTGGACGTGCGACCTGTTCTTCAAGGCCGAGCGCGAGTACTGGATGAAGCGGAACCGTGCCGCGCAGGTGCAGTTCGCTCGCCAGCAGAAGCATGGGATGGGGTGGGCGAACCACGACCACCACACCTACCGCTCCTCGCGCGAGCACTTCAAGGAACTGGTGCTGCTGTGGGAAAAGCTCGGGTTCATCTGCCGCGAGTGCTTCTATGCCGGCGCCGAGGCCGGATGGGGCGCGCAGGTGATGGAGCAGCCGGTGACGGGGATCACCACGTTCAACGATGTGGACATGAGTCCGGACGAGCTGATGGGCGACTTTGCGCACCAGGGGTTCAAGAACAAGCACACGGGGTTGGGGACGGTCGGCCTGTGGTGCGCGCTGCACGGCGAAGCGGTGCTGCAGGCGGGGATGCACCACCTGGAGGCGATGTTCGACTGGCACGCGCTGGTGGAGCAGCTCGAGCGCGGCGGCGTGCGGACGATGGGGCCCTTCACGACGTTCCCGTACCTGCGCCAGGCGTTCACCGAGGGCGAGCGCTGGCCGGTGAAGCCCGAGCGGATCGAGCGGCTGCTGAAGTACGGGCTGATCACACCGCGCCAGGGTGAGCTGTTCCGCGTCGAGGGGGCGCTGGGGAGCCACCTGGAGAACCTGGAACGCAACGACGGGTTCAAGGGGTTCAACCAGGAGGGCGTGAGCGACATCATCGCCCGGACCGATGCGCGGCGCGTGGCGGAGAAGGGTGCCGCGCATCACCACGAGCTTGCGGGGGCCTAAGCGCTTGTCCATCGGATGGCGGCGTACTTCAAAGTGGGCAGGACGACGCGGGCTTCGACCCGCGTTTTTCATTGGCCACTGCCTGCAGATGGTCGTTGATTGATCTTCAGACGGGGCGCCGGGGGAGGCCCTTTAGCTTGCGATTGACCATCCAGATTTTCCTGTAAGAACGTCCCCTGGATGGTCATATCCAAGGCGCGGCCTGAACTGCCGTGCATATCCAAAGGAGCAAACTCATGACCGCGGCGGGAAAGCGGCGTCCGTGCCCGGTCGCCTCCCGTCGCCCGAACCCTTTCGGCCTCTACGACATGGGCGGGAACGTGCACGAGTATGTGCAGGATTGGTTTTCGGCCGCGGCGTACAAGCGTTATGCACACACATGCGCCATCGACCCCACGGGACCGACCGCCGAGGAGGCCGGTGCGCAGTGGCGGGTCGCTTGCGGCGGCGGATTCGCAACGTCGCCGTACTCCCAGTCCCGGTACACGCACGGCGCCAACGCGCCTGATCTTTGGGTCAATGAACTTGGATTCCGCGTGATGATCCCCGCCGAGGCGGTGGCCGCGAAGCTCAATGCGTCGGGTAGTGGGCCGCGCTGACCGCGTGGTTGATCTCGTCCATGCAGGCAAAGGCCAATTCGCGGTGCTGTCCACTCGTCATGGCGATCGCACCGCACCGTCCGTACCCTGCAGCATGGGCAGCCTCTGGCACGGCGACACGGCGATCGAGCGACTGCTGAAGCTGGTCACCAACCGGAACCTGATGTTGATGTCGGTGGCCTCGCTGCTGACGGACATTGCCAGCGAGATGACCTACCCGCTGCTGCCGCTGCTGGTGGTGGGGACGCTCGGCGCGAGCAAAAGTTTCTTTGGTTTGATCGAAGGCGTGGCCGAGGCGGTGGCCCAGCTGCTGCGCGTCGGCGCGGGGCGGCTGTCGGACCGGCTGGGCAAGCGCAAGCCGTTGACGATCGGTGGGTACCTGCTCGGCGTGGCGGGGAAACTGGTGCTGTGGCTCGCGGCTGTGCCGGCGCTGGCGCTGGTGGGGCGCGTCGTGGACCGCCTGGGCAAGGCCCTGCGGTCGCCCGCGCGGGATGCCCTCATTGCCGAGAGTGTGGACTCCTCCGAGCGGGCGCGGGCCTTCGGCTTCCACCGCGCGATGGACACCGCCGGGGCGTTCATCGGGGTTGCCGCGGCGTGGGTGATCATGCGGCAGGGAACTCAGGAAGTGCGGCCGGTGTTTCTGTGGGCGGCGCTCCCGGCGGGCCTGGCAGTGATCGTGCTGCTGTTCGTGCGTGAAACGGGCAAGGGGCGAAAGAAGCCGGCGGCGGGCGCGGCCGATACGGCGAGCTGGGGGTACGTGTGGCGGACGGTGCCGGCGGAGCTGAAGCGGTACCTGCTGATCGTCTTCCTGTTCAACGTCGGGAACTGCTCGAACCAGTTCCTGCTGCTGCGCGCACAGGACCGGGGCTTTGCGCCGACGGACGTGATCCTGGCCTACGCGGTGTACAACCTGGCGTACACGATCTTGGCATACCCGGCCGGGGCGATCGCCGACGCGATCGGGCACAAGCGCGTGCTGATCGCCGGTTACGCCGTGCACGGGCTGGCGTACGCGGGCTTCGCCGCGGCGGGCTTCGCGGGCCCGTGGGCGATCTGGGTGCTCTTCGCGCTCTACGGCGCGCACATGGCGCTGACCGAGGGCGTGGAGAAGGCGCTGATCGTGGACCTGGCCCCGGCGGAGCACCGGGCCACGGTGCTCGGAATGTTCTCGACCGTGGTCGGGCTGGCGCTGCTCCCCGCGAGCGCGATGGCCGGGGTGCTGTGGGATCGTGTGGGTGCGGCGACGCCGTTCGCCGTTGGCGCGGTGCTGGGGATCGGGGCGGCGGTGGCGCTGGTGTGGGCGCTGCGAGGTCGGGGGCGGTCAGCTCACAGTTGACAAAGCAGTGCGGGCGTGGATCCAGTCCGGTTCGAGGGCGTCGCCGCGGCACTGTCAAGCGCGAGGTGTCCGTTTCATGCTCCGCTCAAACTGCTCCTTCGTAAGCCCCGCGGCTAGAAGCAGCTCCTCCGCCCGCTTGTGCTGCGCGGCTGACTCGCGCTTGCCTGTGGATGAAAAGACTTGTCCGAACCGTGAGACAATGTACCGCCAGCGGTGGCGCATCAGCTTCTGGTCCGGCGAAAGCACAATCTGCCGCTCGGTCATCATCCGTTGCAGCAGGCGGCCACGCTCGCGAACGGCCTCCGAGAGTCGTTCCTGAGCGCTTCGTCGGAGTGTCGTGCATGCAAACTGCACGTCGCGTGCGTGCGCTCCGTGCAGGATCTCCACCGTGCCCGAGTCCTGAATTCCGACAGCAACCAGCGAGGTTGCCCGATCAGGCAGATTCTCTTTGCACGCCAGGATCATGCTGTTGCTGGTGATGAGCCGCTCCCCCTTGTCGCTGCGCGACTCGAAGGAAGCCCATAGCCATGGATTGATGTTCGGCGATCTGAACATCAGATCCGCCGAGAGCGTCAGCTCGATCATCGTGGCGGCATCAACCATGAACACATCCAGCCGAAGCGTTCCCGAGCCGGGCTCGCTGAGCACCCGCCCCACCTCGACATAGCCGCGGCCCGCGAACTGGGACACCAGCGGCGACACCTGGGCGGAGAGTCTCGGATCGACCCACGGATCGTCGCGATCAACATACCGCGGCTTGCTGTCCGTCGGCGACCACGTGCGCATCGCACTGACCAAACGAAGCAAGATGTATCCCACCACCAGAGCAACCAGCCCGACGAGGATGCCGATGGGCACGAGAATCGTGGTCAGGATCTGTGGCATGGGCGACCCGCCGCTGGATGATACAGCCTCACCCCCGCGGCCCCTCCCGCCTCGCCTGCCGGATCATGTGCTTCACCGCCTTGAGTTCCTTGCTCGGCTTCTTGATCGCGGGCATCATCGGCGCGGGCGGTGGTGAAGGCGCGGGCATCGGCGGCTCGCCTGCGCCCAGGCGTTTGCGCAGGATCGCCAGCAGCGTCAGCGGCTGGAGGCTCGCGGGGTTGTCGGGACGCCAGAAGACTTCGGGGAGGTCGCCGCTCTGCGTGACGATCGGGATGGCGGTCTTGCCGGCAGAACCTTGGAAGCGTGCCGCGACGGCTTGCGGATCCGTCGTGCGGACGAGCAGATCGCTGCCGCGGGTGGTGATGAGGCGGACGCCGAGGAAGCGGCCGCCAATTCGGATCTCCGCGAGTTGCAGGAGTCGCTCGGTGGGGTCGGGGATGGGGCCGTATGCGGCGGCGAGGTCCGTGCGAACCTTCGCCAGTTCGTCGTGGGTGGATGCAACGGCGGTGCGGCGATACGCCTCCATGCGGCGCATGTCCGAGGGGATATACGTCTTGGGGATCGAGCCGCTGACGCCGAGTTCGAGCGCGGTCTCGCTCGGTGTCGCGGTCACCTCGTTCTTGAGTTCTTTGACGGCGCGGTCGAGCAGGCGGCAGTACATGTCGTAGCCGACGATGGCGATGTGGCCGGACTGCTCGGGGCCGAGGATGTTGCCGGCGCCGCGGATCTCCAGGTCGCGCATGGCGATCTTGAAGCCGGCGCCGAGCATGGAGTACTGCTCGATGGCTTGCAAACGTTTCTTGGCGGTCTCTTTGAGCGGGCGGTTGTTGGGCAGGAGCAGGTAGCAGTACGCCCGGTGCTTGTAGCGCCCGACGCGCCCGCGCAGCTGGTGCAGCTCCGCGAGGCCGAAGCGGTCGGCATCGTCGATGATCATCGTGTTGGCGGTGGCGATATCGATGCCGCTCTCGATGATGGTGGTGGAGACAAGAATGTCCGCCTCGCGCCGGATGAACTTGAGCATGACGTCCTCAAGCTCGCCGTCGGCCATCTGGCCGTGGCCGATGACGATGCGCGCGGTCGGCGCCAGCTTCTGCACATCATCCGCGGCCGAGGTGATGTCGTGCACGCGGTTGTGAACGTAGAAGACCTGGCCCTCGCGGGCCAGCTCGCGGTCGATCGCCTGCTTGAGCCGCTGCGCGTTGTAAGGAATGACCTCGGTGACGACGGCGCGCCGGTCGAGTGGGGCGGTGGTGAGGCTGGAGATATCGCGCAGGCCGAGCATGGACATGTGGAGCGTGCGCGGGATGGGCGTGGCGCTGAGGGTGAGCACATCCACCGTCATCCGGAGCGCGAGCAGCCGTTCCTTGTGCTCGACGCCGAAGCGCTGCTCTTCGTCGATAACGACCAGGCCGAGATCGGCGAACTGGACGTCCTTGGAAAGCAGGCGGTGGGTGCCGATGCAGACGTCCACCTTGCCCTGGGCCAGGTCCTTGAGCGTGTCGCGCACCTCGGTGTCGGTCTTCCAGCGGCTGATGCTCTCGACGCGGAACGGATACCCCGCGAATCGCGACTTGAACGTCCGCTCGTGCTGCTCGGCGAGCACAGTCGTGGGAACCAGCACCGCGACCTGCTTGCCGTACTCGACGGCCTTGAAAGCGGCACGGATGGCCAGCTCGGTTTTGCCGTAGCCGACATCGCCACACAGCAGCCGGTCCATCGGACGTGCCGAGAGCATGTCCTTCTTGATCTCGGCGATGGCGGCGAGTTGGTCTTCGGTCTCCTGGTAGGGGAACTCGGCCTCGAACTCCTTCTGCCACGCGGTGTCGGCGGGGTAACGGACGCCCGGAAGCGACTCGCGCGCGGCCCGCACGCGCAACAGTTGGGCGGCAAGATCCTTGACGCTGTCGGCGACGCGAGCCTTCTGCGATTGCCAGCGCTGGCCGCCGATGGTCGAGAGCGGGGGGGAACCTTTGAAGCCGCCGATGTACTTCTGGACCAGGTCGATCTTGGTGACCGGCACGTGCAGCTTGGCGCCCGCGGCGAACTCGAGCGTCAGGTGCTCCTCGGCCTGTTCCTCGGACTCGGCGCGGAGTGGCGCGCCGTGCAGACGCTCCTCAACCGAGCGCTTGGCGTCGCGCGGCTTGAGCATCTGCAGGCCGATGAATTTCGCGATGCCGTAGTCCGTGTGGACGACGAAGTCGCCCGGGGCCAGTTCGAGGAAGGCATCCATCGCTCGCCCGGCGCGGATCTTGCCCCGCGTCCGCCGGCGTGCTGTGAATCGGTGGAGGAGTTCGGAGTACGGCAGCGCGAGGTGAGGCGTGGCGTGCTGCGTGCCGCGGCCGGGTGACGTCCAGACGAAGCCGGCGTGAAGGTACTGGAGCGTCGAGGCGATCTTGCTCTTGGCGTCGGGTGGGGGGGCGAATTCGGTGATGAGTTCGCCCAGGCGCTGCTGCTCGCCGGCGTTCTGACAGTGGACAGTGATATCGAGAGGCTCCTCGCCGCGGACGGCCGCGGTGGCGAATTCGCCGAGTTCCTTGACGGCCTGACCCGCATCGTCGGCAAGCGTCGGCGCGGCGGTGACAGGAAGCTCGACCGTCTCCGCCGGCTCGGCGCTGGCGTACTGACCGATAGCCGTGACCTCGATCGCCGCGGCAAGCCGCTCGCGCACGAGCTTGAAGACCGCGGGCGGGCCGAAGATACCCCGCGCGCGGGTCACGCGCTCGTAGTAGCCGCGTGCCTGCTCGGTGAGTTCGAGCAGTTCGTGCAGCACGGCGATCGTGTTCGGCGGCAGGAGCGAGACGAGACTGACGCCGCGGTCATCCACACCGCCGGTGTCGCTCTTGGCGCAGACGAGCTGCGCGGAGCGGACTGTGCGGTCGGAGCCCATCGTGGCGAGATCGACCTCGGTGATCTTGTCGATCTGGTCGCCGAAGAAATCCAGGCGAATCGGTACACCACCCAGAGATGTGTCGCTGGAGGCGGCCGACGCCGCGGCATCCCCCGGCGGGAAAATATCGAGGATGCCGCCGCGCAAGGCGTAGTCGCCGGGCTCCTCCAGCGTCGGCGTGCGCTTGTACCCGGCCTGGTCGAGCCAGCGGACCAGTCCCGTGAGCCCGCCCGCGGGCGTCTGCCCGGTCTGGACGGCGATCATGAGCCGGCCGAGGTCCGCCGCGGCGGGGACCGACTGCATGAGGGCCTGGATGGGGGCGACCAGCACGCGCGGCGTGTCGGACGGCGTCGCCCAGCCGCTCACCGCCTGCACGGTGCTGAGCCGCTCAGCCAGAAGATCGAGCCCGGCCGTGGACTCGCTGGGGAGCGCCTCCAAGGCAGGGAAGTGCAACGTCTCCACCCCCGCCGCAACAAGTTCATCGGCGGCCTCGTCGGCATCATCCACGTGCGCGACCATCAGCAGAACGGGCCGTCCGGTGAGCCGCGCCAGTGCGCCCGCAAGCAGGTGTGTCGATGAGCCATGCGACCCGCGGGCAACAGCACGGCGAGCGCGCAGCGCCACCTCGGCCAGCCGGTCCACGGCCGGGTCCGACGCGATGAGTTGCAGGAGGTCCATCCTGAACGCTCCGCGCGCACGCCCACGCGGCACGTCCTGAACATCGGGGCGTGTACCGCGGGGGTGAACTGCCGGATGATAGTTGAGCTTGGCCGGGCGCGGCTCAGTCCAGGCGGATATGCGGCCGGAGCTTCTCGATAGTCTTCGGTCCGATGCCCTTGACGCGGTCGAGCTGCTCGATCGCGGTGTACCGCCCGTTCTTCTCGCGGTCCGCAATGATCCGCTGGGCCAGCGCGGGGCCGACGCCCGGGAGAAGTTCGAGCTGCGCCTGCGTGGCGGTGTTCACGTTCATACGCGCCACCGCCGCGGCAACGGGTGAAGGCCGCGCGGGTTCCGGGGCGGGCGTCGGCGCTTCCACTTTTGGGGTGGCGATGGGTTCCGGCGTGGCAACGGGCTCAGGCGCCGCAACAGGTGGCGCCGGCGCCGCAGGCTCTTCCGCCGCGGTTGGCGCCATCGGCACAGACAGCGGCTGCGGCGCACTTGTCAGGTGCATCGCCGGACGCGGGTGCGAGAGCGCCCACGCCCCGATCGCCGCCGCGGCAAGAACGAGCACGACAAACGCCGCCCACTTGGCCGGACCCTCGAACGGACGTTTGACGCGCGGTGCAACTTCGGCCACGTACTCAGCCGCAGGCCCAACAGGCGCGGCGTGTCGGACGGCCTGCGCGGCAGGCGGGGCAGTGACGGGGGCAGTGGTGGAGTGGGTCGGCGGCACGCCGCGGAATCTACCAGATCCCGTCGTGTCCGGGAAGGGCCGGACGCCGTTCTTTCAGCGATTGCCGCAGTTCTGTGAGAGCCGCCAGGGCCGGGCGGGGCTGGCCGGCCGAGGTCATCAGCCCGCCATTCCCATCACCGGGCGCGTCGTAAAGCTCCTGCCAGCACAGGCTCTGCACACAGCATTTGCCGGCGACGGCCGCGCCCGCGGCCCGCAGCCACCGCGCCTGCGATTCCGGGCTCCATGGCTGGCGATAGAAGCCGGGGTCCAGCTCGCTCTCTTCGCCCAGGTCGGCCGGGGGCGGCGGGCTCGCGGGAACGCCCGCCAGCGAGAGTGAGATCGGCAGGTCCAGCCCGCCGAGGTGGTCGATCAGATCGGACAGCTCCATCAAGTCCCGCGTAGAGCACCCGAACTCCGGACGCCCCATCTGCACGCGAAGCGAGACCGCATCCAGCGGCACCTGGAGCTGCTTGAGCATCTCTCCATAGACCAAGGGCGGCGTGGCCGACTGTCCCTTGGGCCGCGCGGTGTACTCGCCCCACGGCTGCACCAGCTCGACCTGCACGCGCCCCTGCGGGTGCAGCTTCTTGCACAGCAGTACACACGTGCGCGTCAGGTCCAACGCCTGCTCATAATTGAGCGAGAAGTGCAGCCCCGTGTTGAGGCCCGAGCAGATCGTCCACGTGTTGACCGTCCGCCGATACCTCGTCACGATCGTCTTGATGTACGCGATCACCACATCGCGCAGCGTCTCGTAGTCGTGCTCCCAGATGTACAGCCAGTCCGGCACCGCGCTGGGAGACAGGTCCAACACCGGCCCCGCCGTCACGGGCAGCTTGGCCTTCAGCACCGCCCACTCGATCCACTTGTCCGTCTTGGCAAAGGCGTACTTCCCCTCCGTCGGCTCCATGTCGATCCAGCGCATCGGCAGCGTCACAAAGTCGCACGACTGCACCACCGCCGCGCACAGCGGCTCGGCGAACGCCCCGGTGTGCACGTTGCACCCCACCCGCGGCATGTCCACGATGAACACGCCCGCCGCGCCGCTGATCGCCGAGCGGGCCCGCCGCGACTCATGATCGGTCAGCGCGTTCGGCGGCGGGGGCTTGGCGGCCATCGCCGCCAGCTCGCCGGTGATCCGCCGCGTGTGCTGCACGCGGCTGTGGAGCTGCGCGAGCTGCTCGCCGGCGTCCATCGCCAGCGCAAGGGCAGCGCGGGCCGAGGCATCGGCCTCGGGGGTGAATCCGCCCCCGGCAGCGCGGATGGCATGCAGAGCGCTGGTGAACGCCTCGCGAGCCTTCTCCACCGCCGCGATCGCCGGCTCGCTCGCCGGCTGGTCAAACAGCGCCCACTCCTCGATCTTGTTCAGCACCTGCATCACCCGGTGCCGCGCCAGCTCCAGCGAAAGCAGATATGGCTCATTCCGTTCCGGCAGCAGGCACGTGCGCACCGTGAGCGACCCGAACCCGTCGATCGGATACTGCAGCGACACGGCGCACGAGCCGTCCAGCCGCGGAATGCACGTCAGCGTCGAGTCGTCCATCTCGATCTCGGCCGGCAGCGCCAGATCGTCAGGCCCGACGGAGTTCGCGTGCGCCAGCCGCCAACCGTTTGGCTGGGAGGGCTGGCCGTCGGCCGAGAGCGCGGGCTGGAAGACCGTGAACCGGAGCATGCGGGTGGGAGGATAGCGGCCGCTCGGCGGGGGTGGCTTGCGGCGAACCGCCGAATCCGCCCGGGCAGTCACCAGGCAAGTGCGCTCCTACCTTCGGTCAATGGCCCCGACCATGACAGCTCCCTCCGCCCATCCCGTCTCCCCCGCGATCCACCTCCCGCTCCTCCGCCGCGGCAAGGTCCGCGATGTCTACGAACTCCCGCAGTGGGGGGGCAATGACGTGCGCAGTGGTGGTGGCTCAACCGAGAACACCTCCGGTGCACTCCTCATGGTCGCCTCCGACCGCATCAGCGCCTTCGACGTCATCATGCCCACGCCCATCCCCGGCAAGGGGAAGCTCCTCACCAAAATGGCGGCCTTCTGGTTCGAGTTCATCAAGCAGCGCCGAATTTGCGAGACGCACATCCTCTCCACGAGCGTCGCCGACCTGCCCGCCTCCGTCGCTCCCCAGGGTTCTCCCCAGCGCGCGTGGCTCGATGGCCGCATCACCATCTGCCGCAAGTGCGATGTCATCCCCATCGAGTGCGTCGTCCGCGGCTACCTCGAAGGCTCCGGCTGGAAGGAGTACCAGGCGACCGGCTCGGTCTGCGGCGTCGCTCTCCCCCCCGGCCTCCGCCAGTGCGACAAGCTCCCGCAGCCGATCTTCACCCCCGCGACCAAGGCCGCCGAGGGGCACGATGAGAACATCTCCTTCGAGCACGCCGCCGAACTCGTCGGCCTCGAGACGATGACCGTCCTGCGCGACCTCTCGCTGGCGATCTACACCGCCGCGGCCGAACACGCCCGCGCGGGGAGGCGCGGCATCATCATCGCCGACACCAAGTTCGAGTTCGGCCTCCCCGAGGGCGCCAAGGAAAAACTCGGCCGCGTCTGGACCCAGCCGATGCTCATCGACGAAGCCTTGACGCCAGACTCCTCGCGCTTCTGGCCCGTGGACGGCTACACCCCCGGCCGCGCCCAGAAGAGCTACGACAAGCAGTTCCTCCGCGAGTACCTCGAAACGCTCGTGACGTCGGGCAAATGGAACAAGACGCCGCCGGGCCCGCAGCTTCCACCCGAGGTTGTGGAAGGAACGCTGGGGAAGTACCGCGAGGCCGTGGAAAAACTGACGGTCTAATCCAACTCACGGTCAATAGCGCGGCATCTTGTTCAGCATATAGGTGGCCGTGCTCTCCTGTCGCCTGAAGACCGGGATGGTCTGGAAGAGCAGGTCGCGCACCCGCCCATCGCCGACCTGAGATCGCGACTCATACATGACTTCGACGCACATGCGCCGGTCGCTCTGGGCCCACAGCATCAGCACGTAGTCAAATTCCGAACCGCTGAGCGTCTCCATCGCGCTCGCGTCGAGCAATGGCGTATCCCCGCGCTCCGCGGCGATGATGTCCATGATCTCCGCCGGCGGCACGAGCGAGAGATTCAGCTTCCGCGCTTCCGACAGCACGCGGTCATCGATCGCCACCATGTCATTGGTCATGCGCAGCCCAAAATTACGGATCTCATCGGTGGTCCCCCGCTTGGCGGCCCACTGCCCGACGACGACGCCCTCCTGGCTTTTGGCATGCAGGAACGAAAGCGCTCGCGTCTCCGGCCACTTGGCACGCAGACGATCCACCTGGCTCGGCAGCGGCTGGGCGGTGCGGAGGATCTGGATATCGCCCTCTTCTCGCACCCGCTCCTCCGCCAACAACTGATCCTGTTGGCACCCCCACTGGACCGCACACCCCGCAACCAGCGCTGTCATCAGAAGAGCTTTCATGGCGCCTCCTTCCGTCGTATTTCTCTACCCATCTGTTCGTTTTCGCACGCCGCGCGGCCATGAACGGCCGGTGAGGATTGGCTGAGAAGAAGAGCAAGCACCACGAACAGGCCGCGATCAGATATGCTCCCCGCCGATGATCCCCTGCACCCGCCGACGGACGCTGGACATCGCGCCCGATCGATTCATGGCGATCCTCACCGACGTGCCGTCTTGGCCGCGGACGATGCCGCGCGTTGCATCGGTGCAGATGCACACGCCCGGGCCGCTGAAGGTCGGCACGCGCTTCAAGCTCGTCCGACGCCGGGGCGAACAGGAGTTCCCCAACGAGTACGAGGTGACGCAGCTCGGCCCCGACCGCCTGGCGTACTTCATCGATAGCGACCGCGAACGCTCGGGCGGGCGCTGGGTCGTGCGCCCGTCGAAGCAATCGCCGGCGAAGTCCGACGTCGCGCTGTCGATCACCATCCGCCCGCGCTCGATCGGCTGGTTCTTCCTGATGCCGCTGATGCTGCCGTTCGTCTGGCTCATGGCCGGCGACGAGCTGAACGCGATGGAACGCGTGCTCCGCGGCGAGCCGGCCGACCCGCCCGCCGAGCCGCCGGCGCCATCGGAACTCGAGCAGCTCCGCGCCGAGTCCGACGATGCCGACGAGCCGCGCAAGCCGGCCCCCGAGCTGGAGATGAACGTCGGCATCGACAGCGCGGTCTACGACCGCACGCTTGAAGAGTGGCAGTTCCAGGTGGAGA
Source organism: Phycisphaerales bacterium (assembly GCA_050730675.1). Taxonomy (GTDB): domain Bacteria; phylum Planctomycetota; class Phycisphaerae; order Phycisphaerales; family UBA1924; genus JBOHNM01. Next base: position 37,065 of record JBOHNM010000007.1, on the reverse strand, counting down.
TGACGATGTTCGCCGGGTGCCTGATGCGCCCGGTCGCGCTCATGGAACTCACCGAGGGGCAAGCGCCGCGCCCCTTCCCGCCCGCATCGGTGCACCCCACGCTGTGGGCGACGGTGTCGCTCTGCCAGTCGCCGCGCAAGACGCCGATCAACGACGCGCAGCGCCGGGCGTTCGAGCGGCTGCTCAGGCGCCAGGCCGAAGTGGAGCGTGTCGCGCTCGAAGGGCTCCTGGAGTACTACCGCCGCGTCAGGACGGAGATCTACGACGGCGCGAGCGACACGACCGACATGCCCGAGATCTCCGGCATCGACGAGCCGCGCTACCTCGTCCGGTTCAGTTCGCTCTCCATCCACCGGCCGGGCGCCGATGGCGAGTGCGAGATCGGCCTCTGGTTCAACTGCACCTGGGAAGACGAGCACGCCCTGGGCATCCGCCTGCGCGCCGGCCGCGTGATCGACGTCGGGTACGGGGATGTGGCGACCAACGACCCGGAGGAATGAAAGCGCAAGGCTTCGAGACGACGCAGCGCCCGCTCCATCTCTTCACGCCGGGTGCCCCGACCCGTCCGCGGGTCCGGCGAGCGTGAAGAAGTCGTCGAATCGTTGTGACGGGTTGAGCGTAGTGGTGGTGGGATTTTGCGGACCGTTGCGGGTGCCTGGGAACGTACGCTCCGCGCCGCCCCCCCACCCGCCCCAACGCTGAGGACAGCGTTGGAGCGGGGCACCCGAGGCGGAGCGCAGGCGACCAGTTCGGCGGCGGGTTGTCAAAGAGGCGTGCAGCGCTGGAGCTGTTGAATTTAGGGGTGACGGCGCGGCCCGGCTTGGGTGCGCGGTTGGCGGTCAACTGGAGTTGACGAGGGTGCGAGCCACGGTGGTGTGGGTGGATGGGATGATCGGCGGGAGGCGAGCGGGCGGAGGGCTTTGACGCGGGGGCGGCACGGGCGCGTAGGGTGGATCGCCCGGCATGTCCTCGCTTTGCTGCGGGCGTGCCGGGGCACCTTTGCTGACGGGCGGTTCCACCGCGGCCTTCTGGGGCTTGGGCTCGGCCATGAAAGCCATGCGCAAGATCGCCGAGGCCGCGCGGATGCGGTCGGCGTCGGAGCCGCGTTTGGCCTGGATTAAGAGGATGTCGGCGGCTTCGAGCTTGCGGAGGGCGAGGGCGGCGTTGAAGGATTCGGGGGACATTGGTGGTCCTTGGCACGGGGTTTCAACGAAGGAGCGAAGGGAACGAAGGAAGGCGGGGAAGGGGGAAGGGAAATGCCGAGGGCTGAAACACAGGAACCGGGTGGCGGACGCAGGACAAGAGAGGCGCTCTACCCATGGCAAAAAGACCGCGCCGTTGCGCAATTCGTGGTCCCTTTTTTGGAGTAAGGGTGTCAAATGCATCGGGAAAAGCCGATGCCGATTGATTTTGGAATTTTTTGATTTGCACGGCGTCGCGGGCGCGCCGTTGCGCATTTTCCGGTCACTTCTTCTTTCGGAGAAGGATGCGGTTGGCGACGGCTCCAATATTGGGCCATCCGTCGTCAAAGGACCGTTTCAAGAGCCATAGTTGGGACGACGCGAAACAGGGGAGTATCGTTGCCGCCAATGCTCATCTCACGTCCATTACTCGAGCAGGAACTGCGAGATGCCCTCCTGGGTTCGGAAAAGATGATCCTGCTTGGAGGGATGCATGGTTCTGGCATTACCGCACTCATAGACCAAGTGATTCCGACAGTGCTTCCCCACTTCACCGGCGGAATAGTTTTTCCTACTAATCGCATTGGCGCTTATGACACCAGGCGCGACTATGCGGAGAGGGTGCGACCTTACCTTGGTCGGTCAGCGCCGACGCTAGTTATTGTGGATCATGGATCCACGTTCGAAGCCAAGGAGTTCTACTTCGACACAATGACCTGTTGCACGGCCTGCATCCGCGACGGTTTGAGGAACTTGTCGCAGAGCTGCTCGACCGTGAAGGCTTTGAAGTTCAATTGACTCCCGAATCTCGGGATGGTGGGAAGGACATCTACGCTGTGCAGAGCAACGCCCTCGGCCGATTTCTCTTCGTCGTCGAATGCAAGCGATACGCTCTTGGCAAACCCGTTGGCATCGAGTTTGTTCAAAGACTCGCCGGTGTTGTGGACGGCATGAGGGCGAACGCGGGCATCATCGCAACAACGTCAAGGTTCACACGCCCTGCAATCGAGTGCCAGGAGCGCGACTATCGAACAATCATCTCTCTGCGAGACTACACACATTTGCAACAATGGCTGAATCGAGCCGCGCGTCGGCCGACATGAGTGGAGGCGATCCGGTGCCGGTGCGGCCGCGCACAGAGAACGGTCCGCAAGATGCTGGTATCCGACCTCAGGCAACCATCACAACGATGCGGAAGCGCTTGCACGGTCGCCCGACCCGCAGCGGGTCCGGGCACCCGATGCCAGAAATACATACTGGATCGAGCGACCTGCCTTACGAGCTTGGACGCCGGGGCGTCACTTTCGAGAGTCGCTCGGCCGCCTGCGGAAGGACATACAGGCTGTGCAGCAAGTTTTCCACAATCTCCATCACATCATTGACATCTGACTTCGTGGCAATGTGCCCCCTATGGTTGCTCTGATCGTCCTCACGGCACTTGGTTGCAACTTCAATTTGTGTCAACTGGCTCTCAGATCGTCCGATCCCCCCGATACCCCTGCGCGATCGGCATGCGCCGACCGCTCCCGAACGCCACGCCCGTCACCTTGAGGCCGATCGGCGCCTGCTTGCGCTTGTACTCGGCGAGGTCGATCAGGCGGACGGCGCGGCGGACCGCGCCGACGTGCTGCGGCATGGCCGCGGCGATCTCCGCGGGGCTCTCGCGGAGTTCCACGTAGCGCTCGATGATCTCGTCGAGCACGTCGTACGGCGGGAGCGAATCCTGGTCGGTCTGGTTCGGCCGCAGCTCGGCGCTGGGGGCCTTGGTGATCGAGGCGTCGGGGATCGGCGGGCCGGCGAGGTTCTCGATGCCGAGGACGCGCCAGTGCGCGTTGATCCAACGCGACAGGGCATAGACCTGGGTCTTGAGGACGTCGCTGATGACCGCCAGCCCGCCGTTCATGTCGCCGTAGAGCGTGCAGTAGCCGACGGCCAGCTCACTCTTGTTGCCGGTGGTGAACAGGATGTGGCCGAACTTGTTGCTCACGGCCATCTGCAGCGTGCCGCGGATGCGGGATTGGAGGTTCTCCTCGGTGACGTCGGGCTCGCGTCCGGCGAACATCTTCGCCAGCGTCGCTTCAAACGCCGCTAACGCGGGCTGGATCGGCAGCATATTGGTGTGGATGCCCAGCCGTTTGGCGAGGTCTTCGGCGTCGCTCACCGAGCCGGGGCTGGAGTACTGGCTCGGCATCAGCAGCCCCGTGACGTTCGTTGGCCCCATCGCCGCCGCGGCGAGTACGGCGACCAACGCCGAATCGATGCCGCCGGAGAGGCCGAGCACCGCGGACTTGAACCCGGTCTTGCGGCAGTAATCACGGATGCCGAGGACCAGCGCGCGGAAGAGAAGGTCTTCTTTCATCGCCGACACCAGCGGGTCCTGGACGCTGGTGAGTTCGGTGACCGTCTCTTGGATCTCGGCCGTCGCTGTTGTCATCCGGACCGTCGTCGCGTGCTGCTCCACGGGCACCTCGGCGACCAGCAAATGCTCCTGAAACCCCGGCGCCGCGGCGTACAAAAAGCTCTCCGGGCTGTACACCGCGGCGTGCCCGTCGAAGACGAGTTCGTCGTTGCCGCCGACCTGGTTGACCGCCGCGATGTACACCTTGTGGTGAACCGCGTGGCGCATGAGCAGGTTGCGGTGCCGCTGGCCTTTGCCCAGCACGAACGGCGAGGCCGACGGGTTGATGATGAGCTGCGCCCCCGGCGATCCGTCCGGCGGCGAAACCAGTTCTGCCACAGGATCGGGGCTGCGCAGGTAGCGCTCGGCGAAGCCGACATCCTGCCCGCGCCACAGGTCCTCGCAGATCGAGAGCCCGACGCGCACACCGGCGACCTCGATGATCACCGGCTTGTTCCCCGGCTCGAAGTAGCGGTTCTCGTCGAAGACGTCGTACGTCGGCAGCAGCCGCTTGTCGTAGTAGGCGAGCAGCTCGCCGTCGCGGTAGGCGAGCAGCGAGTTGCTCAGCCGCCGCGCGTGGTCGTCCAGCGGCAGCGGGCAGCCGAAGACGACGGTGATCCCCTTCGAGTGCTCGTGTCCAAGCTCCTTCGCCGCGGCGGCCGCCGCGCGGACGAACGCCGGTGAGAGCAGCAGGTCCTTCGGCGGGTAACCCGTCAGCGCCAGCTCGGGGAAGACGACCAGGTCGCACTGCTCGCCGCGGGCCCGCTCGATGTACGAGGCGATCAACGCGGCGTTGCCGTCGAGATCGCCGATCGTCGGGTTGATCTGGGCCAGTCCGAGACGCATGAGCGGAGGGTAGGGGAAAGGTGCGTGGCGTGGGGGTTGTGCGAGGGACGGCTACTGCAGATCGGCGATCGGTTCGGCCTTCCGGCCCAGCAGCAACCGGTCCACCCGCAGCCACAGCGCGCCCACGACGCCGAGGATGATGTTGACCACCGTCTCCGCCGCCGTCACCGTGAGGATCACCGCCGAGAGCTGCTCCTTCGGCAGCGCCGTGATGCCCAGCAGCACCACGCCGGTGATGTACTCGCGCAAGCCCAGCGACCCCGCGACGGCCGCGGCCTGGAGGAAGAAATACGTGCAGCCGGCCAGCGCCGCGTGGGTGAGGGTGAGCGGGATCTGCAGCAGGTTCGCTGCGAGGTAGAAGCGCCCGCCCTGCAGCGCGATGTCGAGCACGCGGAAGCCCATCGCCGAGAACGTCGCCTTGCCCGAGGCGAGCATGCGCACGCCCGCGTGCAGGTTGCGGGCGCTGGGCGAGCGCGCCAGGGTCGAGAGCCGCCGCCACTTGATCGTGTCCACGATCCGAAGCAGCGTCTCCCACCCCGCCTCCGAGGCGAGCCAGCCGCACAGCAGCCACGTCGCGATCGTGGAGCCGACGATGCCCCCGCCGGCGATGATCCACCAGGTGAACCCGACCTCGCCGACGAGCACGGCGCTGGCCACCGGCGGCACGATGCTGATGAAGATGAGCGCCGACACCGCGGCGAACCACCCGGCGATGGTGAGCATCGGCACGCCGTCGCGCCGGTTGTGGATGAGCACGCGCACGACGAGGCTGATCTTGAGCGGCAGGTTTCCCAGCAGCGTGCAGAGGAAATTGGTGGCGACGACGTCGCTCCACTTGAGCTTGTGGACCGGGCGCACGACTGTGCCAAAGACCAGCCCGCTGAGGACGACGGTGCCCGCCGAGAGCGCGAGCATGGCGACCAGCAGCCACGGCGGCGCGTTGTTGAGGTCGCGGAGCTTCTGCTGCACCTGCTCGCTGCCCAGGGCCGTGCGGATGCACCAGTACAGCAGCGACAGGCTGGCGACGAAGCCGACGAGTTGCAGGACGATCGACCACGCGCGGGGGCGGCGTTTCTTCGGCGGGGGCGCCTGCGGCGTGGCGGCCGCATCGGTGGGGCTGGCTGGAAGTGGGGGGATGTCGCTCACGCCGATTGCCCCGTGTTGGCGGGCTTGGGCGGTGTCGGGGTCAGGCGCAGCAGCAGCGCGCCGGCGCGGTCCCACCGCCCGATCACTTCGCACTGCTCGCGGGCCAGGCGCATGGCCGCCTCGGGTGTCACGCGCGGATCGTACCAGCCGCTGGCGCGCAGCCGCTCGAGTTCGCCCAGGTCGAGCAGGATGTAGTCGATGCCGCGTTCGCGCAGGGCCGCGGCCCAGCGGGCCGGGTCGTCGGGGTGGAGGGCGATGGCCTTGCCCAGCGGAGAGGTGTCCCACGTGGTGTGGTAGAGCACCTTGCCGGTGTAGTAGAAGGGCGTTGAGCCGCCGAGGAGGTAGAGCGTCTTGTCGGGCGGGATCAACAGGTTTGCGGCGACGTTGGGCGCGCGGGCGGCGAGCCACTTCTCGCGTTCGGCGGAGTCCATGCCCGCCCACTGGGAACGGAGGTCCTCGCCGGTCAGCACGCCCGCGCCTGCGCCGAGCAGCGCGTTGGGCGTGCGGTCGTTCTGGATCAGGAAGGTCACCAGCGTCGTCCCTGCGGCGGCGAGGGGCGCGAGGGCGAGCGGCCAGACCAGCATCCAGGCACGGACCCGTGCCGCGCTCAGCACGGCCATGCCCAGCAGCACGCCGATCGACGCGGCGAACGGGACGACCAGCGGCAGGAGGAAGCGCGACTGCGCGTGGGAGAAGCCGATCCACCAGACGCACGCCGCGGTGATTCCGAGCAGCAGGCAGACCGCCAGCCCGCGCAGCGGCACCCAGACCAGCAGCACGGCCATCGAGAAGAGCCCCGCGATCGGGACCATCGCCCACTGGCGGTGCATGAAGCCGCGCGGCTGCTTGGGTGTGTCCAGGCTGGACGGGTCCGGCGTGGTGGAGAAGAGCATCGCGGCCCGTGAGGCGAGTGGCGCAGATTCGTGGTGGCCCTTGGCGAATCGCTCGATCTGCTCCTGCGACCAGTGCCCGTGCCCGAAGATGCTCGTTCCGGCGGGGAAGACGGGGTTGCCGCTGGCGACCGTGTTGCGCACCAGCGGCGGTCCGAAGGCGATGAGGCCGCCGAGGATGCCGAGCGCGAGCAACTTCGGGAGCGTTCGCACCGGCTCCGCGGCGATGAGGAGGCACCCGATCGTCGGCGCGACGATGAACGCGGCCGTCGGCTTGAAGCCGCAGGCGAGGCCGACGAGCAGGCCCGCGAGGAGCCAGCGCCGCCCGGGTGTGAGCTGCATATCGATCGCGACGAGCAATGCGCCGGCGAACATCGCCGCGAGGGGCATCTCGTTGTACGCCAGCGACCCGCAGACGACGCTCCACGGGACGCAGACGACCACGGCGAACGCCAGCCCGCCCGCGCCGCTTGCGATCGCGTCGCGGCATCCCACCCGGCGGAGCACCACGCTCGCGACTCGGCCCGTCAGGGCGGCGGCGATGATCGTCGAGAGGGCCGCGAGCATCTGGGCCGCCACCGCGCCCAGTCCGTCGTAGGCGAGCAGACCCGATGGAACTCCGGGCGTGAGCGTGCCGGCGCCCAGCGCCGCGCCGATGTGCAGCACCCCCGCCTCGTAGTAACTGGGCAGGTAGGAGTAGACGTCGTGGTCCAATGGGCGCAAACGTGTGCTCATTGCCCACTCCTGCGCCAGGGGCAGGTGGTAGCTCAGGGCATCGAACCCGCCGGCCTCGCTCCGCCAGAGCGCCCCCGGCGGGTTGCACGCCGCGCAGAGGAGGACGGCTATCCCGATCACGCCGAGCAGTGAACTCGCCGGCGCGGCGGGCAAGTGCGGCTTCTCTTTCAGCTCCTTCGCTAACTGCGACACCAGCATCACGACGCCGGTGGCCACGATCGCCAGCGCCACCCACCGCCCCGGCGCACCCGAGAGCCCGCCAAAGACGCCGACCAAGTGGCTGAGCCAGAAGATCCCGCCCGTCCCGAGCGCGAGTTGGATCCACCACCGGTTCGCCGATTGCCTGCCTGCACTACCGCTTTCACCCCCATCGCCACCAGTAGCCCCCGCCAGCCGCCGCGCGACCGGTCCCGCCAGCCCGACGCCCGAAGCGAGGTAGACCAGCGCCACCACGCCGCTGGAGATCAGTGATTGCAGCGCCGCCAGCGGCCCGACGATCGGGCTCACCCCGGCGCCGAGGCCCGTCGTGCTCAGCAGCAGCGTGCCCGCGAGCGTGAGCCCGACCAGCACCAGCCCCGCCATATTGCGGCCGAGGCGCTGGCCCGCGGGATCGATCTGTGCATCGGGGCTCATCGGGGCAGTAGGATACCGATATGTCACCCCTCCCCGCGACCGCCGGCCGCACAACCCTTGCGACGGGCGAGCCCGAGATCCGGATCACCGAGCCGCTGTGTGCCGTATTTCGGCGCAAGCTCAAGAGCGTCGGGCTCAAGTACACCACCGAGCGGGCCCGCATTCTCGATGCCGTCATCGCCATGACCGCGCCCTTCCAGATCGAGGAATTGATCGAGAAGCTCCGGGCCGCGGCGAAGACGGGTTCGATCCGTGTGAGCAAGGCCACGGTCTACCGCACCATCAAGCTCCTGCAGGAGGCCGGCATCGTGCAGCAGATCCTGCTCGACTCGGACCACAGCCACTACCAGCTTGCGTACGGCCGAGCGAGCACCGCGCTGGTGGTTCGGCTCGATACGCACCAGACGCAGCAGGTGGATGTGCCGGAGCTGTCGGCGATCGCCGATCGATTGTGCCGCTCGCTGGGGCTGAAGCCGGAGGGGCAGCGGCTGGTAATCTACGCGCGGCAGTAGCGGCGCAGCACGGCTGACGAATACGGCACGAAAAAGCGTCGGTCCGGATTACTCGGACCGACGCCGTGGATGAATGCCGAAGTGGATTGAGTTCAGGCCCGGCGACGGCGGACCAGCGTCAGCCCGCTCAGTCCAACGACCGCGAGAGCTGAGGGGGCCGGGACCAGCGAGTTAAGCGAGACAACGTACCAGATGTCCGCCGTGACGTCCGAGGTCGTGTAGTACGGCATGATCGGGCCGTTCGTGAATGCGCCGCCGTGCTGGGGGTTGTTGAAGATCGTTCCCGTGGTCGGGTTGAACGGGTCGAATGCGTATCCGTTGGCGTCCAGGCCCGTGCCGTTGCCGCCGGTGCCGGCGTCGCCCGCGAGGATGCTCATCATCTCGACGCGCTGCACCGAGCCGCCCGAGGAGATCCCGAAGCTGGAGTAGTCAAGCAGCGTGACCCACGTGCGGTAGGTTGTGCCGGCGGTGTCGGCCGCGGCCCAGGACGCGGGGGTGTAGCGCCAGCCGCTCCACTGGCCGCTCAGTGTGTCCTGCACGCGGACCAGGAAGCCCTCGTTGTTGGACCACTCCATGATCGCCAAGTCGGCGCCGGCGCCGTTGCTCGAACCCAGTGTCGTGTTGTCTGGCGCGGCCCAGCCCACGGAAAGGGAGCCGCGGATGCCGAGATTTCCCTGGAAGGAGTAGTAGCCCGCGCTGGTGGCGCCGCGGTTGAAGCCCGTTCCGGCCGCGTAGGTCGTGTCGGTGTTCACCAGCATCGACGGCCGCACGTGCTGCGGCGGGATCGCGGGCGTGAGGTTTTCATTGTGCAGGTCGGTCAGGCCGCCGCCAACTGTGTATGCCGCCGTCCCGGACGTTGTGGCCCGGTTGGTGACGTTGGCGGTGTCCCAGGTGAGCGAGTTGCCCACCTGCGAGGGAGACGCGTACATCGTGACGACGGAGGCGTTGGCCGCCGCGGCCATTAGCGTGGTTCCAACAACAATGACAACGATTCCCTTGCGCATGCTCTCTCTCCAAAAAAAGGACTGCCGAGTTTTCACCCGGTGAAACTAAGGACACAAACGCACCCGAGCGGCTCTCGCCGATCGCAGCGGACTCAAACGAACCGCGTTAATAGAGAAATAGGTGTCCGTCGAGCGATCATGAGTTGTTGGAAATAGGACAATGCGTCCGAACTCTCTCTACAGCAATACACCCGTTGAGGCGTCAGCCGCGAGTATAGAAGCGGAGCGCCGAGACGCAAGCAAAGCTCGCCTACTTTTTTGAGAGGACAGAGGATTTCGACTCTAGAGTGATGCAGCACCACGCCTCAGTACAACGGCAGGCCAGGGTTTTCATTGGTTTTGCCGTGAGCGGATCGCGTGTGGAAACGCAGGGAGCGGCTCACCGCACGATCACGCCGATGCGCCCGATCCCGTAGGCCTCGCAGGTCTCGTGCAGCTTGATGACCTCGCGGTAGGGCACATCCTTCGACGGCTCGATGAAGACCTCGATGTCCTTCTTGGGGATGTTCTCGCCCTCGGTGAAGCGGGCCAGGGCCGCGGCGAAGGCCTCGATCGACTCGAAGCGCTTGGAGAGCCAGACCACCGAGGGCGGCCCGCCCCCTTCGGGGAGGATCAGCCGCAGATAGATCTGGTTCTTGGTGAGTTTCATCTCCGACTGGTCCGGAGCGACGACGCCCGGGTTGGGCTTCGGCGGCGTCGGCTGCTTGGGGGCATCGGCCGATGCGACGGGGCGCGGGACCATCGACCGCAGGAACCACTCGGGGCCGACGAACGCCGCGGAGACCATGAAGAAGACCAGGATCACCATCACGACGTCCACCATCGGCGTCATGTTGGGGCCGAAGTGCGTGCGGTGGAGGTCCAGGGCGCCGCGGCGTCGGAATGTCCTTGCTCCGGCGCTCATTGCTCTTCGCTCCGCTCGGTCACCAGGCGCACGGCGACCAATCCCAGGCGCTGGCAGGTGCGGAGGGCGGGCTGGACCGCGCCGTAGGGCAGGTCGCGGTCGGCGCGGATGCGGACCGGCACGGCGCTGATCACCGGGGAGCGGCCGGGACCGGCGATGCGGATCGCCACCTCGCTGGCGCGCTCGCGGAGCACATCTTCAAGCTCGCGCTCGGTGGAGACGACGCGAGCGCCGACGGCCACGCGTGCCGCGGCACCGCCCCAGGACGTCACCGTCAGGCCGGTGGGCTGGGCGATGTTGATCACCAGCGCCTCGCTGGTATCGGACGATGCCCCGAGCTTGGTATCGGGGAGCTTCACGCCCGCGAGCTGGTCGGCGGCCATGCGGCTGACGATCAGGAAGAAAATGATCAGGCACATCACCACGTCGATCAGCGGCGTGACGTTGATCGCCTCGGTGAAGCTGGAGCCGTGATTGAGGCGTCGCAAACGCATGGAAGAGAGCAGAAGGCACTTGGCATCGGGCACTAGGAGAAGGCGTCAGGCACTGGGCACTAGGCATTGGGAAAGGCAGAACGCAGGAGAGCGGCGGTGATGAGTTGCTAGTGGCGGACCGCGCCTGCGCCAGCGCCGGCCATTGCGGCCCGCGCCGCGGCTGCTGCGGCGTTGGCCGCGGGCTCTTTCGGGGTGGACATGAGCTTGATGTACTGCTCGGTCAGTTCGGCGGAGACGACCATCGCGCGCGTGCAGTGCTTATCGACGACCATGCGGAAGAACCCGAAGACGGCCAGCGCGGGGATCGCGAGCATGAGGCCCAGGAGTGTGTGGAAGAGGGCCTTGCTGATACCCTCAGAGAGTGACCCGGCCGTCGCCTGGCCGCCCATGGTGTTGAGGGCCATGAAGGCCTTGACCATGCCCCACACCGTGCCCGCCAGACCCAGCAGTGGGCCGAGGTTGCCGACGACGTTGAGCGGCTCGATCTTGCGGAACCATCGGGCGGATTCCTCGCTCGCCGTCAGCTCCGCGGCCTCGCGGATGGCCGGTGCGCTCGCGGGGGCTTTCATGGCGGCCAGCAGGACCTTGGAGGGGAACGAGTCGTCGCGCTCGACGAAGCCGCGGGCTCCTTCGATGTTGCCGCTCTCGACGAGCCGGCGCAGGGCCTTCTCGCTGTCCTCGGGGATGATGTTCCCCTTGCGGACTTCCAGCGCGCAGCGCACGATCACGGTTCCCGCGAGCAGCGAGCCGAGGATCAGCAGGACGCTGAAGGTGTCGAAGGACTGGAGGAAGATGTCGCGCAGGCTGGAGCCGCCGGCGGCCTCCGGGGGCTTGCCCGCCTGGGCCAGAATGAATGTCAGGTCAACCATATGGCCCGATGGTAGTGCATTTGGGGGCGTGGCGGCGTTTGCACAGCGGTGGTTGGGGTGCCCGGTTTGGTGTCCAGCAAGCCTGCAGAGTGGGCATTTCAATGCCGTCCGCCCTCCGGACCAAAGGCACAAGCGAATTCAAACAGCTTCGCCCACTGGACTTGCGCCCCTCCCACACTCCGGGCACGGCGCACCCGCCGCCAACCCGGCAAGGACGTACCCGCATTTGAGGCACACGCCCGCCATCGCGCGGCGGCGAGCGCGGCAGGCGAACCAGAGCAGGAACCCGCCGCTCCCACACAGCAAGAACGGCAAGGGCCAGAGGCAGACAGACCAGTACCGCTGTACGCCCGCGAGAAAATCGAACCGATCGTAGTGCACAATCACAGCATCTAGGGTCGCTCGGGGTGCGAGGTTCGATGTGTTCGGCGCACGCCAGTACATGCGAGTCCATTGCGCAGGGACAAAATCAATACTGGTGTGCGAGTACGAATCCTCAACGCCTTCGATGTGGGATGCGAACGCACATCCTAACCTGACTTCCACATTCCATTGACCGCGACTGCATGCGGCACTTCCCATCACTGACCCGATCCACGCCACCGCGACCACCACGCCGAGCCCCACAAGCGCCCACCCCGCCACCCGCCGCTTGCGGCCGGTGCGTGGGAGCTTGCGTGAGGTTGTGGCGGGATGGGCGGCCATGGTCTGAGAGTCTACAGCGCCGGAAGAGGAATGCGGGGGGGCGAACGCCGCAAGGCGCGATACAAGCGATGAGATGGCGTGACACTATGGAGCAGGCCTGGGGCAGAAGATGTTGGGGCGTGCCGCTGCGTAGCGGCGCGTGCCGCGGCACCCATCAGGAGGCGATCCATGTTCACGATCGGGATTGACGCTCACTTCATGTTCTACGCGGTGTGCGTGCTCGACGGCGAGGGACAAGTCGTCAAGGAATGCACGATCAGGGGCGGGCCGGACGCCGTGGCGGGCTTCGTGCGGGAGCTGGGCGAACCGGCGCGGGCCTGCTTGGAGGCGTCGTGCGGGTACGGGACGCTGCACGACGCGCTGGTCGGCGTGGGCGCCGAGGTCGTGGTGGCGCACCCGGGCCACGTGCGGCTGATCTTCCGGGCCAAGCACAAGCACGATCGGGTGGACGCGCACAAGCTGGCGGTGCTGCTGCACCTGGGCCAGGTGCCGGCGGTGCACGTGCCGTCGGAGCGGACGCGGGCGTGGCGGGGGCAGATCGAGTTCCGGCGGACGCTGGTCTCGCGCCAGACGCAGGCGAAGAACGCGTTGCGGGCGCTGCTGAGGGCGCACAGCGTGGAGTCGCCGCGGCGCAAGAGCCTGTGGACGGCAAGCGGGACGGCCTGGCTGGGATCGATCGAGTTCCCCCCGCTGGAGGCTCTCAAGCGCGACCTCTTGCTGCAGGAGCTGGCGTTCTACAAGTCGGCGCTGCGTAAAGCCGAGAAGGGGCTTGACGGCGAGAGCGCGGCGCACGCGGGGGTCACGCTGCTGCGCACGATCCCGGGCGTGGGCGCCCGCACAGCCGAGGCGTTCATGGCGTACGTGGACAAGCCCGAGCGGTTCCGGTCGGCACGGATGGCGGGGAGCTACTTCGGCCGGGTGCCGAGCCTGGACCAGAGCGCGGGCAAGGCGCACTACGGGCACATCACCAAGGAAGGTCCGGGGACGGTGCGCTGGCTGCTGCTCGAGGCCGCGTGGCGGAGCATCGCGCTGTCGCCGTCGGTGCGGGCGTTCTACGAGCGGATCAAGCGCAACAGTAAGGAAAGGACGGCGGTGGCGATCGTGGCCACGGCGCGGCACCTGTCGGAGGTGATGATGGCGATGCTGCGCAGCGGTGAGGCCTGGAGGGAAACCGTCCAGACCAAGAAGGCGGCGTAAACATGAACGACGCCCTCCCGCGTCCCCGCCGGCGTTGATGCTACGCCTTCGGCAAAGACCCGCCGTCGGGGACGCGGGAGGGCTGGTCCATCGAGAGGAGGCGACGTCGGGCGGTTCAGCGGGATCGAAGCGGTCGGACCTCGTCTATGCCCCCTAGCCCTCGAGGCTGTTGCGCGTGAGTGAGGCCGATCCGCACTTGTGACGTGGCGCACCCTCGCGGCGACGCCGGATAGATGGTCGGGCCGATCCCGATGAAAACCGCTGATCCGCTTGACAACAGCCTGCTCATAGATGGGGCATGGCGGCACAGGGAGGCCGCAGGCACAGCGCGCCCGCACGCATGGAGGCGAAGGGGGTGCAACGGTTGAGGAGTTGAGTGTCCCCCGCCCCTTGGGCGGCCGGTGGTTGCGAGTGGCTTCAGCCACTCGAAGGTGTGCCTCTTGGTCTTGCGGCCCCCGGGGCCGACGATTGGACTCGGCTCTTCACCACAACGTCGGCCCAAGGGGCCGGATGCAGAAAGAGGCCCGCACGAGTGGCTGAAGCCACTCGCAAGGGCCGCGCGCCCAAGGGGCGAAAGCCCGGACTCAGGCCGCCGCGCCAACATCCCCGCCCCCACACTCCGGGCACGGGCTCCCCGCCGCCAGCCCCGCCAGGTCGTAGCCGCACTTGCCGCACACGCCCGTCATCGCGCGCCGCCGAGCCCGCCGCCCCGACCACACCAGCCACCCGCCGCCGAGCAGCGAGGCGCCAACCAGAGGCAGCATGATCACATCGACATCGAATCGCCTCCTCGTGACGGTGCGGCCATAAACGTACGCCACGCAGAGCAGGACACCGATCGCGAGCAACGACCAGCCCGCGACTTGTCGGACTCGCCCGCTGGGGAACTGCGGCGGCTCGCGCGTGTTTCCGGTACGGCCACTGGCCATCGGTTGAGTCTACCTCGCGGGGGCGGCGTGCGCCACGGTTCCGCACTCCGGGCACGGGGTCGTGGGGGTCGTGGGGGTCGCCAGCCCCGCCAGGTCGTAGCCGCACTTGAGGCAGTGCCCGGTCATCGCCCGCCGCCTAGCCCGCCGCCCCGACCACACCAGCCACCCGCCGCCGAGCAGCGAGGCAAGGGCGAAGGGCCAGAGCACCACCAGCCAAGTCCGAAAGATATAGCTTTTTCTGTTTGGTGATAGAAGGTCGGAGTACGCCACGGGCCAGTAGTACCACCCTCTCGGATCGCTTTCTGAAGCACGGTAGTTTGGCGGCACGATCAGATTCCAGCGTTTCTGATCGTCGTACACGTTGGCTTCCGCGATAAACCTGTTCTTTGGCTTCGTTGAGTCGGCAAACGAGGGGACAACCGAGACCGCGCCAACTCCGCTCTCAAATCCAATACCCCAAGTCATTCCCATAAATCCGAGTGCCCACCATCGCGACGCCCCCCAGACACCCGTAATCAGCACACCGATCACCAGCAACACCCACCCCGCCACCCGCCGCTTGCGGCCGGCCTTCGCGCGCTTGCGAGTTGTTGCGGGAAGATCAGCCATCGCACCAGTCTACCACGCCATATGCATCCCTCTGATCCGTGCCCATCCGCGTCAATCCGTGGTCGCTCTTTGCCTTTCCCGCCTTCCTGTGTGCCCTGTGCCCCTCTGTGGTGAACTCGCTTTCCCTCCGCCCTCACTCCAGATCATCCTGCCGCAGCTCGCGTGAGACCACGTAGCGGCCGGTCAGCCACTTGTGCAGGTCTGCGAGTCGCGCGCGTTCATCGACAAACGGCCACGTGGGCGCATCCGGCGGCACGTTTTTGCCCGTCGTCGGGCAGACCGTCCACGCCCGCGGCTCGCTGCTGCTCGTCGCTCGCGCGGCAAGGCTGTTCCATCCAGGTCGCCGCGCCCAGCTTGCGGGCGCATCGAGCGTGATCCGGCGCGATTCGGCGCCCGTCGCCTCCAGCGTCACATCCGCGAGGTTTCGCCGAGCTGGGCCTGTGGCACGCTCGAGCGCCCCGGCGATTTTCTCGGCCCACTCGACCGCAACGACGCCCGCGCCGTCACAGGCGGCGTCCCAACCCGCGGTCTCCAGGTCTTCTTCTCCGCTGAGCCGGTACGCGTCCATGTGGACGAGCGGGATCGGTGTGGCCCCCCCGCCGGGTTCCCCTTGCGTGTACTCGCTGGCGATGACGAATGTCGGGCTGCTCACCGCGCGGGGATCGAGCCCCAGGCCTGCTGCGATCCCCCGCACTAGGGCCGTCTTGCCGGCCCCGAGCTGGCCGTGCAGAGCGAGGAAGTCGCCCGCCCACAACACTGAGCCAAGCACACACCCCAGCGCGTGCGTCGCGTCGGGCGAATCGGTCTCGAAGGTCATCTTCACGCGGTCCATGGCGGGATTGTTCGCCGCCGGGCGGGGCGAAGCCGTTGCATCGCTGTGCGCGTGGTTCAATGGTCCCATCCCAGATCCGCCCCTTCGACGACGCATCCGTCCGGCTCGATGATGCCGCACCCGCCCCCCGTTGCCACGCGCCCGATCCGCGTCAGGGCCACACCCGTCAGCGGGCACGCCGGCGGCAATTCCACACCCGCCGCAGTTGTGAAGACCAACTCGTAGTCTTCGCCATCCGCAAGTGCCGTGGCGCCCGCGTCACCATGCAGCGGCACCCGCGCCCGCTCGATCTCGACTCTTACTCCTGAGGCCGCGGCGATCCGGCCCGCGTCGCGTCCGAGCCCATCGGAGACATCGATCATCGCGTGCAAGTCCTCGCCCAGCGTGTCGGCCAGCCAGCGCCCCTCGGCCACCCGCGGCTCGAAGGTCAGGTGCCGCCCCGACTTCAGCGACCCGCCGATACGCCCGGTCATCCACACCGCATCACCGGCGCAGGCGCCGGAGCGGAGCACCGCGCCTCGTGTCGCGTGGACGTGACCCGCGACCGTCACCGTCAGCACCAGCGGCGATCCCGCCCCCCCCGGGAGTGAAGAGATGTCGCCGCCGACAAGCGGGCAGTGCCAGTGCCGCGCCCAGTGGGCCATTCGGTCGAACAGCTCGTCGGCTCCCGCCCGTCCACCGGCCATCCACTCCGGCGGCAGCGCCCCCGTGGCCAATCCCCATGCCGGCGTTCCGGCCATGGCGGCGATGTCGGAAACGCTTCGTGCCACGGCCTTGCGCGCGATCGCGTCGATCGGGGTGCCGGGGTGGGGGGCGAAGTGCCGCCCTTCCACGAGGTGGTCGACTGTCACCAGCAGGTCCCGCCCGCTGGGCGCCAGCACCGCGCAATCATCGCCGGGTCCGACGACCACGCCGGGGCCCAAGGCCCGGACGGGGGAGCGCTCGGCGATATGTCGCAGCAGTTCGGATTCGCGCACGCCCATGGTATTGACCTTGGCTCCCCGCCTTGCACCGGCCCCGGTGGTCGTTCCAGGACCAAATCCGCGCCGGAAATTGGCGTGCGCGGCGTCTTCTTTACGCATCTGCTGACGGAGCCCGCCGCCCCGTGCATCCCTATGAAAGGGAACGGACGGGTTCCCCAACAAGGTGTCGTTCACCCCGAGCCAGGGAGCCCGCCCATGTTCACCCTGCCCACTTCGCCCACCCCCACCGACCGTTCCAAGCTCGTCACCAGCATCGGGCACGTCTCGATCGTCATTGTGTTCCTCGTGATCGTCGCGGCCATGGGCCTTACGGCTGCGCCGGTCGCACCGGATACTGAAGAGGCTGCTGCGCCGACGGTCCGCCGCGAGTCCAAGCTGCGGGCCCGGCCGATCCCCACCGCCACCTGGGCCCCGGCAACTCCGGCCGTGGGCGACTCCGCCGCCTGCGCGCCAACACCCGCCGACCCGCGCCAGCTCGTCTGCCGCTCGTTCTCGCTGCTGCAGCTCGAGCCGCTCTCGGAGTTCGACCTCACCGCCCCGGCGACCTCAAGCTGTGGCCGCACGATCACGCTGTGGACGTATTGATCGACGTATTTGTCGGCGCGAGCGATTTGCCGCATTCGGGGCAGGGGGCGTTGGGCGCGAGGCCTTTGAGTGTGTAGCCGCAGGTGGGGCAGCGACCGCGGCGCCTGCGCCTCCGATCTCGGATCAAGCCCGGAACGGTGAGGATCACCCACCATGCGCCGCCGAACACGATGGTGTCGGCGATCAATCCGGTCCAGATTGGCTGATACGGCAAGATGATCGGGCGTTCGATGAGCCCCATTGACGGCGAATAGAGTCCTTCACGTAACACGAACGCACCGTGGCGCTGCTCCGTGCCCGGACGCGAACGAGATTGTGTATCGCGCAACGCCCGAAAGGGCCAGCCCGCGTCGTTGACCGTGAACTCTGCCAGTGGATAGTCGCGCCAGTCCGTTGCGGCAATTACTTGCTCGATCATCCACGCGGGAGCCAGCTCTTCCGGACTCAGGAATGTGGGAACATAGTCCCGCTTTGCCTGCCCCAGCGTTTCCGCTTGCAGGATGCGAATTGTCGCCGCGACACCGTCCAGGCGCTTGACACGCACGACTGGCGTGCGATCAGGCGATGTGTTGGGTGCGGAATCCACCCGGCGCTCGCCGCTATGAGCTCGAGCGAAGTACGGCTCGGGCGGCACCAAATGACGCGCCGATACCCAAGCGACACCCACCGTGGTCACCACCCCCAACCCCAAGCTCCACGCGATGCATCGCCACCTCGCCACGGGGAGAGTCTACCCAAACCCGGGGACTTCCCCACGCGGCCCCGCCGCCGGTCAATGATGCACCCTCCATGGAAGCCATCAGCGTCTTCGACATCTTCAAGATCGGCGTCGGCCCCTCCTCCAGCCACACGATGGGCCCGTGGCGGGCCGCGCAGCGGTTCCTCGCCCACCTCGATGCCGCGGGCGAGCTGCACCGCACCGTGCGCGTCCGCACCGACATGTACGGTTCGCTGGCCAAGACCGGCAAGGGCCACGGCACCGATATCGCCGTGATCCTGGGCCTCAGCGGCGAGGACCCCGTCACCTGCCGCGTCGAGGGCCTGCACGACCGCGTGGCCTCGATCTGCGAGAAGGGCGAGATCTACTTCCGCTCGGAGCATCGCGCCGAGTTCGACCGCGATGCCGACCTGCGGTTCCACATGGATGAGGCCCTTCCCTTCCACGCCAACGGCATCCGCTTCACCGCGCTGCTCGACGACGGGCGCAAGTCCACGCAGACCTATTACTCCGTCGGCGGCGGCTTCGTGGTGCAGGAGAACGAGCGCCCCACCGGCGCCCGCGCCGTCAAGCTGCCGTACCCCGCCGAGACCGCGGGCGAGGTCGAGGGCCACTGCAAGCGCAACGGCTTGCACGTCCCCGCCATGATGCTCGCCAACGAGCGTGCCTGGCGCGACGAGGCCGAGGTCCGCTCCGGCCTGCTCAAGATCTGGCGTGCCATGCAGGAGTGCATCTGGCGTGGCTGCCGCACCGACGGCGTCCTCCCCGGCGGCCTCAACGTCACCCGGCGCGCCAAGTCCATCCACGACCGCCTGATGAGCGGCCGCGCTCAGGACCCCGCCCACAACGATCTGGACCAGTGGCTCACCGCTGTCTCCCGCTGCCGCGGCGACTTTCAGCAGATCCTCCGCTGGGTCAACACCTTTGCGCTCGCCGTCAACGAGGAGAACGCGGCGTTCGGCCGCGTCGTCACCGCGCCGACCAACGGCGCCGCCGGCGTCATCCCCGCGGTGATGATGTACTACGCGAGCTTCCTGCCGTCGTCGGAGCAGGGCGTCATCGACTTTATGCTCACCGCCGGCGAGATCGGCATTCTCTTCAAGAAAGGCGCCACCATCTCCGCCGCCATGGGCGGGTGCCAGGCGGAGATCGGCGTCTCGAGCGCGATGGCTGCGGCGGGCCTGTGCGAGTGCTTGGGCGGGTCGGTCGGCCAGGTGCTCATGGCCGCGGAGATCGCCATGGAGCACCACCTGGGCATGACCTGCGACCCCATCCACGGTCTCGTGCAGATCCCCTGCATCGAGCGCAACACCATGGGCGCGATGAAGGCCATCGTCGCCGCCAACATCGCCCTCGACTCCGACCCGGCCAAGGCCAAGGTCTCCCTCGACGGTGTCATCCGCACCATGTGGGACACCGCCAAGGACATGGGCAGCAAGTACAAGGAAACCGCCGAGGGCGGCCTGGCCGTGAACGTGAGTGTGGGGATCAGTGAGTGCTGAGGTTGGGTAGTTGAACGGCTCAAGAATCGGCTATCGACGATGGCAGGGAAGGCTGTACACTCGCCACGTAAGGCTCGGATAGCCCGTGACACAGGAGACAGCCATGCTCAGGTCGATCCTCGCCGTCATCGCTTCGTACATCGTCATGTGTATCCTCATCATGGGCGCGTTCATGGGCCTGTGGTTCGGCTTGGGCCCGGACGGTCTGCTCCAGCCCGGGAGCTACAAGGGCAACATGGTCATCACCATCGCGGCCCCGGCGATCACGCTGATCTGCGGGCTCTTCGGCGGGTGGATGTGCGCCAAGATCGCCCGAAGCGGCAAGCCGGTGGTGGTGCTCGCCGGCATCGTCCTGGTGCTCGGCCTGCTCATGGCCTTTTTCACGATCCAGAAGCCGTACCCCGCCGATCCCCGCCCTCCCGGCATGACCGTCCAG
The DNA here is from genome assembly GCA_050730675.1 of Phycisphaerales bacterium. Classification (GTDB taxonomy): domain Bacteria; phylum Planctomycetota; class Phycisphaerae; order Phycisphaerales; family UBA1924; genus JBOHNM01. The sequence continues at coordinate 16,957 of JBOHNM010000007.1, read as the reverse complement.
CAGATCATGGAAGTGGGTCGTGAGCCGACATGGATCGCGTTCTTCAATCCGATCGCCGGCGCTGCGGCCGTGCTCATCGGTGGCCTCATCCTGGCGGGACCGCGCAAGCCGCGCTGAGGCGGAGGTTGCGACATGTGTGGCCTCCGCGGGCCGCGTCTTCAGGCCGCTGAAGAGGGCCGGGGAACCGGTAGCCGAGTCCCCATGAATCGAATGCCCGTGGAGGATGGTTCAGAAATTGCTTGACAACCAATCCCAATCTTCCACAATACCACTGACTCGCAAGCGCCAGAGTACTCATCCAGAAGAAGGAACCCTCCCATGACCACCGCCACCGCCAAGGTCCTCTTCACCGGCAAGACCCACACCACCAGCGGCCCCGACGGCGCCTCGCGCAGCAGCGATGGATTTGTGGATATCAAGCTGCCCCAGCCGCACCCCGCGGCCGAAAACCTCTTCGCCAGCGCCTGGTCGGCCTGCTACCTTGGCGCGATCGAGCTCGCCGCATCCCGCAAGAAGATCAAGATCGCGGGCCACCCGTCGGTCGATACCCAGATCGATCTCAGCCTCGCCGGCGATTCGTTCTTCCTGCGGGCGAACATGCGCGTCAGCGTGCCGGGCGTGGACCGCGAGGTCGCCGAAGCGCTCATCGAGACGGCCCACACGATCTGCCCGTACTCCAAGGCCGTCCACGGCAACATCGAGGTCACGACCACCCTGGCCTGAACGGGGCCGGTCGGCACTGCCAGCACATGATCGTCGCGATCACGGCTTAGCCCGCTGCGTCGAGCGTGTTGGATCACTTATGACTCATCCGCCACAGGGCAGCTGAGGCTGTTGTCGTACATCCCCGAGCGATCGAAGCAGCAGGCGCGCCGCTTCCCCTTCGCGAGCATGTCGCAGGCCTTGTCGATCCGGATCGCGCGGGTCTCGGCCTTCTTGCCGGAGGTGATCCACTGGATCCAGTCCCGCCGCGCGACGGGCGTGATGTCCGCCCACACTTCTCGCGCCCCATTCGGCGCGGCCGCGAGAGCCTTGCGCAGGTCGGCCGGTACTTCGGGCTCCGGTTCCTCAGCGACGGGCGCGATTTCCAGCGTGACGCTACTGCCCGGCTCAGCGCCTGCGCGTTCACGCAGCTCTCGCTCCACTTTGAGCCAGTGACCACCCTGGCCGTCGGGCTCAAGCGTCGCGCGGAAGACGGCGCCATTGAGTGTGCCGTCAACGGTCACCTGTGACCGCGAGGAGAGCTTCGCACTGGCTTGCTTGGGCAGGGTTAGAAAGGTCCACCCGTCAGTACCGGACTTGTTGTGGGTCGCGGCATCCTCCGGCCGCAGGAGTTTCGCACTGAAGCGGATCCTGGAAGCGGCCTTGGAATCGCCGCGCTTGCCCGTACGCTGGCTGATCTTAGGTGAAGCTGGTCGTTTCGCGGTTGCTCTTTTCATGGGCTCACTTGCCGATCGTACGGCGATCGTGCTTGCACCACTACCATCTCGAATGCACCCCGTTCGCCCCCGCGAATCTCGCTCCGCCGCGCCCGCCATCCGCCTCCGCCGCACGCGGCCGAGCGATCTCCCCGCGCTCTTCGAACTCCAGTCGGACCCCGAGTCCAACGACATGGCCGGGACCAAGCCGCGCACGCGCGAGGTCTTCTTCTCCGTGTGGGACGGCCACTTCGTCAACCCGGGCATCCACGGTTGGGTGATCGAACTCGACGGCTCCGACGGCCCGCACCTCGTCGGCAGCATCGCCTGCTTCCAGGCCGATGGGCACGACTGCGTGGGGTACTGGATCGCGCGGGAGCACTGGGGCAAAGGCATCGCCTCGCGCGCCCTGGAGTTGTTCCTCGCCATGGAATCCCGACGCCCGCTGCACGCCACCGCGGTCCGCACCAACACTCCCTCGCACCGCATCCTCGAAAAGTGCGGCTTCCGCCGGACCAGCGACACCTTCCGCATGGGGGAAGAGACCGACCGCTTCACCGCCCGCGAAATCGCGGACTTTGTGCTGGAGTAGGGCCGGGGACGCCCCGGCCATACTCGAAGCCTGGCGCGCGTGCGCCGCAGAAATGGGCCGGGCAGGATTCGAACCTGCGATGGTTTCCACGTGGGTCACCGATTTACAGTCGGCGTCCTTCGTCCGCTTGGATACCGGCCCGAGTTGTCGCCCGCCCTCGGGCCTGATCTCCAAAGCCACCGGCCGGAATCGAACCGGCCCGGTCGGATTTGCAATCCGCTCCTCACACCAGTCAGGCACGGGGGCGTGCCACGCGCGGCGACCGCGGCCGCACGTGCTGTGAAAAGACTCGGGCGGGATTCGAACCCGCACAACGCGGCACCTCAAGCCGCGGCCTCTGCCGTTGGGCTACCGAGTCGGTACTCAGGATGTCAATGACTCCGGCAGGATTCGAACCTGCAACAAGCGGTTTCTGAGACCGCCGCCTCTGCCAAGGTTGGGCTACGGAGCCGACTGCGCGAACGACAACCAACGACCCCGATGGGGTTCGAACCCACAACCTCCCGAGGGACAGCCGGGCGCTCTGCCGATTGAGCTACGGGGTCAAAGCAAAGTTACGTGGACATGAGAGGCCTGCTCCTTGGTGCGCAGCGATCGCGCCGCCCGCTTGAAGCAAGCGCAGCGACAGCCACCGCACGAAAACGTGCGAACGGACGATCAGCGGATCGAACGCGGCGATCGTTTCACGGGAGTTCAGGGCTTGGCGATGGAGAAGCGGGGGATCTCGATCGCGTCGGCCCGGGAAATCCCGCTGCCGACGCCGCGTCAGAGACGCTTAGCGACACGGCAGCCGGAGTCGATCCAGCAGCGCAAGGCGATAACCGCGGCGTAGAGCCGCACAATATCGCCGAGCGGCCGGGTCGGCCGCGGTTCGGGTCGCTTCGAGATGGAAAGCCATGACGTTCATGGTTGTGGTCAACAGTATCGGCCACCAATGACGCCACGGCAAGCGAAATAACGACATTTCTTGCATCGCCGTCCCAGCCACAGCGAGCGATGATCCATGCTCACAATTCCACAGTGTTGAACAGGATGGCAGCGTTCATGGCGGTGCAACATTGTTCGGGGGCCGATATGTCACGCTCGCGAATCCCCATTGTTCAACGAATCCTCCGCCTTGCCTTGACGCGGCGATTCGCCAAGGCACTCTATGGACATGAGTTCACCCAGCCGTTCCAGATTCTCGCGAGGACTCGTGATCGCCGTCGCCTTTGCCGCGGCGTCCGATGCGTCCGCATCGCCCCCTGATCATGTCGTCATCGTAATCGAAGAGAACCACGGCTACTCGCAGATCATCGGCTCCTCCCAAGCGCCGTACATGAACTGGCTCGCCCAGCACGGCGCTTCGCTCACCACGATGTACGGTCTCACGCACCCCAGCCAGCCCAACTACCTGCACCTGTTCAGCGGCGGCAGCCAGGACGTGCTCGACAACGAGCCGCCGAACGCCGCGCCGTTCTCTTCGCCGAACCTCGCCGCTGGGCTGATCGCTTCCGGTCGCACGTTTGTGGGCTACGGCGAGGGGCTCCCGGCCCCGGGTGTGATCATCGAGTCCTCGGGCGCGTACGCGTCGAAGCACAACCCCTACACTCACTGGCAGTCGGTGATGGTCGGCTCCAACCAACTCCCCGCGTCGGTGAACCAGCCGTTCACGGCCTTCCCGGCCGACTTCACCCAGCTGCCGACGGTCTGCATGGTGATCCCCGACCTCAACCACGACATGCACGACGGCTCGATCGCCCAGGCCGACGCTTGGTTGCAGTCGCGCCTCGGCGCGTACGCGCAGTGGGTCGCGGCCAACAACAGTCTCCTCATCGTCACCTGGGATGAAGACAACGACCTCGAGCGCAACCGCATCCCGACGATCATCTACGGCGCTGCACGACCTGCTCCGCACGATCGAGGAGTGGTACGGCCTTCCCCACGCCGGCGCCGCGGCAGGGGTGACGCCCATTGCGGGTATCTTCACCAGCGACCGGCGCTCGACCAGTGTCACGTTCCGCAACGGAGTCGCTGGCTACACGGGTACGCATACTACGTACATCGAGCAGCCCGCGCTGAATGCCGCCCACGCCACCGCCACACAGATCGTCACCGACGGCTCACCCCTGAGCCACGGGTTGATCCGCTTCGACGCGATCTTTGGCGAAGGACCGGGGCAGGTGCCCGCGCGTGCACAGATTCTCTCTGCCAAGCTTGTCCTGCTCACCGGCAGCACTTCCGGTGACAATTCCGGCACTTCGGTTTCCGTCCACCGAATGCTGGTTGGGTTCACCGATTCATCAACGTGGAACACACTGGCCGGCGGTATCAATCTTGGCTCTGATGCCGCCGCCACGCCCGACTTCACGGCGCTGGCGAACACCGTCGATACGTGGACGATCTTCGACGTCACGCAAACGGTGACCTCGTGGGTCGCGACCCCCTCAACCAACCGCGGCTGGGCCGTCATGCCCGGCGGCACCGACGGCTGGCGGTGGGCATCGGTCGCCGCGCCGGTCAACAATCGCCCGATGCTCGAAGTGACCTACACGCTGCCGCCGTGCGGACCGGTGGACCTGGTCGGCCCGGGCGGCGATGCCGGGCACGATGGTGTGCTGACCGTCGATGACTTGGTGGCTTTCCTCGCGGCGTTCTTCTCCGCATCCCCCGATGCCGACGTGACCTCGCCCGGCGGCGGTGCATCGCCCGACGGGCAGGTGACGGTGGACGACCTGGTGACTGCGCTGCAACTGTTCTTCGCCGGATGCCCGTAACAGTGCTGGTTGGTGCGCTCGTCGGCGGTGAATCGCGATCACCGTGAATCAAGCTCGCGTAGCCGCACATTCCTGAACCGCACCTCCATCGGCTCGGCCTTGTCGCCGACGCCATGGACCTGCAAAGCGATGCGACCTGTGGCATCGATGGCGTCAAAGGCGTCCGCGGCGGGAACGCCGTTGAGCCACGTGCGGACGTGCGGGCCTTGGGCGACGATGCGGAGTGTGTTCCACTCGCCCGGGCGGTACGCCCGCCGCGCCGAGGGGTTGTCGATGAGCGGGTAAAGCCAGCCGCGCCGTGCTTCGTCGTAGAGGCCGCCGGTGTACGCCCGCGCCGAGGGATCAAGCTCGACCTGGTAACCGATGACCTTGCCCGGGCGGTTGTCCCAGCCGCCCTCGACTGAACTGCGGACCTGTACGCCGGAGTTGAGGTCGGCGTGCTGCTTGAATTCCAGGAGCAGTTCGAAGTCTCCGTACTCGCGCGGCGAGACGAGGAACGTGTTGGTGGAGTTGGGGACCGAGCGGCCGACGATCTCGCCGCCGTCGGCGATGAAGGTGGCGGGCCCGCTGCGGATGCGCCAATCACGTACCACCGCCGCGGCGTCCAGCGTCTGCCATTCACCCGGCGTGATCGCGGGCGCGGCATCCAGCGGCGCGATCCAGACGTTGCGGTACCGCACCGACCCCTCCGCCTGGGACTCGTGATCCTGGAGCTTCAGCGGCCCGATCAACACGGCCCGGTCGGGCGTCTCGGCCTTGCCGGCGCCCGTGGAACCGGGGATAACCACATCGTTGTGAACAAGCACGCCGTTCCAGTAGATGGTGACCCGTGCGGGCTCGGTCTTCTTGCCGTCGGCGCTCCGCGCCGCGCGGAACCAGATGTCGTAGGCCTGCCACGTGCCCGGGCCGGTCGAGGCGTTATGGTCCGCCGCCTTGGTCTTGTAGATGGCGCCGGCCTCGTCGTTCTTCGGCGCAGCCTCGCCCGCGAGCGTTCCCAGCACCTGCAGCTCGTACCGCTCCTGGATGTAGACGCCGCTGTTGGCCGCGAGTTGGCCGGATCCGCCCGGCGGGCAATACCACTCGACGTGCAGGCGGCAATCGCCGAAGCTCGTCCGCGAGAGCAGGTCGCCCGAGCCCTTGCCGACCTCGACGTACTCCGGCCCGGCGATGATCTGGGCCTGCGTGCGGGCCTCCGTCGGGGCGTTCTTCAACTCCGCGGCCGTTGCCATCGCGTTGCGAGTTGTCCGCCCGATCAGCACCGCCGCATCCGCCGGTGGCAGCACGCCCACGCCCAGGCTTTCCGGCGCGATCGCTACGCCGTTGATCGTCGCCATGGCGAGCTGCTGGCGCATCGGGATCGCGTTGAGCGCGTACCACGCCTCAGTGGACCAGATTGGCTCGCCCTCGGTCGAAACCGGGTCCAGCCGCAGACGCACGCAGCGCCCGGTCTTGAGCCCCGGGATCGTCAGACGCACGCGCCGGCCATCGGCGTTCGCCAAGGTCGACGCGACGGTCAGCTTCTGCTGATCAACCTTCGGCCCGCCGTACTCGGCGGTCGGCTTGTAGGTCCACTGAGTCACCGTGTAGTTGTCCGCCTTTGCCAGCCAAGCGGTATCCACGGGTTTAGTGAATTCGATCTCGAACCCATCCGGTATCGCTCGCACCGCCAGCATCTCGAACGCCGTCTTGCCACTGGGCGCCAGCCGGTCGAGCCCGAACCGTTTGTCCTTCCAGCTCCAGTTGCCGTTGGCGCCGATGCCGCCGGCGTAGAGCGCTCCCTCCGGCCCCCATGCCATGCGGTTGATGCCGCAGCTCAGCCCCTGCGTGAACCGGAACGCTGCGCCCTGCCAGGCGCCGTTGATCTTCTCCAGGAACACCCGCCGGATACCGCCGGCTGTGATCTCGCCGACCAAGAGCTGTCCCGCGTACAACCCCGATGGAACCAGCAGCGGCTCGCTCGGCGAGTTCGCCAGCTCATTTTGCGGAAAGTACGCCGCGGCGGGGGCGCGAACGCGGTCGCACCAGGCGCTCGCCGCGCCGCCGTCGGGGAAGCGATCGGCGAGATTGGGCACGAAATTGGTGTTGTTGTAGTGGCCGAAGAAGCGCCCGGGCGCTACCTCGCAGAGCTGGCTGGTGGACATCCAGGTGCCCTGGTTGTCGCAGTAGAACAGCGAATTGTCCGGTCCGAGCCCGATGGAATTGGGCGTGCGGCAACCGCCGGCATACACACTCACGGCGTTGGCCGCCGGGTCGATCTCGAGGATGCACCCGCGCATCGTGCCGTTGGGCGCGGCGTTGGTGCCCATGCCCTTCCATCCCGGCGGCGCCATCGCCGTCGAGAGTGCGGTGTAGAACTTGCCGTCCTTGTGCACCAGCCCGAAGGCGAACTGGTGGTAGTTCCAGGCCTCCCACCCCGAGCCGATGTCGCGGTGGGTCTCGAAGAACCCGTCGCCGTCGGTATCGGTGAGCTGCGTGATCGCCTTGCGGTGTGCGACGTAGAGCTTGCCGTCCACCACGCACAATCCCAGCGGCTCGTAAACACCGTCCGCGCACGGCTTGACGGTGACCTTTTCCGGATCGCCCGTTGCCGTCCCGCTCATCGCCCACAGCTTGTCCGGCGGCTTCTTGTTGATGTCCGGCAGCTCGGTGTCGCTCCGCTGCATCGGGTTGAAGGTGCCGAGCACCAGCCGCCCGTCGGGCAGAAACGCCATCGACCCAACCATCGGCTGGTAGCCGTCGGGGAGGATCGGGGTGCGCGTGAAGGCGGGGTGGACGCCCTCGACCTCACGGCCGTCGCCGGGGCGGGTGTCGCCCTTGAGGGCCTTGACGCCCGGCGAGGTGACGCGGGCGTTGTCGGCATCGGTCCACAGGTTCGTGGTCGGTACGAGCGTGAACTCGGTTGCCCCCGGCGGCTTCCATTCCAGCTTCAAAGCCCGCTTGCCGCCGTGGTCGAAGTGCTCGATGAGCAGTTCGTGCGAGCCGGCCATGAAGCCGGACTTGCCGGTCTTGGGGATCGCCCCGTGGCGCCCGTCGTGGTCAAGCGCGGGCAGCCCGTCAAAGGTCAGCCGCGAACCGTCGTCGGAGGTGAGGCGGAACTCGTAGTCGCCCACAACCGGGATATCGATGAACGTGCGCACGTGCGTGACGATCGGCCCGGTGAAATCACCGAACGCCGCGGCGTCGGCCAGATCGATCGTCGGCGCGACGACGTCGCGATTGGGCGTCTGGTTCTCCTGAAGCTCGGGGATTTTTTTGAGATCGCCGGAGACTTCATAGACGCGGATGGTGACGCCGGGCACGACCTCGCGGCCGGGAGGCTTGGCGAGTGCAGGTGTGGCGGCGAGCACAACGCAGCAAAGTGCGCGTAGGAGGATGGACATGATGGATATCCGATCGTGCAGGATGAACTTCAGGCAGCGGCGTCGGCGAAGCTCTTGCGCAACAGAGTCAGGCTCTTGGGGATGGCGGTCTTCCAGTCTTCCTTGCCCTCGTACTCCAGGCTGATCCACCCGCGGTAATTGTGCTTGCGATAGATGCGGGCGATGCGGTCGTAGTCCAGGTCCAGCGTGTACCACTTGCCGCCGCCGTAGTAGGTCTTGGCCTGCACGAGAGCGGTCTTGTCGGCCATCAGTTCCAGGCGGTCGTAGGGGTCCTCAAGGAAGCAGCCGGTGTCGCTGGTGCACATCAAGTACGGGCTGTTGACGCCGTTGACGATGCGGAGCACACCTTCGGGTGTCAGGCCCAGGCCCCAGTGGTTCTCCAGGCCGAGCGTGACGCCGCACTCCGCGGCCTTCTTGGCGCACTCGCCCAGGCAGTCGATGCACCACTTGAAGGCCTCGTCATCGCTGACGCCCTCGATCCGCGGCTCGATCCCGCGGTTGGCCATCAAGTCGTCGAAGCTCTTGGTGGTGCCCCAGCGCCCGGTGTTGACGCGCATGGTGGGGATGCCCATGCGGTAGGCCAACTCGATGCTGTTGCACGTCTTTTCGACGTTCTCCTTGCGCTTGGCCGGGTCGGTGTTGATGAAGCTCTGGTGCGTCGAGAAGCCCATGAGGCACATGCCGCGGAGGAAGGCCGTCTGCTTGAGCATCTGCAGGTACGCGTTGTCCTCGCGCGGCATTTGCATCTGCAGGATCTCAACGCCGTCGAAGCCCATGTCCGCGGCGTGGTGGATGCAGTCCTCGATGGCGAGCTTGGAGTCGTCGTTGAAGCGCCAGAACGAGTAGGTGGAGATGCCGATGGGATTCGGCTTGCGCTTGGGCGGCGCGAGGCCGCCAGTGCCAGGCTCGCTGCCCGGCTGGGCACGGGCAGCCCGATCGGAATCCGACGCGTGAGCGGAACGCGGGAGCATCGCGGCCGCGCCGACGGCGGCGCCGGTGAGGAGGACGTCGCGGCGGGAGAGATCGGTGTTCATGGTGTGCCCCTGGAATGAAGAGACATGATACCGGAAGGCGCGGGCGTTGCGGTGCCGCCGCATTCGGGGCAATTCGCCGCTGAATCAAGCCCGGCGCGGGAGTAACCGCAGGTGACGCAGCGGTTGCGGCGGCGGCGATAGGCGCGGCGGCCTTCGGTCCAGGCGAAGAGGGGCAGCGCGATCGCGAGTGACCAGACGGCGGCGTTGGCGAGGAGCGAGGGCCAGATGGGGTTGAGGGGGATCCAGCGGGGGTTGACGGGATCGGACTTGTCCGGGACGAGCGTAAGGACGCCGGAAGTGGTCGCAGGCAGTTGTTGCTGTTGGCTTACTCCATCGTTGTCGTCAATGCTGAACGACAACATTGGCCACATCTCGACCGACCAGGCGTTGAATGAACGCCAGGGATACCCGGCCTCCAAGATTGCACACCTGCCGCGGCTGGAAGCGCGAGATGACGCGAGAAGTCTGAACACGTGTGCGTCCGCATCGTCTTCATACGAAAGCAAACGCGTTGCTGTGACCCGCTCGAGATCGGATAACTCTCTACCTGGGTAGTGGTTCAAATACGCGACGCTCAACCATGACGTCGACTTGTGCGTACCGAGTCCCGCGTACCGCACTTCGCCGCTTTGCGGCAATACCACCGGCCCCACCATCGCCACGGCGATCGACAAGAGTGTGCCGGTGAGCAGGCTGATCGCGGCGAGCTTGGTGCGGGTGCGCGCAACGGAAATGCAAGGAGTGGGGGGCGTGGGCGGCACGGTGGTGCATGGTACGAATGGGAGCGAGACCAAGGCACAAAGCCATGATGGGAGGGCGTGGGGGCATGGAGGCAGAGGGGGGCCGCGGACGCAGCGCGCCCGCGCGCATGGAGGCGAAAGCAGCAGGGCGTGATGGTGACTTGCTCAGGCTTTGCCGCACTCGGGGCAGTTGGCGGTTGGGGCAAGCCCCGCACGCGGGTAGCCGCAGGCGGGGCATTGGTTGCGGGCGCGGCGGAGGCGGCGGCGGGCGACGGCGGCGAGTTGCCAGAGGGTGAGGGCGGCCGCAGAGAAGAGGATCGTGTTGATGGCGAAGCCGGGCCAGAGGGGGAAGAGGGGGAGGGGGGCGTTGGTTCGTGCCCCCGTCGGCAATGCCACGCCATTGTGGATCGGCGAATCGAACGGCATGGGACCGAGCGGGGGCGCCCAGAGTGTGCCGCGACGGAGGGCGGGGCAAGGCCAGCCGTAGTCGAAGACGGTCATGGAGATCTCGGGCTTGTCGGGGGCAGGGAGGCTCGTGGCGTATCCGAGGCTCACGAACGTGCGGATCGTGCAGCACCACACATCGCACAGCGTGCTTCGCTCGGCGGGGCGGTCGCCGCTGTAGATCGGGTTCAGGGCGGCGGAGGGGTTGGAGGGGTTCAGGTTGAGCTGGGTCCGGAGGCGCGCGGGCAAGGGGAGCGGCCACGGATCTGTTGTTGGCGCCGAATCGCCGAGGGGGATCCGCCGGAAGGGGACCCATCCGGCGATGGCCCAGGCGGAGAGGGTGGTGATGGCCGCGCCGAGGGCGAGGGAGAGGGTGAGCTTGAGGAGGAGGTGGTGGCGGGGTTGGGGGCGGGGGGTTGGCACTTATCGGGGAGGTTATTCGGGGAACCAGCTTTGAGCGCATCATTTCCGTGTGACGCTTGTAACAAGTGTCTGCATTCGTGGTAGCATCAGCATGGAGCAGCACGCCGTACTGCGCCCAGGAGGTATCCATGCCATGCGTACACATTCCGCTCACTGACTTGCGACAGACTCAACTGCGGAATTTTCTGCGGAACTTGCTGCCGCTGGAACATGGGATGCCGTTGGAGCAGGTCTATGTCGCTGTGGCTGGGACACTTCGGCGAAGCGGTATGCCAACCGGAGGCGAACTGCCCGCACTATGACGAGGAACATCCTGAATTCCACCACTTGGTGCGGCGTTCGCTTCAGGACGGTAAAGATGACGCCGAGTTCGACAATGGGCCGCGGGGGTACTGGCGGCGCACCAAGTGATCGGGTGGAAGGGTGTGTTCGCTGATGACGGAGGAACGGGGTTGCCTTCTCTACCGTGCTTTCACGTTCGGGGAGGGCCGACGATCTGATCGATTTCAAGGCCATGATGGGATGGCGTGGGGGCAGCGCGGCACAGGCATGCCGCGGGCGAAGCGCGCCCGCACGCACGCATGGAGGCGAAGGAGAGCGAGAGTGATGTGCGGTGTGCTCAGGCTTTGCCGCATTCAGGGCAGGGGGCGGCGGGGGTGAGGCCGGCGCGGGGGTAGCCGCAGTTGAGGCAGAGGTTGCGGCGATGGCGGCGGGAGCGGCGGGCTTGGGCGGCGATGGCGTGGATCAGCCACCATGTTGTGGCGAAGCACAGGGTGTTGAGCAGCAGGCCGGGCCAGATGGGGATGAAGGGGAGACGCGTGGGTGTGCCCGTGGATCGGGCGATTTCGAACGCTCCGGCGGCGACGCCGCGGGTGGTTTGCAGCCATGCGGATGGCACGCTCTGCGGGAGTGTGTAGGTGTACTGGGCGCAGCGGAAGGGAAAGCCTGTGGCGCAGATCATCCGGGCGTCGCAGTATTCGTCCGGCGGAGTGATTCGCCGGCCGGTGAGCCAGGGTTCGGCGGCCTGGCGAGCCCAGCCCGGGAGGGGTTGATCGAACACGGTGATCTTGACGGGTGTCGCGGCACCGGTGAGCTTGCACGATGTGCGTGTGCCGAACAGGGTGGTGCGGCGAGCAAGGGAAAGTTCGACGATGGTGCGGCGGCGGGAATCGAGGCCGCGGGCTTGCAGGCGCTCCGCGTCGCCGTCGAGGGTTGCGGGGGTGCTTGCGGCTATCCACGCAATGGCCACGGATGTGAGAAGGCCGAGCGCCAGGCACGTGATGGGTGCGCGAAGGCGAAAGGGCATGGGTGAGTTGGGTTACGTGTGGTGGGTGGGGTGGGTTCGAGGAGAGAGTGTGGATGTGTGGGCGAGTGGGCAGGTCTCTGGGAAGCTGCAGGAGAAGAAGCAGAATGGGATGACGTGGGGGCGTGCTGGCACAGGGATGCCGTGGGCGCAGCGCGCCCGCACGCATGGGAGCGGGTTGGTGTTGGTTTTGTGCCGTTGACCTTTGCCGGGGACGGTGTGTGAATAGGTTTACAACGATGACGCACACCGATCGCGCAGAGCCGCGGTCGGTGGCACGTTTGGCTGGTCGGGATAGTCGGTGCCGCCTGTCGGAGTAGTAGCTATGGGTCGTCGGGTCTATTTTCCTGCTTTCACGTCGCGGCTATCCCCAGCCAGCACGCCGCAGCGTGGTCTCGAAGGTGTAAGTGCGGGAAGCGTTGGCCCTCTCAAATTAACCCATAAGCGGAAAATAAGCGAAAAGTATCTCGGCCGTCAATGACGCAGTATTGACGGGGCCGGGAGGGCTGAACTGAAAAAGCCCTTAGCGTTTCACGGACTGCGAGCCCGACATCGTGACAGTGCTGCAACACCAGCAGGTCGCATGGAGTCGCCGCCAATCGATTAATCTGATCAGCGTTCTTGCCACACATCGCCATCGTCATCTCACCGAACTTCGCAGGCCCCTTGAGCAGAAACCCTGCAAGTCGTCGCTTTCCGCCGACGGTAACTGAGGTGGTGTAGTGATCGAGGTCTTCGCCGCCCCAGTCTTTTGCCGTCTGGTCCCCAAGCAGCAATGCCAATTTCTCTTTGACTCGCTTCTCCGGTAGGCTCGACATGAGCGAGGGCCATTCAGTGCACAGCGATCGGTCGACTTCGACAATGCGAGCAAATTGGTCAATATCCTCCGGAAATAGTTGGTAGAGATCATATCCAAACCACGCCAAGCTCTCGCCGACATCTTTATTTGACGGATGATCAAACGAAGGCGCTCCCATAATCAGTGGGTGAATCTCAACCTCACTCGGCGTCACTCGACGCACTTCGCCGATGATTGCCACACACGCAGGAACGGTTTGCTCGTATTTGCCAGTGTCCGCAACGAAATGCTCTCGTCCGAAGCTCAGCCAATACTGCCGCTCTGGGTCAAGTTCAAGAAGTATCTGATTTCTGATACGATCGGAAGATTCTCCGTATACGAGTTCCTCGGATGCGCCAGCAAGCATCTCTGTACTACAGAAAATCTGTCCGACTCTCGGATTCTGTGCAATGGCGCCCAGCGGAAGAACCTTGCTTATATTGCAAACCCGCAGCGCCATATCAACAATTAGGTGGTTGTTTCTTAGTGAGTCGGGCCACGTTTCCGTCGGCTTCTTGTTTTTCTCAAAAACATCGACGAAGGTCTCACCAAACACACTGAAGCACTTGCGACGGTTAATAAAACCAGGATCGATGTGATGGTGCGGCGTCAACGCTCTAACGGCAGGATCAGTCTTGGTGCGCAGGAACTCAATTGATTCTTGCCGTTTCGTTGGATCCATCATGGGGAGCTCCGAAAGCGAGACTAGGCGACCGCTTGCCTTCGCACTCTGCCTCGACTCTTCTCTGTGCCCCTCTGTGCGCTCTGTGGTAAGACCGCCTCGAAGCCTCTCCCTGACGGTCAGGGCTCGTAGAGGAGCGGGCTTGTTGCTCGCTGACGCGAGATGTTGCCGCTGTTGACGGCGGTGCCGCAGGCGTAGGCCGGCGAGTAGCCGAGAACGCAGTTGTTGGTGACAGTGCCCGAGAAAGCCGTGCTGATGCCCGGGCCGTCGAGGCCAGGGGTGGCGGTTTGGGAGAAGAGTTGTCGCCCTCTTCGAGGGCTTGGGATCAGGGGCGGGGTCCCCGGACTTGCGTCCGGGGCAAGGCTCTTGCGCCTGCTGTGCAGGCTGGGGAGGATTGCTGGACGCAGAAGGCGGGAATTCGAGGCGGAGAGTGGCCGCGGACTGGGCGCGTGGGGGAGGGAAAAGCGCCACGATTCGCACCACGGCGGTGCTCATCGTGGGCGTATGTTCTTTCTTACGGTCGGGGCTCGTGATGCCTTACTGCGAAACGTTCCCGCCGCCGTTGACTCCCGACCCGTAGTCAAACGGCGTGCCGTAGCCGAGCACACAATTGTCTTTGATCACTCCGGAGAAGTCGGTGCCGATGCCGGTGCCGCTGAAGCCGGGGGTGGCGGCGACGGTGTTGCGGGCGAAGTGGACGAAGGTGGAGCTGGTGGCGTAGATGCCGCGGTAGACGGGGGAGCCGCCGCCGCTGTAGTTGTGGCGGTTGATGTGGTTGTCGGTGGCGGCGGGCTGGGGCGAGTTGTTGAAGAGGATGGCGGTGATGTTGCTGACGCCGCTGGTGGCCGCGGCGCCGATGGCGGTGAAGGTGCAGCGGCGGACAGCGACCGAGCGCGAGGAGTTGACGAGCACGCCGTACTGGAGCGTGGAGAGGATGTGCAGGTCCGTGATCGTGATCCCGAGGCAGTCATTGCGCACGTCCAGGCCCGAACCGCCGCCGACGATGATGCCGTTGCGGATGGTGATGTCGGTGCGGTCGGTGCTCACGGTGAGTGTCCCCGGGGGGCCGGGATTGGTGCACTGGAGGCGGTAGCCGTTGAGATCGAGCGTGACGTGATCGGCGGAGATGATGATCGCGGCTCCGGAGTTCACGACGATGTTGCCGGTGAGGACGTAGGAGCCGGAGGCGGAGAGGGTGACGGCCGAAGAGCCACCGGGGATCGGGATGCGGCCATCGGCCGCGCCGATGGTGGGGATCTTGTTGTAGACCTCGTCGAGCGTGCGGCCGGACGGGGCGACAGCGCCGGCGGGGGGATTGAGGGGGCCCGCTTTGGCCATGGCGGCGAGGGCGCCGATGCCGGCGACACCGGCGACTCCGAGCAGGGCACGACGTTCGAGGTTGTCCATGGGGAGGAGAATACCACGGGAATGCGGAGGGGAGGAGGAAGCGGGAAAACTGAAAGCAGAAACGCAGAAAGCAGAAAGTCGAGGCGGGAGACCAACCACGAATTGACACGGATGAACGCGGATCAGATCCAAGTGGGAACGGTGGTGTGGTAATGTGGGAAAGGTGCAGGGAGCGTGGAAGGCGGTCGGGAAGAAGCGGGCGCCCAACCACACCACGGCGAAGCGCCGTAGTGTGGCACCCTAAGCCAAGAGCGCCGTGGCGGCCTTGCCCTTGCCGTCCTTGGTGATGTAGACGGGGCGGCTCTCGTTGATGTAGGAGTGGTCGGGGGCGATGCCCAGAGCTGTGTAGAGCGTCGCGTGGGCATCGATGAGCTTCACGGGGTTCTCGACGGCGAGCATGGGGTGGTGGTCGGCGGTTTTGCCGTGGGCGTAGCCGGCCTTGAAGCCGCCGCCGAAGAAGAGCATGGAGCTGCAGGAAGAGAAGTGGCCGTGGAAGCCGTACATCTTCTCGTTCTCGATGACGAGCTTCTCGCCGTTGTGGGTCTCGGCGCTGCCCTCGGGCTCTTGGCCCGCGGAGGGAGCGCTCGCGATCGTCCGTCCGAACTCGGTGGCGATGACGACAAGGGTGCGCTTGAGGAGGCCGCGCTGGTCGAGGTCGCGGATGAGCTGGGCGATGGGGCCGTCGATCTGTTTCTTCATCTCGGCCATGCGCTGGCCGCCGGACTCGTGCATGTCGAAGCCCTTGAAGGGGCCGTACTGGTACTCGACTTGGACGAAGCGGGCGTCCTGTTCGACGAGGCGCCGGGCGAGGAGGAGGCCGCGGCCGAAGCGGTGGCCGTAGTCGTAGGTCTTGTCGAGGAGCTGGTCGTGGTTGATGCGGGGGGAGTAGGCGTTGAGCGTCGCGGGCTGCTCTTCGGTGAAGTCGAAGGCCTTCTTCACCGGCGAGTCCATCATGGCGCGGGCGTCGGCAAGCATTTTTCTGTGGGCGGCGGCGGTGGGGGAATCGAGGAGGCCCTGGTCCTGCAGATCGGTGAGGCGCTTGAGGAGGGCCTGGCGCTTGTCGAGGCGCTGGCGGTCCATCCCTTGTACGGGGTCGAGGGTGGCGAGGCCGGCGGAGGGGTCGGGGATCATGAAGGGGGCGGCGGCGGTGCCGAGGAAGCCGGGGCCGAGGTACTCGGCGATGAACTGCTTCTCGGTGTCGGAGGTATCGATATCGCGGCCGATGTAGATGTACTCGGGGACCTGCGGGTGGCGGCGGCCGAGGGTGCGGCCGACGATGGCGCCGATGCTGGGTGCGCGGAAGCCGGCGGGGTGGATGTAGCCGGTCATCAGCGTGTGCTGGGCACGAAGGTGAACCGCGCCGAACAGAACGTCGCTGGAGAGGGAACGGAGGATGGTGGCCCGGTCCATGACGGTGGCGAGCTGGTCGAACCCTGCGCCGAGGCGGATGCCGTCGGCGGCGGTGGGGATGGAGGGGCAGGTGCCCAGGAGCTGGCTGCCCTTCATGCCGGCGCGGAAGGGGGTGTGGGCTTTGGGGTCCCAGGTGTCGGCTGCGGCGATGCCGCCGGGGAGGTAGATGAAGATGCAGGCATCGGCACGCGCGGGCGGGGCCTTGGAGGGGATGTGGGAAGGGCGGTCTTCGGGCTGGGAGTTGAGGAAGGGGCGGGCGAGAAGGGAGGGGGCGAGCGAGGCACCAGCGCCGGCGGCGATAGCGGCCTTGATGAGATCGCGGCGGGTGATGGAGTGGCGTGGCATGGGAGTGTGGATCGGCTACTTGATGTACGCGAACTCGGGAGAGGTGAAGAGGACCCAGAGGGCATCGTGGAGGGCGGCGTCGCGGGACTTGGAGGCGGCGAGGAAGTCGGAGAGCGCGGCGAGTTCCTGCGGCGTGGGGTCGCGGGAGAGGACCGCGCGGTAGAGCAGGGTGGCAAGGTCTTTGT
>JBOHNM010000006.1:0-56880 GCA_050730675.1 Phycisphaerales bacterium | reverse complement strand
CCCGAACGAAGTGAGCGGGTCAGCCGGTTCACCCGCCGCTTCGTTTCGACTTTGGTTTGATGGTCCCCGCTTGCTTGCCTCGGGTGCCCCGCCCCTACGCGGCTTGGAGCGTTGGGGCGGGCGTACGCCACCATCCGCGTGCCTCCAAACGGAGTTACGCAGACTTCCTGCTTGAGCGCGCGCCGACGCATAGGCCTCTCCCCCCGATCTCCCCGTCCACACGGCCGCCCCACCCCCCGCCGCTGCCGATCCCACGCCTTCCCGCCTCCAGCCGGGCCGGCGCCTGAGGCCATCGCGCCAACCAAGAGCCAGCGGCACACCTTCGGATCGCGGCAAGGAGAACCATCTACCGATGGACTCACTCGCTGTGCGTCCGGCTCACCGGAAAGCAGGACGCAATTCGATCGGCTGATGGACTCACTGGCCGTCCCGGCTCAAGGCAGAAAGGCCTTGCGTCGCGATCTTCTGGGGCCCGCATCAGCGCAAGAGCACCGACCTCGCGGAGCCGAAGTCAGCGGCACGGGACGAAGATCCGTGCCACATGCAGCCTGTGATCATGGAACATTCCCCCCGCCGTCAACCACGGGCGCGACCGAGTACGCCGCGACCGTGGGGTTCAGCACGGTGTTGTCACGGTAGACGCTCATGTTTGTGGGATTCATGCGGATGCCGCTGGGGCAGCTCACCACGGTGTTCCGCTGCATCATGAAGGGGAAACCTCCCTGCTGGTAGATGCCGTAGGTGACCGGCACCGGTGTGTTGCTGACGCAGTCCTGCACGAAGCAGTCCTCCACCACGCCTCGCACGGCCGAAAGGAAGATGCCGTGCGACGGCTGGACCTCGAGGCCCGTTGTGCCCGTGCCCGAGCGGGTGACTGTGCAGCGCCGGACGGCGATGAAGGAGTTGTTGGGTGTGCCATTCACCGCGATGCCGCTCAGGCGCTGGCCATCGGCCCAGACGTCCTCGATGATCGCCCGGTCCGCGTTGTTGAGATCCACGCCGGTCTCGAAGCCCCGGACGGTGCCTCCACGGATGATGAGGCTCGGACGACCGTTGGCGGTGATGCCCGAGCCGCCGCTGACGTCGGTGGAGCCCACCGTGTAGCCGTTGAGATCGAGCGTGACATTGTGCGAAGCGATCGTAATTCCCGTGCCGCCGGTGACCAACACGTTGCCGGTGAGCACGTAGGAGCCGGGCTGAGAGATGGTGATGGCCGATTGGCCGCCGGCGAGGGGGATGCGCCCGTCGCCCGCGCCGAGCGCGGGAATTTTGTTATAGACCTCGTCGAGCGTGCGGCCGGTTGAAGCGACCGCACCGGCCGGCGGGTTCAGCGGGCCGCCCTTGGCCACGCGCGCCAGCACAGCCGCCCCGGCCAGGCCCGCGACCCCCACACCCAGGAGCAGACGTCGGTCAAGAGGAGCTTGTGACATGTGTGGTGATCTCCTGTGTGTGTAGGGGAGCGTACACCATGGGGGAGGGATGGCCATGAGGAGAGGAGGGGGACATGCTGATGGACTCAGGCGCTGCGTCCGGCGCAAGGTGGTAGACAAGGCGGGCAAGATTCGCTGATGGACTCAGTCGCCGTCCCGGCTCAAGGCAGATGAGGGCGAACGGCTCGGCCTGTCCGGCAGCGATGCGGGGGCGGCATGCCGCCCGCGTCAGTGACACAATGTTGCCGCCTCCCCAGAGCTGCCTTCGTTGGCACAGATGGTCGGTTTAACCGTTCAGCATGCCGGCGTGGCGCATCCCGTACTGAATGGCCATGCGTTGATGCCGCTCCAAGGCTGACGAGGAGGACATATTCGCGCCTGCTACGACCGATCGCGGAGGTCGCGACGTCGCAAGTCGTTGCAATAGCTGCACTTACATCGCTCTTGGCACGGGGTGAAACCATTGCCGCCGCCCTGCGAAGTAGATGGCGAGCGTTTGCTAACACGATTCGCCTCAAGGAGCATCACATGAATGTCTCTCGCCATGGTGGCCTCAATCAACTGTTTTGCTGCGCGTTGGCAGGGTCGCTTGTTCTCTTGCCGTGCGTCGCCGGGTGCAGCACCACCGGCGGGGAAATCAAGCTCGAAACCAAGGGCGTAACGGCGGCCAAGTACGGCGTCGGCACCATCACCGTGCCCACGGACGGCGGGAAGACGGTGCTCCTCTTTCTTCCGGAGAGCTATGGCCCAGACCTCTCGCAGTTGATCTCCGAGGGGCCGATCGGACGGATTGACATCACGGAGATCGAAACGGCCAAGACCGCGGCGGCAGCCGAGTATCTCCAGAGCATCGGCCTCGAGGCGAAGGCCGCGTTCGAACTGGCGCAGCGTTCTTCGGTCAGCGCTTCGCTCGTGAGCAAGCGGTACATCAACGGCGGCGAGCTCGTGCGGTTGATCGACGCGAAGCGTGTGAGGCCCGATGTGGTTGCCGCGCTGAAGCGGCAAGATGCCCGGATCGTTGTTGAGGATTACGTGGTCTCCGGCCTGACGATTGAGATCGAACGAGCCTGGGTGGCCGACGTAAAGGTGCAGCGCACGCTCGATGCAGCGGGCATCGGCGCCAAGGCCGGGAGCGGCTCGGCGTATGTGCTGAGTGCAAAGGCTCCGGTGTGCACGAACGCGGACCCGATGCCGTGCGATCGATTCGCCATGGTCCTCCAGCTCGACGTCGATGCGAAGCAGCGCCAACGTCTGGCGGACGCGGCCGCAATCGAGGAATGGCAGCGTGCGGTGAACCGCTTGCTCAACCGCAAGCCGATCAACTGGTCGAACAAGAGCAAGGCGGAAGTTGAGAAGGCCAAGGCCGCGATGCTCAAGGAGCTGAACACGCTGTTTCCTCGCTTCGTGAACCGCAATGACGAGATCGTGGCGGCCGTATTTGCAAACGACAAGTTGCCGAAGTAAACATGGCGAGTGACGGCCACACGCCATGAAATACAGAAAGAGCTGACTGAGACGCTGATGGACTCAGTCGCCGTCCCGGCTCAAGGCAGGGGAGTGCGGACGCGGCCGCGGAACGGGAGAGCCACGCTGTTGAGCCGGGCAACCACGGGGGATGGGCTGGTGGCCTTGCGGTTGGTGTGGAGAACCTTGCGGTTGAACGGCTCCGCGGCGTGCATCTCGGCCCCCGCCGAACGACTCTCCCGCTGCCCCCCACCACGCCCACACTCCGCCCACCTGCCTCACGCGGCGAAACAGGAAGCGGCCACGCTCACAACCATTCATTCACTTCCGGGCAGGGGGTGCGGGGGCGGCACGCTCGTAGAGCAGTGGATTAGACACTGACATCTTACAGTGGCACCAGCGAAGACGCTTGTGCGACCTGGAATAAGCGCAGCGGTAAGGAGCTCAGCACGAAACGAATAGTGACATGAGCGAGAGTTCTATTCGTCCGACTTTACTAGAGTAGGCGTGAGAGCTCAGCAATTTGATTGCGCAGAACTGGATCGTTACCAAATCGCCCGGCCGCCACGGGAAGAAGCTCACGCAATCCCTGGATCTGCGAGGAAGATAGCACGGCATCGGCACCCAATCGCCTCAGCGCTCCCCCAAACAACGTTACATATGGGTGAATTCGGATTCTCGATCGCGCGCGTTCGCCACTGATCGCCTGCTCTAGACGACTGAAAGCTTCATCGAATACAGCGTCTGAGCTGTACCCATCCCGCTCGTCTATTCTCAGTAGGATCTTACCCAGTGTTGTCAGCGTGTACGGATGCACCTCGATCGCGAGCGCATGACGCGCATGCCCCAAAGCTAAGTCAAGATCGGTCGTTGCCGCAAAAAGTGCCCGCTGTTCCCAATACCGCGAATTCCATTGCCATTGTTCTTGGCAAAGCAGGTACCATTCCTCCGTCCTCGGTCCTAGTAACGGCTTGACAATTGTGTCAACATCAAACAGTCGGCCGGCAAGACCGGCCTCGGGCGTTCGTCGCTTTATCGCGTTGCGGTTGACGTGGGGCGCCAACTCTGATGCCAGTCTGGAAAACGCCTCATAGACCAATGGGTCACGCTCGCGGGCCCTGCTCCTTAGCATCGATTCAGCAACTGTAGTATTCAATGGCAGTGAATACTGTGCATTGCTAGGGTGATCAATAAGTCGCAGTGAAACATTCGGAGTGAATAGGTCTGACACTGAATTGCCAGATCCAGACACGGCCTGAAGAATGCTGTACCGAATTCCACGGGCGTCGCATTGCCGTGCCAACGCGGCGGTTAAGTAAGGCAGGCGAATTGCTTCTGGCGATTCTCGCCACATCGAATCTATGATCTTCTCTAGAGGTTGATAATTGTTCATTATCCGGCACGCCGCCACTGCAACTGGGTCACCCTTTAGCGCGGCTACGAACTCTTTAGGATTTTTTGTCGCATCCGCTGTGCCCACAAGACCGACACTGCGATACAACTCGATTAGCTGACCATACTCGCCAATAGTGAACGGCGTCAGAGTACGGATGCCGGCAGTGTTTCCGGGGAATAGTGTGTCCAAATACTCACGCCGATAGTTGCGGTCAGAAGCTAGGACTACGACCTTCATCGATGCTTCCGGGTCACTGAGAATTTCTGCAATCTGTTCGGCGTGAGTTCCCAGATTGTCTACTACGAGCACGATTGATGCCTTCGCGGCGGCAAAACAATCGATCGCGCTATCGACATCGATCCTCTCGAGAGCCCGCACTTCTAAGACCGGAATCCCCAGTGCCGCCAACTCATGTGCCACGCGCCGCAAGAATGCGCTCTTTCCGGTACCAGCGTCGTCAAGCAGCGTAATCATTCTTGTCGCGGCTGGGTGGCGAAGCAGTTGCTCGACATGGTCCTGCAACGGGCCAATGTCCGCCCGTGCGATATCAACGTGCCGATGCAAGTCTTCATCGGACAATGCACCGCCGTACAAAAAGGGCGTAGGCAGCACGCTTCGTTGCAACTTCCCCGCGATAACCAGCCGGAAGTCCGAAAAGAACTTGACGAGCGACAGAGGCGACAGTGTGTCGGGAAATAGCTTATTGGTGGCGGGGACAATGAGGTCGCCGACTGTCGGAGGCGACGGAAATGCCTCTCGCATCCACGTGAGGAAATCTCCAAATTTCGCCTTCACCAAGTGCAATCCATGCCTCTTGCAATCTGACTCGGTAATGGCGTCAGGATCCGGATCAATTAACAACGACGGCCCAGCTCCGCGCTTCGGCGTTGCCGCGGTACGCTTTGTTAGGTAGTACTCGAGATCTACTTCACTGAGCGATGTGCCTGCAATTATGAATGGCTCAGTAGAAAGCGTTTCCGACAAGATGTGCATCCACGAATTGAGCGACCGCATTACCCTCGCATAGTCAGCATGGGAAAACACAAAACTTGAACTCGGGTGCTTTACACTTCCGTGCAGATGAATGAGTTGAAGATCGCTGCGAATTGGAGTTGGCTCAAGGTCTCGATCATAATTGAGCGACACCAATTTTTGTTTCGCATCCTCGGCTGTCGTATACAAATCTTCAATTACGTCGTCAATATTAAATGTGAACGCCCGAAGCCACAAATATGTACTTAAAGGAGATAGATCGGTGCCTGCTCGGCACCCGGAATACGGCTCTACAAGGTGAGTCACCACCTCCGCAGGCGTGAGAACCGATGCTACTCGACTGAGCGATGTATCGGGTCTCGCGCCTTTGATGCTGCATAGCTGCTGCCGGAGCTTCTCGGCGCCTAGTAGCGGCTGACCCTTTGCATTGCTGCTAGTCAATGAGATTCCTGAACCGAGCAGAAGATTGTAGTGCCCGGCATACAAAGTCGAACGAAAGCCGGCTAGCAGCGAATCTGGGAGCATAAGTGTTTACCTGTTCACGCGGCCCTGCTCCAAGCAAGAAATGACGCCCACTCTTGTTACCCCATGTGCTTGATGATTGCATCCCCGAACTCGCTGCACTTGAGCTTGGTGGCGCCTTCCATCATCCTGTGGAAGTCGTAGGTGACGGTCTTCGCACCAATGGCCCCGTCCATGCCCTTGATGATCAGGTCCGCGGCCTTGGTCCAGTCGGCATCCCCGCCCCCCCCACCCTCGCCCATGTCGCGGAGCATCATCTCGCCCGAGAGGATCACCGAGCCGGGGTTGACCTGGTCGAGGTTGGCGTACTTGGGGGCGGTGCCGTGGGTGGGGGTGGGGGTGGGGGTGGCCTCGAAGATGGCGTGGCCGGTGATGTAGTTGATGTTGGCGCCGGGGGCGATGCCGATGCCGCCGATCTGGGCGGCCAAGGCGTCGGAGAGGTCGTCGCCGTTGAGGTTGATGGTGGTCATGAGGTCTAGGCCCCTGGTGCGCGAGAGTGTATCGAGGAATTCACCACCCGGTAGGGGCCCTGGCTGCAAGTCGAGGGATTCGGTCGCCGCGGAGGATCGCGTGGCACATTCTCCGTCAACGGGCGCCGGGTATGTCGCCGCGGTGTGCCGGGCGGCCATCAGGGGCGCTCAACCCTTGTACGTGGGTCCCGAGTGACCTACCGCCACGCCTTTCTGCCTTCAGCCGGACCGGCGCATGAGGCCATCGCGACAACCGATTCGGCGGCGGGCCTCGGCTGCACGCGGGGCGGGAGTTCATTCGCTGATGGACTCAGTCGCTGCGTCGGGCGCTGAGGGCGGGAGAAGCAGATCGAGAAATGCGATGGACTCAGTCGCCGTCCCGGCGCTCAAGACACGTATGCCTTGGATCGGGGGCCATTTGCCAGGAAAAAGCCGCGGGGTGCACATCACCTGGCCACCTCCCGCGGCGGGACGTTCACAGATGCGCGAAGAGGTCGGCGTCGATCCGCCGCTGGATGTAGTCCGTGCCCTTCTTGTTCGGCAGCCACTGGCGGAAATTGCCCTTGGCCAACCGGATGGGGAGGTAGGGGCGGATCGCGGTGATGTAGTCGATGAACGCCCGGTCCGCCGCTTCGAAGGGGAGCACAAGGTCGAAGATGGCCGATGTGTTGCCGGACGAAATGGAGAGCGAGAGCCTGGACCGGATCGCGAGACATTGGGCGCTATCGCTTGCCTGGCCGGGGAGGATGCGACCTTTCGGGGGCTCGCGGAGGCGGTAGGTCAGATCGCAGGTGCAGGAGAGCGCGTCGGGCCAGCCGCGCTTGGCCGCGGGGGCCGCGAGCACGCGCTCGACGGCCCAGTCGTGCAGGTCGGGGGGGACGGGCCAATCCTCGGCGGTCGTGGCAGTGCCGGTATCGATGCTGCTGAAGGTGACGCCGGGCTCGGAGGAACCGAGCCGGCGCCGGATCTGCTCGATGGCGGCATCGGTTTCCGCGCTACGGGTGATGAACTGGTCAGCCGGGCAGGCTCTGACACGATTGTCGGGCCATGCGCCGTCCCAATCGGTGCAGTCGCGCAGGAAGTCGGCGACGGCCTCACAGGCGTCGGCGGCCTTCTTGCGGAGGATGGGATGGCCGCCATAGACGGACCGGTAGCGGATGTGCGGCGTCACGGGGGCCATCGCCATGAACCCGGCCGCGGACGAAGCCGGCGCATCCTCGCCGCCCTCGGTGATTGGCTTGCCTGCGCACATGGTTCACCCCATGTGCTTGATGATCGCGTCGCCGAACTCCGAGCACTTGAGTTTGGTGGCGCCTTCCATCATTCTGTGGAAGTCGTAGGTGACGGTCTTGGCGCCGATCGCCCCGTCCATGCCTTTGATGATGAGGTCGGCGGCCTTGGTCCAGTCGGCGTCGCCGCCGGAGCCCAGGTAACGCAACATCATCTCACCCGACAAAATCACAGATCCGGGGTTGACCTGGTCGAGGTTAGCGTACTTCGGCGCAGTTCCGTGGGTAGCCTCGAAGATGGCGTGGCCGGTGATGTAGTTGATGTTGGCGCCGGGGGCGATGCCGATGCCGCCGATCTGGGCGGCCAGCGCATCGGAGAGGTAGTCGCCGTTGAGGTTCATCGTGGCGATGACGGAGAAATCCTTGGGGCGGGTGAGGACCTGCTGGAGGGTGATGTCGGCGATGGAGTCCTTGACCATCAGCATCTGCTTCCACTTGCCGCCGCCGTGGGTGGGCCAGAGGCCCTTGAGGACGTTCTCGACCTCGGCGACGATCTTCTTCTGCTGGTCCGGGGTCATCATGTCGTAGCCGGGGTCGATCGCCTTGGCGTTGTCGACGGCCGACATGTCGGCATTGGATTCCTTGTTGCCGAGGATCCAGCTCTCGCGCTCGGTGATGCACTTGGAGCGGAAGCCGCCCTCGGCGTCCGGCGCGGTGGCGAGTTCGTAGCCCCAGTCCTTGAAGGCGCCCTCGGTGAACTTCATGATGTTGCCCTTGTGGACAAGCGTCACGCTCTTGCGCTTCTCCTTGAGGGCGTACTCGATGGCGGCGTAGACCAGCCGCTGCGAGCCGAGCTTGCTGACGGGCTTGATGCCGACGCCGACCATGATCTTGTGGTCGTCGGGCGTGTCGTGTCCGTCCATGGCGGCCTTGGCGAACTCGGCGGCGCGGGCGGTAGTGCCGAAGCGGATCTTGGCGAAGTCCTTGGGGAACTCCTTGGCGATGAAGTCGAGCATCTTCTGGGCCTCGGGCGTGCCCGCGGCCCACTCGATGCCCGCGTAGATGTCCTCGGTGTTCTCGCGGAAGATAACCATGTCGCAGTCGCCGGGCTTCTTCACCGGCGAAGGGACACCTTGGAACCAGCGGACAGGGCGCAGACACACGTACAGGTCCAGGAGCTGGCGGAGCGCGACGTTGAGGCTGCGGATGCCGCCGCCGATGGGCGTGGTGAGGGGGCCTTTGATACCGACGAGGTACTGCTTGAAGTCGGTGATGGTCTGGTCGGGGAGCCAGTTGCCCGTCTTGTTGAAGGCCTTCTCGCCGGCGAGGACCTCGTGCCAGTGGATCTTCTTCTTGCCGCCGGAGGCCTTGTTCACGGCGGCGTCCATGACGCGGACGGAGGACTTCCAGATGTCGGGGCCCGTGCCGTCACCCTCGATGAAGGGGATGATGGGGTCGTTGGGGACCGAGAGCTTGCCGGAGGACATCGTGATGGTGGAGGGCATGGGGGTTCCTTCGTTTGGGGACGAGAGGATACCCCCCGGGAGCGAGGAAGGGGAAGCCATGCCGGGGCCGAAAGCCGCCGTCATCGGCTCACGGGAGAGAACAGGAAACGCTGATTCAGTTGTGCTGGGATGGGCCGTTCACGCACAGCCAGCGCCGAAAAAGAGACGCAGGAAGTTGACGAGATCGTCCACGGTGACGGCACCATCACCGGGCGGGAACCCTCCCGGACCGCAGTTGTCGGCAACGGTCGCGTCGTTGGCGAAGAAGCGGCTGAGGAAGCAGACCAGGTCATCGACGGTCACGCCTCCATCGGAGAAGCCGCAATCGCCCGGGCCAGCGACATCCGTAGGGCAAGGGGGCACAGTGGCGAAGGCGGAGACGGCACCGGCGCTTGCGATGGCGATGCACAATGAGCGGACTTGGTGCTTCATCCTGTGAGCGTACCACGATGCAGGGTGATCGCAAGGTGAAAGTGCAGGGGTGAGGAGGGTTCGGATACGAACTTGTCACGGACAGCCGGCGAAGAAGGCGGCGAGACAGTCCACCAGGTCATCGGGGGTGATCCGGCCGTCGGGGAAGGAGGTGCCGCCGAGGCCGGAGATATCGGCGACGTTCAGGTCGTTCGCGAAGAAGCGGTCGAGGTAGAAGACCAGGTCGTCCACGGTGAGAGCGTGGTCGGGGCCCGGGCCGCCGCCGAGGGTGGCGATGTCGGGGAGGCAGAAGCCCGGTTCACACTCGTCTGGCACGGTATTGTGGTTACGGTCGTGGAGGAGCTTCTGGGCGAGCTCGCAGGCGTCGGCGATGCTGTTGGCGTTGCAGTCGGCCCCCGGCGTGCGGGGGACGATCTTGTAGACGGCGGGGGTCGCGCCGAACCCGGTGTAGTAGTAGAGCTCGCCGAAGGCATCTTCACCGAAGCAGGCGATCTGCCGGACGAGCGTGCTCGCCCCGTTGGTCAGCTCGGAACCGCGCTCGGTGAGGTTCGTCATGCCCACGGCGGGCGAGTAGCGGAATGTGAAGACCCGGCCGCTGACCCAGTCGGCGAAGAAGTACGCGCCCTGGAGCGCGGGCATGGCACACCCGCGGTAGACGTAGCCGCCGGTGACCGAGCTGCCGCTGGGCGTGCCGCTGCGCGGGTAATCGAGGACCGGGGGAATCGATGCCGGCAGGGCGCCGGTGCACTCGGCGAAGAGGCTGGTGATCGATCCTTCCTTGCAGCGCCAGCCGTAGAAGCGGCCGCCGACGCCGGCGGGCAACAGATCGATCTCCTCGCGCTGCGCCTGGCCCACATCGCCGAGCCAGATATCGCCGGTCAGGCGGTCGAAGCCGCCGCGCCACGGGTTGCGGAACCCGTAGGCCCAGATCTCGGCGCGGTTGGTTGCGGAAGCGGCGAACGGGTTGGTGTCGGGGATGACGTAGTTTCGATTCGGATCGGCGGGGAAGGCGTCGTCGTCCGGCGTGCCGGGAAGGCCATCGGGGCCATTGACATCGATGCGGAGGACCTTGCCCCGCCAGGAGAGCGGGCTCGACGCGAGGATGTTGCTGGCGGCGTTGTCGGGATCGTCTTCACCGCCGTCGCCGGTGGCGGCGTAGAGGTAGCCGTCGGGGCCGAAGGCGACCCAGCCGGCACGGTGGGGTTTCTGGGTGTAGGTGACGCTCAGGATGACCTGAGCGCTGGCGGGATCGGCGACATCCGGGTTGGAAGGGTTGACACGGTAGCGTGCCAGCGTCCAGTGCGCCATCGTGCTGTTGCCGGGTGTATACACGACATAGAAATAGCCGTTGTGGATGTAGTCGGGGTGGAAGGCGAGGCCGAGCAGGCCGTACTCAACCCAGTTCTGCGTCGGGGCGAGCATCACGGACAGATCGAGGAAGGCGCCGGGCTGGAGGGCGCCGTTTTTCAGCAGGCGCACGCGCCCGCTCTGTTCCGCGAGCCACAGCCGCGTGTAGTCGCCCGGGGCCGACGAGATGCTGGTGACGCGGCCGTTGAGCCCGGCCGAGACAACGGACTGCGCGATGATCGGGGGATCGACGGCGCGGGCCGCCGGCGCGATGGCGAGCACAAGGCACAAAGCGGATACGAGCTTTACGGCCATGGCAGGACTCCGGGCCACGAGTGGATCGGAGAGACGGAAGGGCACCCTTGATCGCGTTGTCGTCGAGCATCGGCCGTGATGGCCATGCAGGGGGAGTCACGGGCAGCCGGCGAAGAAGGCGGCGAGGTAGTCCACCAGGTCGTCGGGGGTGATCTGGCCGTCGGGGAAGGGGTCGCCGCCGAGGCTGGAGATGTCGGCGACGTTGAGGGTGCCGGCGAAGAAGGCCGAGAGGTAGAAGACCAGGTCGTCGACGGTGATGGCGTGGTCGGCGCCGGGGGCCCCGCCGAGGGCGGCGATATCGGGGAGGCAGAAACCGGGCTCGCACTCATCTGGCACAATGTTGTGATTGCGGTCGTGCAGCAGTTTGGCGGCGAGCTCGCAGGCGTCGGCGATGCCGTTGGCGTTGCAGTCGGGCGCGGCGGTGCGGGGGATGATCTTCCACAGGCCGCCGGTTCCGAAGTAGTAGATCTCGCCGAAGGCGTCCTGCCCGAAGGCGGTGATGTTGCCGATGGTGGCCGCGCCGGTGGGGCTGAGTTCCGGCCCTCGGTTGGTGAGTTGCGTGCGTCCGCCGGCCTGGGAGTAGCGGAAGGAGTAGACCTCGCCGCTGACCCAGTCGGCGAAGAAATAGACGCCGTGGAGGTCGGGCATGGCGCAGCCGCGGTAGACGTAGCCGCCGGTGACCGAGGCGCCGTTGGGGAAGTTGGGGTCGGCTTGGCGGGCGTAATCGATGACCGGCGCGACCGAGTCGGGGAGCGGCGGCGTGCAACCCGCGGTGATGCCGCTGGAGACGCTCCCTTCGCGGCAGCGCCAACCGTAGTTGAGCCCCCCCACTCCCGCGGGCTGGAAGCTCACCTCCTCGCGAAGGGATTGGCCGACGTCGCCGATGTACATGTCGCCCGTGAGGCGGTCGAAGGTGCATTTCCAGGGATTGCGCAGGCCGTAGGCCCAGATTTCCGGGCGGTTGGTCGCCGACGCGGCGAAGGGGTTGGTGGGTGGCACAAGATAGTGCTTGGTTGCATCGGCGGGGAAGCCGTCGTCGTCGGGGGTCCCGGGGGCGTTGTCGGGGCCGTTGATATCCAGGCGGAGGATCTTGCCGCGCCAGGAGAGGTTGCTGGAAGCGAGAATATTGGACGCGGCGTTGGAGGGGTCGCCCTCGCCGCCGTCGCCGGTGGCGGTGTAGAGGTAGCCGTCGGGGCCGAATTCGACCCAGCCGGCGCGGTGCTGCTTGATGTCGTAGGTGATGCTGAGAATGACCTGAGCGCTGGCGGGGTCGGCGACGTCGGGATTGGCGGCGCTGACGCGGTAGCGGGCGAGGGTCCAGTGGGCGAGGGTGCTGTTGCCGGGCGTGTAGGTGACGTAGAAGTAGCCGTTGTGGATGTAGTCGGGGTGGAAGCCGATGCCGAGCAGGCCGTACTCGAGATAGGCCGCGGGGCCAGAGCAGATGGCCGAGAGGTCGAGGAAGGGCGTCGTCTGCAGGACGCCGTTCTTGATCAGGCGGACGCGCCCGGTCTGCTCGGTGACGAACAGGCGGCTGTAGTCGCCCGGGGCGGAGGCGATGGCGGTGACGCGGCTGCCGAAGGTGGGCGCTATCGAGCGGGAAGTGAGGGGCGGATCGACGGCCGCTGAGTGATTGGCGCAAGCGAAAAAGGCGCCGACGGCAAGGACCGGTGCAATGAGCGAACGGGCGAAAGAAAACATGGGCGAATGCTCCGTGGGCGAGAGCCCGGCCGATGCCCCCATCGATCCGGCAAACATCGCCGCCCACCGTCCATGGGCGGCCAATGAAAAGCCTACCACGAAGACGTGGGGCTGAGGGTGGGGGGACATCCCTATTCGGCGGCGGGGACCCTTAGGGCGTGAAGGTGATCACACCTGAGTCGCTCACGAGGCGGTTATCGACCTCACTGAACTCATTCACGACGCTGCTGCTATCGACAAACAGGCCGACGTGGTAGTCAAATCCGGGGAGGACGAGCGGAGTCTCGTCCCAATTGAGGGTGAAGGTGTCGAGGAAGAGGCCGGTGAATCCGGCGGCGAAGGCCCGGGTGAAGATGATCACATCGTCGGCATCACCGAGGATCGTGTTCTGGGAGAGGCGGATCTGGACGTTGAACGCGCCGAGGGCTCCGGGGAGGCCCGTTCGGTCGAAGCCGTAGGTGAAGTCGGTGCTCAAGCCGGGAGCGGAGACCGAGAGCGAGGCGGGGGTGAACGAGAGCAGGCCGGCGGTGAGGTTGATGGTCGGGAGCGTGGCGATGGTGACGGTGGCGGATGTGCCGGTGGCGCCGAGGCGGTACGGAACGGCGGGAGGCGTGGCCAGGGTGAGGATTGCCGTGACCGGGGCGGGACGCGGGAAGACGAGGACGGAGATATCAAGGACAACCGAGGCCTGGCCCGCGGGGATGGTGATCATCCCGGAGACTTCCATGTTGGTGGAAGCATCCACATAGTCGTGGTTGCTCTCGGCGGTGCCGCCGACGGTGTAGAAGACGTCGAGCGGGTCGGTGGTCGGCCCGGTGCGGGTGAAGCGGAACTGGCCGGGGTTGGCGGTCTCGCCCTCGCGGGTCTGGGCGGCCGCGGCATCGGAAGCGGTGACGGTGACGACGGGCTCGTTGTCGGCGATGGTGCCGTTGGCGGAACTGGTCGCGCCGAGGCCGTAGCCGACGCCGTTGACGAGCGTGACGATGACGGTCTCGGAAGCCTCGCCGATGGCATCGTCCGCGACTGCGAGGTCGATATTGGCGGTGAGTGAGCCGGCGGGGATGGTGACGGTGCCGACAGCACCGGTGTAGTCGTCGCCGTCGGCGGCGGTTCCGGACAGGAGGTAGGTGACGACGAGCGCGTTGGTGGTCGGACCGGTGCGGGTGACGGTGAAGCGGAGGCCGTCCTGGGTGCCGGGGGCCGTGACTTCCGTGCCGGTGCGGTCGGGCGCCGTGATGGTCACGGTCGGCTCGTTGTCGGCGATGGTGATGGTGGCGCGGTTGAGCGTGAGGTTGACGGAGTAGCCGACGCCGCGGCCGAGGGTGATGATGGCGGTTTCGGCCGGCTCGCCGGTGTCATCGTTGGTCACGTTGAGGACGACGGTGGCGGAAGTCGCGCCGGCGGGGATGGTGACGGTGCCGGAGAGTGCGGTGTAATCGTCGCCGCTGATGGCGGTGCCGCCGAGGGTGTAGTTGACGGTGAGCGGGGAGGTGGTCGGCCCGGTGCGGGTGACGATGAACGCGCCGGTGTTGACGGCGGCAGGAGCGGTCGTCTCAGCCGCGGCGGGGTCGCTGGCGGAGATGCTGATGGTCGGGCGTACGACCGTGACCGATGCCGAGGCGGTGGCCGCGGTGTTGTTGGCCTCGTTGGACTCGGGGATGTCGTTGTCGGTATCGACGACCGCCACGATGTAGGAGTTGCTGCCGAGCAGCCAGATGGGCAGAGTGATGGAGCGGTTGACCTGCACGGTCGGCGTCGGCATCGACATGATGTTGAAGTTGTCGATCTCGATATCCGAAGCGTCGAACGTGCCGTTGGAGGAGAGGAACAGGCGGATGGTGAAGTTGCTCGCCGCGGCGGTGCCGACGTTGCTGACGCGGACGGACGCGTTGAGCGTGCCGCCGGGGGTGACCGTCGCCGTGACAGGGACAACCGAGGCGACCAGGTCGGCGAGGGTGACGTTGCCGGGATTGGTGATGTTGATGTTGGTGGTGTTGAGGAAAGCGTTGACCTCGGCGGCGCCCGCGCCCTCGGCGATCTCGTCGTCGGAATCGACGTTGAGGACCAGGCGGTAGGGACCGGCGGCGACGGAGGTCGGGATGGCCAGCGTGCCGGTGGCGGGCGAGACGAGCGCACCGATGCCCAGGGCGGCGATGGAGCCGCTGGTGAGGAGGATGTCCTGCGCGGCGTCGGCTGCTCCGGCGGGCCGCAGGGCGATGGTGTAGTGCGAGGCGCCGGCGGCGGCGCTGCCGGCGTTGCGAATGGTGACGGCCGGGGTGATGAACGAGCCGGCGGCGACGGTGGCCGGGCCGGAGATCGTTCCCACAAGATTGGGGCGGACGACATTGATCACGGCCGTGGTCGAGCGGAAGACGTTGTTGGCCTCTCCGGCCGTGCCCTCGCTGACGGTGTTGCCGGGGTCAACCTGCATGAAGACGTAGTACAGACCGTTGGGCGTGTTGAGCGGGACGGGCGCCGCGAGCAGCTCGCTCCATGCGCTGCCGATGTTCGATGTGGGCTGCTCGGAGAAGGCCGGATCGACGATGATGTCGTCGGCGTCGCCGAGGGTGGTGTTGGTGGAGAGGATGAGCGAGACGGTGACGTTGCTGGCGGCGGAGACGCCGACGTTGGCCAGCGCGCCGCTGAGGCGGAAGGCCTGGCCGGGCACGACGGTTGCCGTCGGCACATTCGCGACGATCAAGACATCGGGCGTCGTGACGGGAGCAAGCGGCGCCTGGATGACAAACGTGGTCGGTGAAGCGACTTCGTTGTTGTTCTCGCCGTTGGGGCCTTCGTCGATCGTGTCCTGGGCATCTGCGAGGAAGACGAAGCGGTAGGTGCCGGGTGCAAGCGTGGCGGGGATGGGTACCGGGTAGTTGGTGATGGTGCGGGTCTGCAATCCGTTGAGCGACGGCGTGGTGGGCGTGAGCGCGTCGGGGCCGCCGAGGACGCCGTTCTGGATCACGGTGAACTGATTGGTGGTGGTGTTGAGCACACCGATCAGGAAGTCGAAGGGATCGACCGCGGCGTTGCCGAGATTCCGGGCCGTCAGCGTGCCGGAAAGGGTCTGCCCGGCGCGGATCGTGCCGATGGACGGCGTGAACGTCACCTGGGGGTCCGGACGCTGCACCGTGATCGTGGCCGCGGGGGCGACGAAGCCGTTGTTGGCCTCGTTGGACTCCGCGTTGATGCGGTCGGCGTCGGCGAAGGCGATGATGCGGTAGACCGCGTTGTTGACGGTGTCGGGCATGGTGAACTGCAGCGCCTGCGTGGTCGAACCGCCGGCCGCCAGTCCGCCGGGGATTTCGCCGCCGGCGATGGGGGTGAAGATGATGTCGTCGGCGTTGCCGAGGATGGCGTCGAGGGATAGGGCGTAGCCGACGATGGTGAACTGCGCGTTGGACGCGGCGGTGCCCTGGTTGCGCAGCGTGACGGTGCCGTTGACGATGTCGCCGGCGTGGAAAACACCAGTCGGGACGGCGGCGGTGACGGTCAGGTCGGGTGCGGGGTTGGGGGCGTTGACCGTGACGAGTGTGGCGCTGACGAAGGTGTCGTTGGCAGTAGACGCGTTGCCGTTTGCGCCGGTAGGTGTGACGTGACCGATCAGGAAGTACATGCCGGGGGTGACGCCCGTGAGCAGGGTCGCGCTGGTGGTGGTCCGGACGTTCGAGAGAAGCGGCGCGATGGGATTGATCGCGTCGGTGCCGCCGGCGGGTGTGGTGTTGTCGAAGACCAGGACGTCGTCGGCATCGCCGTAGGTTTGATTCTGGGAGAGCACGACGCGGAGCGTGCCGCCGGTGGCGACCTGGTTGCCGGCGTTGCGGAGGGTGGCTTGGACGATCACCGACTGTGCGGTGGTGACGGTGGCGCCGGCGGTGAAGCGGATGTCGGTGATCGCCAAGTCGGCGGCCATGAACTGGCGCGGCTCAAGTTCCTCGAACAACGCCTCATCCCGAAGATCGCGCGCGGCGCGGGAGAGTGAACGGGGCGTGGGACGTCCGAGGTGGCGATCGAATGACATGTTGGGGAGCCTCCGGTCGCGCATCGCGACGGTCCTGACCGTGGGTCGAGCAATCCTTGCGGACAAAGTTTACCTTGCCTGCGGCGATACGCAAGAAAGGCGTACGCCTGAATCGGCGAGCGGACGGGTGATGGGTGAGTTTCCCCCGGACCAGCGGCGCTAGCATGGCGGCCTATGCCGAAGATCCATGCAAGCGCGATCATTTCCGGGGATGCCTCCATAGCCGACGACGTGGTCATTGGACCTGGCTGTGTGATCACCGGTACGGTGCGACTGGAGGCCGGGGTCGAACTGATCGGCAATGTCTATTTGAATGGTCCGGTGACGATCGGCCCCCGGACGAGGGTTTATCCCGGGGCGTGCGTCGGGTTTGAGCCGCAGGACGTCAAGTTCAAGCCGGGGATGATCACCGCCGGGGTGGTGATCGGGGCGGACTGCCTCATCCGCGAGCACGTGACGCTCCACGCCGCGACCAAGCCCGACCGCCCCACACGGGTGGGCGACCGGTGCTTCCTGATGGTCAACGCCCACATGGGCCACGACGCGGTGATCGGCAATGACGTCACCCTGGTCAACAACGTGGCCATGGGCGGCCACGCTGAGATCGGTGACAAGGTGATCATGGGCGGCAACGCGGTGATCCACCAGTTCACCCGGATCGGCAAGCTGGCGTTCGTCGGCGGGATGTCGGGACTGTCAACAGATGTGCCGCCGTACTGCATGTCGGCCGGGCGCAACCGGCTGGTGGGGCTGAACATCGTCGGGATGCGTCGCAACGGCGTGCCGCGTGACCAGATCCAGGTGGTTCGCCAAGCCTTCCGCGATGCGCTGATGCCGTTCCTGCCGCGCGACGAGCAGTTGGCGATCCTGAACCGGCACGCGGCGGACAGCCCGCAGGTCCGGGAGATTGCGGACTTTGTCGCCGAGTGCAAGCGGTCGGTGACGCCTTTCCGGACCAACAGCCGACTGGCAGATGCGACCGAAGGAGAGTGAAATCGGGGCGCGGGCCGCGAAGGGACTCTCGACGCAATTGCAAGCGTTTGCTATTCTCCGCCCATGGCGGTCATGGATGACACCCCACCACCAACTCCGGCAGTGCTGCCGACGCACTTTGAGTTGTGCGTGCTCGGCTCAGGGAGCAAGGGCAATTGCACGGTGCTGCGCATTCGGCGCGGTAACGAGGATCTGTTCTCGTGCCTGATTGATCTGGGCTTGTCGCCGCGGATGACGGCGACGCGACTGGAAGCGATCGGGATGTGCATGGAGCAGATCCAGTCGGCGGTGCTGACGCACCTGGACCGCGACCATTGCCACGAGGGATGGGCGCAGGGCTTGTCGCGGCACGTCGAGGTGTTTGTGCACAAGGGCCATCTGGACCGGGCGTACCGATACGGGCTCAACCGCGGGTTCATGCACGGGTTTGACGAAGCGTTCGACACGCGCAACGGGCTACGGGTCGTTCCCGTGATGACCTTTCACGATGTGCTGGGCACCGCGGCGTTCCGGATGAGCCTGCCGGCGGCAGCGCACGCGGGTGAACTGGGGTTCGCCACCGATTGCGGGCGGGTGACCGACGAGCTGCTCGAGCACCTGCGGGGCGTGGATGTGCTGGCGATCGAGAGCAACTACTGCCCGGTGATGCAGGCCGAGAGCGAGCGCCCGGAGTTTTTGAAGCGACGGATCACCGGCGGGCGCGGGCATCTGAGCAATGACGAAACGCTGGAAGCGATCCACGCGATCGGCCCCAGCGAGCACGTGGTGCTGCTGCACCTGTCGCGCGAGTGCAACTGCCCGGAGCGGGTGGCGGGTCTGCACGAAGGAGCGGACTACTCGGTAACCATCGCGGGGCAGGACGAGCCGACGCGCTGGGTGCGGGTGGAACGCGGGGCCCGCGTGCGGATGGCCCAGGGGAGCCTGTTTGGCCCGGCCGCGATCCGCTAGACTAGGCCCCATGGCCAAGAAAGCGACCAAGCGTGCGAGTGGCGGCAAGCCGGCGAAGAGCGCGAGCGTGAAACGCGTGGCGAGCACGCCCGCGCGGGGCAAGCCCGGCGCCAAACGAATATCGGGTGGCGGAAAGAATAAAGGCAAGGGCAGGCGCGGCGCGGGGTCGGTGATGCGCGACTCGCAGGTCGGGATGCGGACCCGGCCGTCAAAGGACCGGACAATCACCAAGGACCCCAAGCGTGCGGCGGCGGAGGCCGCGGCGCAGAAATTCGCGCTCGACGCCGCGCGGATGCTCAGCGACGACAAGTGCACGGACGTGATCGTGATGGACGTGCGCGAGAAGAGCCAGCTCTCGGACTTCATCGTGATCGCCAGCGGCACCAGCGACCGGCAGATGCGCTCGGGGGCCGAGCACCTGCGCGACCTGGCGCACGAGCAGGGGCACGACGTGTTCCGGACCAACCTGGACGAGCAGACAACGTGGATCGTGCTGGACTGCGTCGATGTTGTTGTCCACATCTTCGAGCCGAACCAGCGGGCGTTCTATGATCTTGAAATGCTGTGGGGCGATGCGCCGCGCCTGGAGTGGGAGCGGGCCGGACGGGCAACGGCGTCCGCGGCGGCGGAGTGAGCGGTCCATGGCGACGGCGAGCAAGTCGAAGCGGGCGGCGAGAGCGGCGCGGGCCAAGACTTCGGCGGGCCGAGGACGCGGCGCGGGCGTGAAGACCGCGCACAAGACCAAAGGTGCGAAGGCGGCGAAACCCAACGCCAAGCCGGTCGTGGCGCTGCCGTACAAGACTGCGCCGGCGCTCAGACCGGCGCGTGTGAGTGTGAAGACGAAGGGGCCGGGGGGCGCCGCGTACGACGTACTGATCGGCTCGGGGATCATCGGCGGTGCGTGCGAAGGAATCGCCAAACCCGGTTCGCGCGTACTGATCGCGATCGACGGGAAGCTCGGGCGCGGACTGGTCGAACCGCTGGTGCGTTGGCTGGATGAACGGAAGATCGCCTGGAGCGTTGTGGTCCTCAATGCGGACGAACTGGAGAAGTCGCTGCGGGCGGCCGAGCGCGTGCTGGTCGAAGCCGGCCGGATGCGGCTGGAGCGAGGGGATGTGGTCGTCGCGCTCGGCGGCGGCATCGTCTGTGATGTCGCGGGCTTCGCGGCGGCGATCTATCGACGCGGCGTGCGGGTGGTGCAGTGCCCAACGAGCCTGCTCGCGATGGTGGATGCCGCGGTGGGTGGGAAGACGGGCGTCAACTTAGATGTACCGGGCGGGAGTGAAGACGGCAAGTCGCGGCTGGTGAAGAACCTGGTCGGCGCGTTCCACCAGCCTTCGCGCGTGGTGTGCGATGTCGCGGCCCTGCGGACGCTTCCGGTGCGCGAGCTGCGGTGCGGATTGGCCGAGTGCCTCAAGCACGGGCTGATCGGCCGGTCGCAGAAGGATGCGGGGCTGCTGGAGTGGACGGCGGCGCGGCTGGGGGCGATCGTGGAGCTGGACGCCAAAACGCTGATCGAGCTGGTGCGCCGCAACGTGGCGATCAAGGCCCGCGTGGTGATGGCCGACGAGTTTGAGACCAGCACCACGCCCGACGGCGGGCGGATGATGTTGAACCTGGGGCACACCTTTGCGCACGCGATCGAGACGCTGCCGGGCCTGTCGTGGCGCAACCCGGACCTGAACCTGGCCGTCGGTCCGCTCAAGCACGGCGAGGCGGTGGCGCTGGGGCTGGTGTGCGCAGCGCTGGTGAGCGAGCGGCTGAAGTTCGCGGGCAAGGGGCTGGCCGATTCGGTGCGCGGGCTGGTCGAGCGAACGGGGATGCCGACACGGATCAGCGGGCTGCCGGAGAACGGCACAGTCATCCGGCGGATGCTCGACGACAAGAAGGTGGAGAGCGGCAAGGTGCGGCTGATCCTGCCGACCAAGGGGGGCGGGTGCCGCGTGGTTTCGGGCGTCGATGCGGCGGTGGTTGCCGCGGCCATTGATGGGATCCGCGAGGCGGTCTGACTCACCTCTTCACGATCTTGTTGCCATCGACGGCATAGTCGTGTTCTGGATCTTCACACTGAGAAACGTGACGTCATCCGCACAGCCGAAGTCACCGGCTGTGGCACGCCAACGTGTGTCCGGCGATTCTTGATATTTTCTCGATAATCACCCGCCGCCGTGAGGTTCAAGCTTTTCCTGCGCTCGGGTCGATACCGAAGGGGCCGGGCGGAGACCGGGTAGACGCGGCAAGGAACGCTGCGAGCCGCTGCCGCCCTATCGGTGCCCTTCCAGGGACGAGGAGCTCGGCGTGCGGACCATTGCGATCATCAATCAAAAGGGCGGCTGTGGCAAGACCACCACCGCCATCAATCTCGCTGGTGTGTTGGCCTCGGCCGGCAAGCGGACGCTGCTGGTGGACCTGGACCCACAGGGACACTGTGCCGCGGGGCTGGCGATCCCGGAGCAGCGTGTCGATGTCCACATCGGTGATGCGATGCTTGCGTCGGCCGAGGCGACAATCGATTGGACGAGACTCCTGTGGCGCATCAGCCGATGCCTGGACCTGGCGCCGAGCACGGTGCGTTTGGCCGGACTCGAAGCTCCGCGTGGGGGCCTTGCTGGAGCCGAAGATGCCGAGGCGCGACTTGAACGCGTCCTGACAAGACTGGCGGATCAGTACGATGTCTGCCTGATCGACTGCTCGCCGGCGATCGGCATGCTGACGTTCAACGCGCTGGTAGCGGCGCAGGAGATCCTGATCCCGGTCGAAACGGCGTTCTTCGCGCTGCAGGGCGCGAGCAAGCAGGTGGCGACGATCAAATCGCTCAGCAAGCGGCTGGGCGTTTCGCCGACATACCGCTTGGTGCCGACGATGCACCACCCCGAGACGGCACTCAGCCGCGACGTGCTGGAGGAGATTGGCCGCAAGTTCGGCGATTCGCTGGCGCCGGTGGTGGTCCGCTACGACGACAAACTGCGCGAGGCCGCGAGTTTCGGCCAACCGGTCGTCGAGTATGCGCCGGAGTCTGTCGGGGCTGAAGACTATCTCGCGTTGGGACGATTCGTGCTCGACAACCCCCCCGCTCGCGGCGCGGCCCGGCGTGTCCCGATGCCAACGCCGGAAGTTGCGCCGCTGCCCGAGAGCGAGACCAAGCAGGTGACGGTGAGTTCGATCGCGGCCAGCGCGGTGCTTTCCACGGGGCGGCGCGGACGCAAGCCCAAGGCCAGCGAAGCATTGAGCGTTGGGCTGACGCAATCGCAGCTGGATGCCGCGACCTCGCGTATCGCCGAAGTCGCGACCGAGTTGTCTCATTTCAATGGCAGCGCAGCGACGGCCGTCGCCGAGCCTGCGCCGATCACTTCAGCCGAGGCTGCGATCGCCGCGGCACAGGCAGCGCGGGCTTCGCTCGAAACGCTCGCGGCGAGGACAGCGGACTTGGCCAAGCGGGCCACAAAGCTTGCGCGGCGCGGGCCGATTGTCGAGATCGAGGCGTCGCCGGTGAAGACCGAGCGGACCAGCACGACACTCTTCGGCGTCTTCAAGACCTCGATGGGCCTGCTCTTTGTACAGCCTCGCACGCTTGGGCGCCACGTTTGCATCGCGGGCGATTTCAACGCCTGGCAGCCCGACTCGGCCCGCATGAAGGTGAACGAGGACCTGGGTGTTCTCGAATTGCTGCTGCCGCTGCCGTCAGGAGAGCACCAGTATCGCCTGGTCGCCGACGGCCAGTGGATGACCGACCCGCACAACCCGTTCACGATCCCCAACTCATTCGGGACGCTCAACAGCGTCGCCACGATGGGCTGATACCGGCGGGCAAAGCCGACTCCTTTCACCTCGACGTGAGGGCCCAGATGCTGAAGTACCACCGCCCGGCCGATGCCCCCCCGACCCAGGAACGCGCCGACGCGTTCGATGCGTTGACCGACCTGTTCCTGGGCGAGGTGACCGCCGAGCCGATCGCGGGATGCACGAATTCGACGGTGGTCGCCCCCAGCGGCGGCGAACGATCCGCGCCCCCGCCCGCCGACGAACCGCTGGCGACCATGCGGCTGGAAATTGATCGGGACAGCGAGGCCGGAGCACAGGTACAAGACACCATCAACTGGAAGACGGTAACTCGCGAGGAAGCGCAGCCAGGCGAGCCATCCTCGCCGGAAATGCCGGTTATTGAATTGATGGTGCTGGGGCACCTGCCCCTGATGGGCTCGGCGTGGGCCGGGCAGTATGTTCGGCACTTGGCCGCGCGAGACGGCTCGGGCGTCGTCGTCGTGCGTCTGGGCGTCGGGCGTGCCCGCGTTGAGCTGGTCGATCCTCGCGCGTCCGTGCAGGCCACGCAAGTCCTGGGCGATTTTGCTTCGGCGATTCACGCGGGACTGCACAACGCCAAACGTGTGGTCGTGCAGGTCAGCAGCAGCGATGACGAGCCGCCGCGCGGGTGCGAGCAGTGCGACCGGATCACGCTGCTCACCAGCAGCGACGAGGCCGGGGTGGTCGCGGCCTACCGACTGCTCAAGCGTCTCGCTTCGGTGCTGACGGCGGGCACCCCGGCCGAGCACGACTGCGCGATCGGGGTCGCCGCGATGGGCTGCGACGAGACACGAGCCGCGGGGATGTGGCGACGGCTGATGGAGGCCGGTCAGTCATTCCTGGGCGTCCACATCGAACCTGCCGGTTGCATTGAACGGATCGACAGCGGCCCGGGCTCGGCCATGCTCTTCGACGGTGCTTGGGGCGGCGGGATCGCCGGGATCATCGACCTTGTCCAGGCATCGGCCGATGAGGACGCCGCGGCGGCCCAGGTGGGCATCTCGCGCGGACCGCTGGAAGCCTTGGAGGTCGTCACGGCACGTGTGGCAGAAGTCGTGGCGGCAGCGACGCCCCGCACCGTCATTGTGCCTCCGGCGAAGTCACCGGAACCGGTCGCGGCAGTCATGCCCACCGCATCCATTAAGCCCCCCCCTGCCATTGCACCTGCTGACATGACCATGCTCGTCATGGGCGTTGAGCCTGCATCGATGATGGCCTCGCCCGCGGCGCCAACACCGATGTCAACGACGACGGTGACGAAAGAGTTCGATCTGTGCGTTCTGGTGTCGGGGACGACCCCGATGGCCGCACGCTGCCCGTTCGACGAGGACGTTCAGTTCGCGGTCGATGGCGACGGCAGACTCCACCTGATGCTGCTGGATCATCCACATGCTGCAGGTGAAATCCATCGCACAGAGCAGGCCTGCTCGCGGCTCACGGCCGTCGGCGCCTGGGCCGGGCTGAACGCCAAACTGCTGGCGTTGACCATGCCGAACGGTCCCCGCCTCGACGCATCGCGAACGCCAGTGAGCCACCTGTTCACCTCATCACCCGCGGCGGCCCGCCGCCTGCTCGACAGCTCGGTGCGTGTGCACGCGATGATGCCCGCCTCGGCGCAGGTCGCCGGCTGGGTGTGCGCGTCCCTCAACTGAAAATGAAAAGGGCCGCGGCAGAGGCCATGGCCCTTCGATTGATCAGCGTTCAGTGCCGCGTCAGGCGCTGGCCTTGTTCTTGACGCGGATATCGGCCAGCTTGGCCCGGGTGTAGACATCGGCCTCGTCGATGACGAACTCGGCGCCGCGGGCGTTGGCGTCGGGGAGTTCGTACATCAGGTCGATCATGGTCTCTTCCATGACCGCGCGGAGGCCTCGGGCGCCGGTCTCACGCGAGAGCGCCTTGCGGGCGATGGCGTGGAGGGCCTTGTTGGTGAAGCTGAGCTTGGAGCCCTCGAGCTGGAAGAGGTACTGGTACTGACGCATCAGGGCGTTCTTGGGCTCGGTGAGGATGTTCACCATCGCCTCTTCGGAGAGCGGCATGAGCGGCGCGAGGATCGGCAGACGCCCGACGAACTCAGGGATCATGCCGTACTCGACCATGTCGTCGGGCTGCACCTGGGTGAGGAGCTGCTCGACCTCCTGGTCCTGGTTGCGCACCTCGTCCATGTCGGCGAAGCCGATCCGCGACTTGCCGACCCGCCGGCGGATGATCTCCTCGAGACCCACGAACGTGCCGCCGCAGATGAACAGGATGTTGCTCGTGTCCAGCTGGATGTACTGCTGCTCGGGGTGCTTGCGCCCGCCCTGAGGAGGAACGTTCGCGACGGTGCCCTCGAGCATCTTGAGCAGGGCCTGCTGCACGCCCTCGCCCGAGACATCGCGGGTGATCGACACGTTGGACGTGGTGCGCCCGATCTTGTCGATCTCGTCGATGTAGATGATGCCGCGCTGCGCCGCCTCGATATCGAAGTCGGCGTTCTGCAGGAGCTTGAGGAGCAGGTTCTCGACGTCCTCGCCGACGTAGCCGGCCTCGGTGAGCGTCGTCGCATCGCCGATGGCAAAAGGAACCTTGAGGATGCGGGCGAGTGTCTTGGCGAGCAGCGTCTTGCCCGAGCCCGTGGGCCCGATCAGCAGGATGTTGCTCTTGTCAAGCTCGACCGTGGCTTCCTCGCTCTTGATCTGCGTGAGACGCTTGTAGTGGTTGTGCACCGCTGTCGAGAGGGCCCTCTTGGCGTAGTTCTGGCCGATCACATACTGATCGAGGAACGACTTAAGCTTGCTCGGCGAGGGGATCTCGCTGAACAGCGGCGCCGACGAGCCGACGCGCTTGCGTTCCTGCTTGAAGATGTTCTGGCAGAGGTCGGTGCAATTGGCACAGATGTAGACGTCGTTAGGACCCTCGACCATCGGGCCGACTTCGCGGCTGGTCTTGCCGCAGAACGAGCACGTGGTCAACCGCCGACCGCGGAAACCGCCGTTGTCACCGCCACCATTCTGGGGCGTGTTGGGATCCTGTCCGTCGGGGCGATTTTTGGCCATCGGAAATATCTCACTCGGGCCATGTTCGGCCCCGGGGTAACGCAACGAGGTAGTCTATCGGCCCGCCCAGCCCGGGGCTGGAGAGACCGAGGTAACCGAGTCACGAACCGGGCTTGTTCCCCGTTTTCTGAGCCGTGGTGCGGGTTTCCGGGGGGTTGCCCCCGCCACGCAGGCGAGCCGCGACCTTCGCCTTGGCCGCGGAAAATTCGGCCTCAGAGATCGCGCCGGTATCTCGCATGCGGCGGAGATCTTCCAGCGGCCCCGCGGACTTATTGGACCCGGTTTCCTTCACCAGTATCTTGGTGCGGATCACCATGATGACCGCGCCGAGCACCATCAGCGCCCCGATCAGCAACCCGACCCACAACACCACGCGCATGGTGTCGGCGCTCTTGTTGCTCTGGGCGAGGATGAGCAGCGCAGTAGGCACTGATGAAGGGCTCCCGGAGAACGGTGCTCACTCGCTGACGGGACCAATCGCCTGCCGGATCGGCTGAACGAGCATGGGGATCACGCGCGACTGGATCAGTTCCTCGCCATGGCGGGTCAGCGTCTGGAGAACGCTCGGCAGCTCACTGACGTCCTTGACCGACCCGTAGCGACGAAGCGCCAAGTAGATGCTGATCGGCTCCGCCGCCGTCTCCCCGTCGCGCCCGGAGGGCTTTGGCGTGCGGGTCTTCACCTCGAAGTGCGCCTGCAGGCTCATGTCGTCCGAGAGCGATACCCCGAACACCGGCTGGCAATCCAGCGGGATCGTCTGCCGTTGGTCCGCGAGCGCGGCCAAGGGGCTCGAACCAAACAGCGCATCGAAGACCACCGCGTCGTGGTTCCCCGAGCACATCAGGTCGAAGCCGTAGAGCAGCTCAAGAAAATCGATGTCGAGCGGGCTGATCGACAAAAAATACGGCGCCGTCTCGAGCACCAGTTGGTGCAGCCGGTAGCCCTCCTCGGGCGTCTCGGGATTGATCGCGCCTGACCGGATCGACGTCTTGCGAAGGGCAATCCACCGCTGTGGCCCCTCGGAGCTGTCGGACTCCAGAGCCAACTCGTTCTGGATGCGCCGGAAGCGCTCCATCGTCGGGAATTCCTTGCGGACCCGATCGAACATGTTCAAGACGGTCTCCCGCTCGGTGGGGAGGTCCATCTTGAGGTTCAGCCGCTGGTTGACATAGAAGTCCGAGGCAAGCGCCCCGTAGGAATCGGACATAGGGGTTCCTTAGCTGGGGGGCAGTGTAGGGGCAACACACCGGGCCGCCGTGCATTGTGCAGAAGCTGTCGGCATGGGCCGATTGGGCACAGGCGCGGTCACGCCCCCAGCCACCGCAGCAGCCCGGGTGTATCCGCGAGCGTCGGCAGCACGTGCTCCGCCCCGGCCGCCCTGAGTTGGTCCACACTGAACGGCCCGGTCGCCACGCCAATCGCGCGGCAGCCGTGCGCGTGCGCACACTTCACATCATGCGGCGTGTCGCCGATCACCACCGCCTCGCGTGGGTCAATCGACTCACCGAAAAGCTCGCGGTAACGAGCGAGCCCGATCCCCGGCAGGTCATCCCGCGTTGGGGGCGAGCTGGGCGACTGATCACCCCACACATGTAAGTGAAAATCGTCGGGCTCGATGCCGCAGGCGCGGAGCTTCAACGAACCGGTATCGGGGTAATTGCCGGTGAGCAGCGCCCGCCTGACCTGGTCGAGCGGCAGCAGCGCTTGCAGCAGGTCCTTCACCCCCGGCAGCGCGATCGACTTCGTCGCCGGGTCGGCCAGCCGCACCGTGAGGTACTTCCGGTACCCGTCGCGGAACGCCTCCACCCGTTGCGGTGTCGGATCCAGTCCCTGAT
The DNA here is from genome assembly GCA_050730675.1 of Phycisphaerales bacterium. Taxonomy (GTDB): domain Bacteria; phylum Planctomycetota; class Phycisphaerae; order Phycisphaerales; family UBA1924; genus JBOHNM01. The sequence goes on along the minus strand of JBOHNM010000006.1, from coordinate 29,446 downwards.
CGCGGTAGACGTCCGCGATGATCAGTGGGTCGAGCCGCCCTGCGAACTCGATGCGGTCCACGTTGAAGTGGGGACCGAACATCTCCTGTCCCGCTTGAAGCATCGCCTTGATGCCGCTGCGGTCGGTGGTGATCAACGTCGCATCAATATCGAAGAAAATGAGTCGAGTGGTCATGGTTGGCAAGCTTGGACGTTGGCCTGAATCAGCGTTGAATGACAAAGCCGGACTCGCCCTCGCGGTCGGGCATGGTGAGCGAAGCGGACGATGCGATGTTGGCGGCCATCATGCGCCGCACCTCCACGAGGCAAGCTTCGACGGCGTGCGGGTTGCCTTGGATTTCCGCCAGAACCGAGCCGTCGGGCTCGTTGCGCACCCAACCCGTAACCGGGTGATCGTGGGCGATGTGGCGCATCGTGGCGCGGAAACCCACGCCCTGCACGCGCCCGATGAAGCGGATCTGGAGTCGCACGTGTGGAATGTAGGCGACGCGAACCAGAACACGGCAAGGCCCGTGCCAATCGCATGTGCCTCGCAGAAAATCGCGGCAACTCCGCGATATTCGCGTGTTACACGGATGTCGGTTATCCGGTCGCGCGGCGCATGCGCGTTGGCATGGTGTTCCAGCCCGAGAATCTCTTGGCAACTTGGTGGCCGGAGTGAGAACGCGTGCTACGTTTTTATCGGAAGCGGCCACGATGGCCGCTTGGGGGGCGGCGTGCAAGGCAGCGATCGTCACAACGACGACAAGGTCCGCGTTCTCCAGTCCACGGACATCGTCCGCCTGGTGGGTGACCACGTTGCCGTCAAGAAGAAGGGCAAGGAGTTCGTCTGCCTCTGCCCGTTTCACGATGACCACAACCCCTCAATGTCCGTCTCGCCGCAGAAGCAGATCTTCAAGTGCTGGGTCTGCGGCGCCGGTGGCGATGCCATCAGCTTCGTGATGGATTACCACCGCATGGGATTCGGCGAGGCGCTGCGCTTCCTCGCCGACCGCGCGGGGATCCAACTCACGCCTTGGAAGCCGACGCGCCGCGAAGGAGGCGATGACGACGCGCCCGACGTCACGCGCGAAGACCTGCGGACGGCCAACCGCGTCGCCGCCGACTTCTACCGCGTGCTGCTGAAGCACTCCGAGCACGGGACAGCGGCCCGCGCGGTGATCGAAAAACGCGGCGTCTCACCCGAGATGGTCGAACGCTTCGCCCTTGGCGCATCGCCCGACATGTGGGACGGGCTCGTTCGCCTTATCAATTCCAAGAGCCTCGCCGAAGCCCCCTATCTCGGCGCGGGCTTGATCCGCCGGCGCGAGAACTCCCCGGGCAGCTACGACATGCTGCGCCACCGGCTGATCTTCCCGATCCACGACCAGAGCGGCGCGGTCATCGGTTTCGGCGGCCGCAAACTCCGCGAAGAGGACGAACCCAAGTACCTCAACTCCCCCGAGACAGCGCTTTTCAACAAGAGCGAGACCCTCTACGGCATCCACCAGGCCGGCGAAACCATCCGCAAGACCGGGCGTGCCGTGGTCGTCGAGGGATACATGGATGTCATCGCCTGCCACCAGGCAGGGTTGACCAGCGCGGTCGCCGCACTCGGGACCGCACTCACCACCCAAGGCGCACTCCGCCTCGCCCGCCAGTGCGACAGCGTCGTACTGCTCTTCGACGGCGACGATGCCGGTCAGCGTGCAGCCGATCGCGCCGTCGAGGTTTTCTTCTCCTCGCCGCTGGATGTCAAGATCGCGACCCTCTCCGCCGCACGGGCCCGCGGCGAGATCGACGCCAAGGACCCCGACGAGTTGCTCAAGCAACCAGGTGGACTGGAAAAACTCCAGCGAATCCTGGACCAGGCGACGGAGGCCTTGGAATACCGCCTCTCCAGGCTGCGCGATCGCATGCGGACGATGAGCGCCACCGGCCGCTCGCAACTCGTCGAGGAAGAGCTTAAACGCCTCGCCGAACTGGGCCTGTCGCGGATCAGCCCCATCCGCCGCGACATGGTCCTCAAGCAGATTGCCCAAGCTCTCGGAGTGAGCGAGTCGGTCGTGCGTGGCGCGGCGCCTTTCGGCCGCGATGGCCGTCCCGGTGGCGCACAGGTGCCACGCCCGGAAGCCGCCATCAAGGTCTCGCTTCAGTCGCCATTCGCCATGCTCCTGGCCTGCGCGGTCTCCGACCCGTCGCTCGTTTCTTCTCTCGCAGAAGCCGACAGGGCCCTTTTATCCCCGAACCGCTTCGAGGACGAAGCAACAAAAACTGTTGCCGCGGCACTTGAATCACTCATGGGAACAGGTCAACCATTGACGTTGGCATGGGTGATGTCGTCGCTCAGTGACCGTGGGGTGCAAGCGGTCGGGGCGGCGCTGGTAGCGGAGATCGATCGCGTGACAGGCTGCGACTCGAAACGGCTCCGAACCAATTGGGATGATTGTGTGCTCACCGCACGTGCGCGGTTTGCCCGCAGCGCGGCCAGTGGTGATCTTGATCAGCTTCGTCTTGTCCGTATCGGCGTGACGGGCGTGCCCGCGGCGTCCGTGGTTCCTCCGGTTCGATAGCCCACCTCGGACACAGGTTTCCGGCCACTGACGGCCAGGAACTTCTGGAGTACGGCGGCATGAGCAAGATTCCCGAGAATGTCACGCAGCTTCTCGCGCAAGGATCGCAGCGCGGCTGGCTGAGCTACGAGGAACTCAACAACACTCTCCCCGACGACATGGTCGATCCCGAGCGGCTCCACGAGCTGCTGGTCGAGCTCGACCGCGTGCGCATCGAATTGGTCGATGAGATGGAGTTCCGGGCACGTCAGTGGCGGGCGCGCCGCGACCGCGGCGAGGCCGAGCCCGCCCCCATCGTCTTGCACGGCCCCAACGACAAACCGATCCGCGCCATGACCGTCGTCGGCGGCGAGCGCGTCCAGGGCAATGGCTGGACGACGATGAACTGGAACATGAAGACGGTTCCCGCTAACGGCCACGCGCCGGCGGCCGCCGGACCGGTCAAGCCCGCGGCCGTCAAGGCCGCCGAGGCCGAGCTTGAGGACGACGCCTTCCTCGACGAAGAAGATGAAGAGCAGATCCGCCGCGAGCTGGCGGCCGAGCTTGAAGGCCGCGGCCGCATCGACGACCCGGTGCGGATGTACCTCTCGCAGATGGGCACCATCCCCCTGCTCACGCGCGACGAAGAGATCCGCCTGGCCAAGAAGATCGAGACCACGCGGATGATCTTCCGCCGCCGTTGCCTCGAGAGCGACTACATCCTGACCGAGGCCGTGGCGACACTCCGCCAGGTCCATACCGGCGAGCTCCCCTTCGACCGCACGATGCGGATCAGCACGCTTGACGAGCACGCCAAAGAGAAGATCGCCAAGCGCATCCCCTACAACCTGCGCACGATCGACAAGCTCATCCAGCTTAACCGCGAGGATTGGGAAGCGCTCAAGCGCGCCAAGGCCGACAACCAGCGTGAGATGGAGTCCGAACTCCGCGACCGCATGGCCGCCCGCCGCCGCAAGATGACGGCGCTCACCGAGGAACTCTGCCTGCGGACGGGCCGCATCATCCCGCTGATGCGCAAGCTGCGTTCGATCAGCGCCAAGATGACCGAGCTGCACAAGGAACTCGAGCGCAACAGCCGCCAGCGCCGCATCGACCGCGAGGACCTCGACGCCATGCGCGACGAGCTCGATGGCTACCGCTCGATGGTCCTCGAAGAGCCCGACGAACTCGCCAAGCGCCTCCGCACGATCGAGACCGTCTTCTGGGAGTACGAGCAGGCCAAGCGCGACCTCTCGGGCGGCAACCTCCGCCTGGTCGTCTCGATCGCCAAGAAGTACCGCAACCGCGGCCTCGGATTCCTCGACGTCATCCAGGAGGGCAACACGGGCCTGATGCGCGCCGTGGACAAGTACGAGTACAAGCGTGGCTACAAGTTCAGCACCTACGCCACCTGGTGGATCCGCCAAGCCATCACCCGCGCCATCGCCGACCACGCACGCACCATCCGCGTGCCGGTCCACATGATCGAGACGGTGACCCGCCTGCGCAACATCCAGAAACAGATGTTCCAGACCAACGGCATCGAGCCGACGATGGAGGAACTCGCGCAGGCCGCCAAGATGACCGTCACCGAGGCTCGTCGCGTGCTGAAGATCAGCCGCACGCCCGTCTCGCTCGACCGCCCCGTCGGCGAGAGCGAGGACAGCCAGTTCGGCGACTTCCTCGAGGACGAGAAGACGGGCTCGCCCGTGCAGACGGCGACAACCGACACCCTCAAGAAGCAGATCGAGCAGGTCCTCAAGAGCCTCACCTACCGCGAGCGCGAGATCATCAAGCTCCGCTACGGCATCGGCGACGGCTACACCTACACGCTCGAGGAGGTCGGCCGCATCTTCAAGGTCACCCGCGAGCGCGTCCGCCAGGTCGAGGCCAAGGCCATCCGCAAGCTCCAGCACCCCGTCCGCTCGCGCAAGCTCGTCGGCTTCCTCGAGGACGAGAACCGCCAGATCGAGTTCAAGCCCCTCGCGGCAGCGGAGCTGATCGATGTTGACGCCGATACGCTCGCGCCCGGCGTCGAGCAGCCCGCCGAGGCCCTCGATTTCGACAACGAGACCGCCGACATGGTTGAGTGATCCACTCGATTGAGCCGTCAGACCACGCAAGACGCCGCCCTCGCGGCGTCTTTTCATTCCGCGTTCCGCCCCCGACTACCCTCGGTCCGAATGAAAGCACGAGAGCTGGCCAATCTGGGTATGCCAAACGGAGAGCCGATGCGGGTCGCCGTCAAGTGCTGCGCAGCTGCGGCCCAGGCGGGCCTCGGCCGCGAAGCGATCCGCACCGCGATCGAGGGTTTGATCGAGAACCCCACGGGGTATGCCGACGACGCGATCTTTTCGCCGCTCGTCAACGAACTCATGGGCCACGAGAATCTGGCCAAGGCGATCCTGCGCCAGGGCGAACCCGCGCCGCACCGCATCTGGGGCGAAGGACTCGAAGCCGGCGCCGTCCAGCAGCTCCGCACCGCGTGTGATCTGGCCGTCTCCGCGGCGGCGGCCCTGATGCCCGATGCCCACGTCGGCTATGGCCTGCCCATCGGCGGCGTGCTTGCCACGCGCGGCGCGGTGATCCCCTACGCCGTCGGCGTGGACATCGCCTGCCGCATGAAACTGACCGTCGTGGATTTGCCCGTCAAGACCCTCGACAACCCGGCCCAGCGCGAGGCCCTCATCCGCGCGATCGAGGAAGAGACCCGCTTCGGCGTCGGCGCCGAATTCCGCAAGCCCCGCGGCGACGAAGTGCTCGAGGCCGACTGGGGTATCTCGCCGATCACCCTCCGCAACAGACGCAAGGCCGAGGGCCAACTCGGCACCAGCGGCTCGGGCAATCACTTTGTCGAGTGGGGAGTGCTGACCGTCCCCGAGGGCAACACCGCCGGATTCAAGACCCGCGATGCCTCGGGCTTCGGCTCCGGCTGGAACTTCGACCTCGCACCGGGTGAGTACCTCGCCCTCCTCTCGCACTCGGGTTCGCGCGGCCCCGGCGCCGCTGTCTGCGACCACTACAGCAAGCTCGCGATGGAGCGCCACCCCAACCTTCCCAAGGAAATGCGCCACCTCGCCTGGCTCGACCTCGAATCTCCCGAAGGCATCGAGTACTGGCAAGCCATGAACCTCATGGGCCGCTTCGCCTCGGCCAACCACGCCTGCATCCACGACTCGATCGTCAGGCACCTCGGCACCCGCTCCATTGCGTTCGTCGAGAACCACCACAACTTTGCGTGGAAAGAGATGCACGATCTCGGCAACGGCCCCGAGGAACTTGTCGTCCACCGCAAGGGCGCTACGCCCGCCGGCAAGGGCGTTCTCGGCGTCATCCCCGGCTCGATGGCCTCACCCGGCTTCGTCGTCTGCGGCAAAGGCTCGGAGCCCTCGCTCCGCTCGGCAAGCCACGGCGCCGGACGCGTGATGAGCCGCACCAAGGCCCGCGAGGCCTTCGTCTGGGGCAACGTCCGCCGCCAGCTCGACGATCTCGGCGTGCAGGTCCTTTCGGCCGGCATCGACGAAGTCCCCGGCGTCTACAAGGACATCCACTCGGTAATGGCCCAGCAGGCCGACCTGGTCGCCCCACTCGCGCGCTTCGACCCGAAAATCGTGAAGATGGCCCCAGAAGGGGAACGCGCCGAGGACTAGATGAAAATCGCGGGTCCGTCCTGCGAAAGGACACCGAATCCGGGACGACCTGTGGATAGTTTTGCCGCATTCGGGGGCATTGCCCGGGCATGTGCAACCGGCAGACAATTGACCGATGCCACGGTTGGCACGACAGTTCGTGCTCAAGGCGGCCGAGCCAAGACCTGGTACGCCCCTCGACCGCGCCGTGCGCGGCGCGATTGCCGCCCGTGGCCGTTCCCTCTTGCGCATCTACGCCCACGCCATCGACGACCAGCGCTGCGGACGGCGCGCCGTCCACAAGCTGCGTTCGGGTGTTCGCAGACTGGAAGCGACCCTCGCCGCCACCGAGCCGAGTCTCAACCCCGATCTGCTCGAGCGCGTACGCAAGCTGACACGCCGAGTGCGTCGTCGCGCCGGACCCGTGCGCGATGCCGATGTGCTGGGCGATCTCAGCGAAGAGCTTCTGCCCGCATCGCCCGAACGCGACGCCTGGCTGCTCTCGCTCAAGAAGCAACGCCGGCGGGCTTCACGCCGGCTCAAGCGGCTGCGCGAAAGCTACCCGGCCGAGCGGCTCTGGCGCCGCCTGCGCAGATTGCTGGCCGACGTGCGGGTCCCCGAGGGCCAGCGCACCTGGGGCGACGCATGGTGCGAGCACGCCGAACGCCTGCTCAAGCAGGTCCGCCGCGCCGCGCAGGCCGACCTCTCCAAGGACGAAGCCCTCCACGCGCTGCGGATCGAGCTGAAAGGGCTCAAGTACGCCCTGGAGAACTTCCGTGCGTGCGTGCACGGTGCGGAATGGAAGCCGATCATGGACGGCGTGAGCGGCCTGGTCGAACTCTTCGGTCGATTCAATGATGCCTCGGTGCTCGCCGACTCCTTGTCGGACGAGCCCGCCCACCTGCGTCACGCGAGCGCCGCCGCACTCGGCCATTTGCGTGCGGAGGTGCTGACCAAGCTTCGCGCCGGCGAGCTTGACCGCACCCTCAAGCGGCTCGACGCCGCCGCGGGCTACGCTCGGGCCAGATGACTCTGGCTCTGTGGGCGTGCGTCGCCGTCACCGTGCTGCTGATGATCTGCCTCGAGCTGGGCGTTCTCACGCGCCGCGCCCGCGAAGTCGATCCGGCCGAGGCGTACCTGCGCGTGGCGATGTGGGTCGTCATCACCGCGGCGTTCGGCATCGCCATCTTCTACCTCTACCAAGCCCGCTATGAAACGTCGCAGCTGGCCCCCTCGCCCCAGCCACCGCCCGCCGCCGTCCAACTGCCGGAGATCGATCCCGCCGAGGTCGTCGGCATCGCCCACGAGGTGCTCGGCGGCCCCATTGATTCGCGCCCACCCAACGGCCAGGGTGCCTTGCTGCAGTTCGTCACCGCGTACGTCATCGAACTCGCCCTCAGTGCCGACAACATCGCCGTCCTCGCCCTGCTCATCGCCTTCTTCCGTCTGCCGCGCGACCTGGTCGCGCGGGCGCTCTTCTGGGCGGTCCTCGCGTCACTGCTGGTGCGCCTGGGCCTGGTGCTCGCCGGCGCGGAGATGCTCCGCCGCGCCGCATGGGTCCACTATGCCTTCGGCGGTCTGCTCGTCGCCGCCATGCTCCGCATGCTCCTCATGCCCGATGAGTCGAGCGACTTCAGCCGCAGTTGGCTCGTGCGAACCGCCCGCGCCCTGCTCCGCATCTCGTCGGAATCCAACGGACAGCGCCTGACGACCACCCGCGCCGACGGCCACCGCGCCCTCACGCCGCTGGCGGTCGTCGCCATCTGCGCCGCCGTCGCGGACATGACCTACGCCTTCGACTCGGTCCCGGCGGTCTTCAGCGTCACGCGCGAGCCGGTCATCGCCTTCAGTGCATCCGCCATGGCGATCCTCGCCCTGCGCTCGATGTACTTCACCTTGGAATCCATCATCGGCCGCTTCCGCTACCTCAAGGCGAGCCTGGTCTTCGTCCTCCTCTACGTCGCCGCCAAGTCCTTCGTCATCCGCGAGACCCCGATCCCGACGCTGATCACCCTCGGCGTGGTCACGCTGGTGATGGGCGCTGGGATTGGCGCATCCATCCTCTACGCACGGTTCCACCCCGAAACCGCGCCGGTTCGGCCACGCCCGGCACGCCCCATCGACGACCTCGCGGAGCTGGCCACCTGGCGCAACATCCGCCGCGGCACCGTGCTCATCGTCGGGGCCGTGATCATCGTCCTCGGCGTCGTCATCATCGGACCGCTGCCGGGACCGGGCGGCATCCCCATCGTCGCCGCGGGGCTCGGCCTGCTCGCCACCGAGTTCGTCTGGGCCCAGCGCCTGCTCAAGCAATTCCGCGACAAGACCGTGCAGCTGCAGCAGCAGACCGACAAGATGGCCGAGAAGAGCAACCCGTGGCTGGTGCCGCTGGCGATCGTCGGCTACTGGGGCGGCGTGTGGCTGATCACGCACCTGCTCGCGCGATACGAATACCACAAGACCGCCAAGTTCATCTGGCTCGCGAGCATCGGCACGTTTCTGCCCGTCGGCTACTGGGCGTACATGACCATCGCGTCGGCGATCAAGGGCCGTCGCGCCAAGTCATCGCGTTAACCGGGCGCTCGCCCGCCGTTCAACCGCTACCCTCCGCCCATGCTGTTGATGTACGCAGGCTTTGTCGTGTTCGTGCTGGCGATGCTGGCGCTCGATCTGTTCGTGGTCAACCGCGGCGCGCACGAGATCTCGATCAAGCGCTCCCTCTTCTTCACCGGCTTCACCGTCTTCCTGGCGCTCGCCTTCACCGGCGCGATCTACTGGATGTACGACCACCATTGGCTCGGCCTGGGTGTGGCGGTGCCGCAACTCAAGGGCGACCCGGTGGATGTGCCGGGCTCGCAGGCGGCCGTCGAGTTCATCACCGGGTACCTCATCGAGTATTCGCTGTCGATGGACAACATCTTCGTGATCGCGGTGATCTTCGCTCACTTCTGCATCCCCGCCAAGCACCAGCACCGCGTCCTGTTCTGGGGCATCATCGGGGCCCTGCTCATGCGCGGGTTGATGATCGCTGTCGGCGCCACCGCCCTCCTCTACGCCAAGTGGCTCATCTACGTCTTCGGCGCGTTCCTGCTCTACACCGGTTTCAAGATGCTCAAGAGCAAGGAAGATGACGCCCCGGACCTGGAGAACAACTGGACCGTCAAGCTCGCCCGCCGCTTCTACCCCGTCACCAACGGCCTGCGCGAGCAGCACTTCCTCGTGACCGAGAACGGCGTGCGCATGATGACGCCGCTCTTCCTCACGCTCCTGGTCGTCGAAGCGACCGATGTGGTCTTCGCGGTGGACTCGATCCCCGCGATCTTCGGCATCACCCGCGACCCGTTCATCGTCTTCACCTCCAACATCTTCGCCATCCTGGGCCTGCGCTCGCTCTACTTTGCGCTCTCGGGCGCGATGGCGGCGTTCAAGTACGTCAAGGTCAGCCTGTCGCTGGTGCTGATGTTCGTCGGGGCCAAGATGCTCCTGGAAGCCGTCCACTTCGAGATCGACAAGCTGCTGAGCCTCGGCATCATCGCCGGCATGCTGGTCGCGGGCGTGGCGGCGTCGCTGCTGGCTCGGCCGAAGGCAACCCCCACCGCGCAGGAGCAGCCGTCGGCGCCCAAGGCTCCCGAGTGCGCTCAGATTTCAAATCCCATCGCCGCCGATCAGAGCGGGCAACCCTCGAAGAACTTGGAGAGGTAGAGCACGACGTCATCCGGCGTCAACAGGCCGTCGTGCCCCGCGGCGCCACCGAGGATCGCAATATCGGCGACCGCGAGATTGTTGTTGAAGAACGCCGTCAGGAACGCCAGCAGGTCGTCGGGGGTGAGCTGGCCGTCGGGGCCGATCGCTCCGCCGACGCCGGCGACGTCCGGGATGCACGGCGGCCGCGGCACGAACCCGCGAACCACGATCACACGGTTGCCGCCGCCGAAGGTCGAGAACATGAATTGGCCGGTGATCGGGTCGAGCGTGGCACCCTCCACACCACCCAGGCCGGTGATGAAGTCGCGACGCGTATCGGCAATTGGAAAGCCGTCGTTGTCGATGGCGTACGAGCGGACGAAGCCAAAGCCGTACTCGCTGATCAGCACGTACTGGTTGTCGCTGAAGAGCACGTTTGATGTCGGGATATAGACGATCCCCTCGGGGCCGCCATTGGTCTGTGACGACGCCGGCCCTTCGATAAACCCGCCGATCGCGTAGTGCAGCGGCCCATCGTTGAGCAGGGTGATCTTGTCCCATCCGCCGCCGTTGTAGGACCCGACGATGAGCGAACCCGCGCCGCGAAAACCGGGCGGGATGAACTGCACAGTGCCGGTCGATGAACCCACGGTATTGCCGGGGGTGGTGTTCAGGTCAAACGTCCGCGCGGGCGTCGTCCCGCCCGGTTGAATGTAACCGATCTGATTGGTTGGGTAGGCGGCAAAGAACAGCACACCATCAAGGTTGTAGCAAAGGCCGCCGTCGATCCACGGCGCGGTGGAGAACACTTCCGCGGTGCCGACCCAACCCGTAATCTGCTGCTGCGCGTCGCGCACGACGCCGATGCGATAGACGGTTCCGCCGCCCCCGTTCGCGCCGCCGCCAATGAGCACGGTGTTCGGATCGTTCCGCAGGAACGTGATCCCGCCCAACGCCGGCGGAACGCCCGGTGGCGGACCAAGGTCGGCGATTGAGTAGTTGGCGGCGTAGAACGGATCGACCGTCTGGCCGAAGGCCTGAGCGGCGACAACAACAGCGGCGATGGCGGCAACCCGTGTGAACATAGGCAATCTCCCTTGCAACCGGACAGTGATCCCTGGGAACAGAATAACCCCACCCGACCGGGCGTCAAGGGTGGTGTGCGAGAGCGCCCGCAGATTGCGCAACCGTGCGTCCTTTGGCCGGTTCTGGGCGTGGTATTCGATCAGAGTTCTGGCGCAAAGCCCCGTCGCATCGTGTTTTCGCAGCTTGCCCGCGGCTCCACGAACTGGAGCAGGTAGTCCCTGCCGCCTGCCTTGGAGCCAACGCCGGACATCCCGAACCCGCCGAACGGCTGGCGGGCCACCAAGGCGCCGGTAATGCCGCGGTTGAGGTAGAGGTTGCCGACGCGGAACTCGCGCTTGGCCTTCTCGAGGTGGCTGGGCTTGCGGCTGAAGACGCCGCCCGTGAGCTTGTACGGGGAGCTGTTGGCGATGCGGAGGGCCTCGTCGAAGCTCGACGCGTGCATGATGGCCAGCACGGGGCCGAAGATCTCCTCACGGGCGAGTTCATGCGACTCGGAGACGTTCCACACGATCGTCGGTGGCACAAAGTGCCGGCCCATCCGCTGCTCCAGCCCGTCGGGGACCGGCAGCGAAAAGCTCGGCAGGCCGTCGCGCTTGGCCCGTTCGATGAACCCCATGATCTTGGCCTTGGCCTCGGCATCGATCACCGGGCCGACATCGGCGCCGCAGAGCGCCGGGTCGCCGACGGTCAAGGCCTTGGTCGCCTCCACCAGCCGCTCGCGGAAGTGCGTGATGGCATGCCCGCCGGGCCCGTCCGGGTCCACAACAATCAACCGTGAGAGCGCCGAGCACTTCTGGCCCTGGAATCCGAAGGCCGAGTGGCGTGCCGCCAGCACCGACTCATCGGGGTCGGCCGAGGTGTCGATGATGAGCGCGTTCTTGCCCCCCATCTCGCAGACGACCTTCTTGACGAACGGCTGCTCTGGCGGCGTCACGCCCGTGGCTTTAATGATGTCGAGTCCGACAGCCTTGGAGCCGGTGAAGGCGAGGATCGCGACGCGCGGATCGCGGACCAGCGCGGCGCCGGTGGTCTCCCCCGGGGCGGGGCAGAATTGGACGAGCGATGAGAGTTGGTTGGTAAGAGGTGAACCGGCAAGCGCGGTCCTCATCGCCTCGTGGAGGATGTCCGCCATTGCCTTGGCGATCCCCGGCGTTTGCTCCGCGGGCTTGACGATCACCGGGTTGCCCGTGACCAGTGCCGCGACCGTCATGCCGCAGCAGATCGCCAGCGGGAAGTTCCACGGCGCGATGACGACGGCGACACCGCGCGGCTGGTACCACTGCTCATCCAGCTCGCCGATGAACCGGCCCATGCGGTCGCGCTGGAACAGCGGCACGGCGCACCGCGCGTAGTATTCGCAGAAGTCGATCGCCTCGCAGGTATCGGCATCGGCCTCGCGCCAGGTCTTGCCCGCCTCCTTGATCATCATCGCCGAGAGCTCATCGCGGCGCTCGCGCATCAGCTTGGCCGCCTGCACCAGCACCTTCGCCCGCACCATCGGATCGGCATCGCGCCACGCCGGGAAGACCGCCTCCGCCCGCTTGACCATCTGCGCCGCCTGCTGCGGCGTCGTGTCGTTGGCCACCTTCGGCACCAGGGCCTTGGCGACCGCGGCCGTGAACGCCGCGTGCTGATCACGGCGCGAGAAGTCGCGCATCGGCTCGTTGAAGAACGGGCGGCCGTCGCCAATACCCGGACCCGCAGGCGATAGGTTGTGCTTCTCGGAAGTCGCCCCCGGCGAGATGCCCCCGCCCTCGAGGCCGATCCCGCCGCTGCCCTCACCCATCGGTTCACCGTGCGGCGAGGCAAGCAGTGCGCCGTCATCGGCGTTCTCAAGGAACCCGGCCTTGAGCCAGCTTTCGTTGCTGGTGTTCTCCAGCAGACGGCGCACCAGGTACGCCATGCCCGGGATCATCTGGCCGACGGGCACATACTCGCGGATGCGCAGGCCCATGTCCGCCGCGGCGTGCTTGAGCTGGTCCGCCATGCCGTGGAGCATCTGGAGCTCGATCGCCGCGTCGGGCAGGCCACGCTTGCGCAGGCCCGTGAGCGCCGCCGCGATCGACCGCACGTTGTGCGAGCCCAGCGCGAGTTTCACGCCGCCGGCCCCCTTCTCCCGCGGCATCGCATCCAGATAGATCTGCGTCATCCGCTCAAAGCACGCATCGGTATTCCGCTTGGTCGGCCACACCGGCACCGGCCAATCGCGCTGCTCGGCATTGATGACCTCGTAGTCCCAGTACGCACCCTTCACCAGCCGCACGGTGACCTGCCGCTTCTTGGTCGCGGCCCACTGGCAGATGCGCCGCGCATCGTCCTCGCCCGAACGCAGGTACGCCTGCATCGCCAGCCCCGCGTGGAAATCGATCTGCTCGCAGCACCGCTGGAAGAGTTCGATCGTGAAGTCCTTGAGGACCGCCTGCTCCATGTCGAAGTTGACGAAGACACCCTTGTCGCGCGCCGTTTCAAGGATCGGCAGCAGTCGCTTCATCAGGTCGGCCATCGCGCCTGCGCTGTCGATCGGGTCGCACCGCGGTGAGAGCGAGCTGATCTTCACCGACACGTTCGTGCGCGGGATAGCGCCGAGGTGATCGCTCTCCAGCCGCGGGTTGGCCGGCCAGTGCGCCACCTGTCCCGGAAGGTTGCTGATCAGATCAAGGTACTTCTTCTGATACTCGTCAGCCTCGATATCGCTGACGCACGCTTCGCCGAGCAGGTCCACCGAGAACGCGATCCCATCATCCCAGAGCTTGCGCAGGTTCGGCACCGCCGAGTTCGCGTCGGTCCCGGCGATGAACTTCCCGGCCATGCCGGTGATTTGTTTGCTGATCTGTGAAACCGCCAGCCCCTTGGCCAGCCCGCCGACCTTCAACGCGCCCGCGATCACGCCCGGCACCGTCACGCCCGGCTGCGTCAGGTAATCCTGCAGGTGGTGAAAGATGTCGTCGGTGTTCTTGAGAACGGGAAACGCATCCACGAACCGGAACAACTGGACCTTGAAGTTCTCGTCCTTCATGGACCAAGTCATCAGCGCATCGGAGTAGAACGCAGCCGAGAGCACGCCCGACTTGTGCGCGCGGGCCCGCTTGAGTTTCTCGCCGCCGATCTGCGCGATCATCGCCTCATCGTCCGACGCGGGGGCGGTGCGAGCGCCGTTGGCGCTCGGCTTGACGGGGCCCGAGGGGGCGGCGGGAGGAGATGCCTTGCGGCCGAACCATGCCATGCGTCGCTGTCCAAGAGGGGTTACCGGTGCAGTCGCCCAGTGTATGTCGAAGTGGTACCGTCCTTCCGGACAGCGTGGTTTCGCACGAGTCTGCTTGGGAAGTCCCCGCAGAAAGCACCCGCCCGCCCCTCGACACTCAGAGCCACGCCGCGAGACGCTAACATCGTCCCGTGTCCCACCGCACCGTCCTCACCATCGGCACCTTCGACGGCGTCCACCACGGCCACGCCGCACTCGTCGAGCGGGCCGCAACCATCGCCCGTGCGCAGGGCGGCTTGGAAGTCGTCGCGCTCGTCTTCGACCCGCACCCGATGACCACGCTCAACCCCGCGATGGTCCCCGCGCGGCTCTCCACCTTCGCCCAGCGCGAGCGGTGGCTCAAGGCCGCCGGCGCCACCCGCGTTGACCGTCTTGCCCCCGATGCCGCGACCCTCGGCCTCGACGCCGAGGCCTTCATCCGCCTCAAGCTCGACCGCTACGCCCCTGCCGCCTTCGTCGAGGGCCCCGACTTCCGCTTCGGCAAGGCCCGCCGCGGCGACGTTCTGATGCTCGACGACCTGGGACGCAAACTCGGCTTCGGTCTTGAGGTGGTCCTGCCCGTATCGGTCGCGCTCACGGATCACCGCATCGTCCCCGCGCGCAGCACCGTCACCCGCGAGCTCATCCGCGAAGGCCGCATCCGCGACGCCGCCATGGTCCTCGGCCGCCCCTACGAACTCGAGGGCGAAGTCGTCCCGGGCGACCGCCGCGGCCGCACCATCGGCTTCCCCACCGCCAACATCAAGACCGACCAACTCCTCCCCGCCGACGGCGTCTACGCCGCCATCGCCGTGCTGCCCGACGACCACGAACTCCCCGCGGCTGTGAACATCGGGGAACGTCCCACCTTCGCCGGCGCGGCACGCACCACCGAGGCACACATCATCCTGAACGGGCTTGGTGCGACCGCCCCCCCCTGGTCCCCCCTCCCCGGCGTTCCTGAATACCACTGGCCCATACGACTCAAGATCGTGGCATGGCTCCGCGACCAGGCACGTTTCGAGTCCCTCGACCACCTCAAGGCCCAGCTCGCCCGCGACTGCCTCCGCGCCGTCGAGTTCGCCGCCGCGGCCGACGAACTCTCCGCGCCGATCGCTCCGATCCCCGAGGAATCTCCCGCTTGACCCCACCCCCACCACCGAACCACTCCGCCGCCGACGGCCCGTACGTCTCGACCGCCAACGCGGCGCAGGTGGCCGCGCGGCTGCGTGCCGCCAGCACCGCGATCATCCTGACCCACGGCAAGCCTGACGGCGACGCGCTCGGCTCGACGCTCGCGATCGTCCGCGCCCTCCGCGCCCGCGGCGCCACCGCCGAGGCGTGGTACGTCGGCCCCTGGCCCGCCTGGCTCGAAACCGTCGCCAACGACACCGTCCCCAGCTTCCGCAAGCTCTCGGTCGATCACGCCGCTCCGCCGCCGATGGATCGCGAGCCCGACGCGGTCATCATCTGCGACACGGGATCGTGGAGCCAGCTCGACGGCGTGAAATCCTGGCTCGAACCCCGCACCCACCGCGCCGTCCTCATCGACCACCACCTCAACGGCGATGCCTCCACCGCGCCCATGCGCCTCATCGAGACCCACGCCGCCTCCGCGACCGAGGTCGCCTCCACCGTCATCGACGAGTTCCTCAACCTCAAGGGCGGCCCCTTCCCCCAGCACATCGCCGAGGCTCTCTTCCTTGGCCTCGCCACCGACACCGGCTGGTTCCGCTTCAGCAACGTCACGCCGCGCACGCTCACCCTCGCCGCCCGCCTGCTCGCCAGCGGCGTCGATCACACGGCCCTCTACGAGATGACCGAGCAGCAGAGCAGCCTCGGCCGCATCAAGCTCCTCGCCCGCGCGTTGAGTTCGATGAAGCTCCACAACAACAACTCCGTCGCCGTCCTCACCCTCACCCGCCAGGATTTCCAAGATGCCGGCGCGAGCGAAGAAGACACCGGCGGCTTCGGCGACCAACCGATGACCATTGTCGGCATGCGTGTCGTTGTCGTCCTCACCGAGATGACCAGGCCAGGCGATCCGCACCCCATGACCAAGGCCTCCCTCCGTTCTAAGCCCGGCGAGGGCGCCGTCGATGTCGCCGCCGCCTGCGCCACCCTCGGCGGCGGCGGCCACGCCCGTGCCGCGGGCGTCAAGCTGCGGATGCCCCTGTCCGAAGCGCGCGCGGCGATCCTCAAGGCTCTGGGCGTCAAGCCGTGAGCAACTCCAACCGCCCCAACTCGCGCCCCTCCGGCCCGCGCCCGCCGCACGGCGGCAAATCGCACGGCGCGCCCGTGGGGGGCGGCCGCCCCGCCTTCGGCCGCGCACCGATTCCACCCAAGCCACCCCTCCGCCTCATGACCACCACGCTCTGGGAGTACCCCAGCCAGCACTACGACGCCTGGGTCGATGAGGACGGCAGCATCCACAAATATGGCGAAGGCCTCGAGGCCGCCAAACGCGAGCAGCGTGCGGCCCCCGACAAGCACGCCCCCACCCCCGCCCCCAAGGCCGCCTTCGCGGTCCAAGGCGATCAGGCCTACGCCGGCGCAACGCCCTCCTGGGTTATCTGGCAGTGCCTGATGCGCTACACCCGCCCCGGCGACCTCGTCGTCGACCCCTTCTGCGGCTCCGGCACCACACTCGACGTCGCCCGCGACATCGGCCGCCGCGCACTCGGCTACGACCTCGCCCCCACCCGCCCCGATATCTTCCGCGCCGACGCCCGCAAACTCCCCCTCGAAGACGCCAAGGCCGACTTCATCTTCTTCGACCCCCCCTACTCCACGCACATCACCTACTCCGACGACCCCAAGTGCATCGGCAAGCTCGACTCCGGCGGCGCCGACGCCGGCGCGGCGTACTACGACGCCATGTCCAGATCCATCGCCGAGATCCACCGCGTCCTCAAGGACCGCCGCTACGCCGCACTCTACGTCAGCGACTCCTGGCGCAAGAGCAGTAAGCCCCAACCCTTCTCCCCCATCGGATTCGAACTCTTCGCCCTCCTCCGACGCCACTTCAAACCCGTGGACATCATCACCGTCGTCCGCCGCAACCAGAAGCTCGCCCGCGGCAACTGGCACAAGGCCGCGGAAGAAGGCAACTTCTTCCTGCGCGGGTTCAACTACCTGTTCATCGTCAAGAAAGAAGCCTAGCGAATCGCCTTACCGGCCTCGCTCACGTCCCCGCCTTCTTGATGCCCGCAAACCACTTTTCCGCATACGCGCCCACCACGGGCAGCGGCTTGCACACGCCGTTAGCGGCATTGATGATGCCGATGACCACGAGCACGAGCATGGCCACGTTCAACCCGATGATCCCCACCGGAATGATGCACGCGCCAAAGCCCTTCGTCACGGCCGCCAAGACCGTGCCGATGATCCCGACGCAGATTCCCGCGGCGATCCAGATGATCGCGACCACCGTCATCTGCTTGGCGTGGTAAAGCACGAAGTTGTTGTTCCGCACGAACAGCATCACGATCGCCACGATCCCGAAGATGTACCCGATGATCGCCAGCACCTTCCCGTCGGCGACTTCCTTGGGGTCCATCGCCACGGCTCCGACGGCTGGCGCGGCGGTAGCGGAGGGATTGGACATCGGATCATTCGGCGAGTTGGGTGTCTGGCTCATGCCCACAGACTACCAGAACCACCCCACGCTCGTGGGGGTCGTCCGTCCCGTGGAAAACCCGGTCCGCCATCTCCTCGCACAATCCACCCGGCAAATGAAGACTTATTTACCCACCCCCGCCGGCACGGCACCCGTCTCCGCCGCCCGCTTCACCATCTCCTCCATTCCCGGCGAATGCAGCCCGTGCGGCATCCCCGGCACGATGATCACCTCGCCGTACCCACCCGCCGGGTCCAGCTTCTCCAACGACGCCTTCAGCAGCCGCGCCGCCCCCTCCAGATAGAACGTGTCCACCTCGCCCGCATAGACGTGGATCTTGTCCTTCAGCTTCCGCCCCAGTTTCGCCCAGTTCTTCTCCAATACCAGCCGGATGTCGTACGGCTCCCACGCCTTCGCCGTCACCGGATCGATCGCTCCTGTCTTCCGATCAAACAGCGGCCGCGGGAGCCCATCCGCCCCCCGCGGCGAAAACACCGCCTCGAAACTCGCGATCTGCCCCCCAGGCCCCAGCACCGTCTCCATCGCCACGAACTTCTCGTACATCAACGGATCGCGCGGCCCCATCGACCGCGACAGCGGCCGCGCCACCCCTCTCGCGTCCTTGTACATATTTGTGCCCGGCGCATAAAGGTCGATCCGCTGGAAGTCGCGGAAGTCCACCGGATCCGGCACGTGCGAATAGCACGCCGCGAACTGGTCCGGGTACGTGATCATCAGCCACAGGCTCGACCACCCGCCCGACGACACGCCCGTGACAAACCGCTGCGCGGCTCCACCGCCCCCCGCCGCCGCCGGCCCCTTGAACCGCTTCTCAACCTCGGGGATCATCTCTTCGATCAGCATCCGCCCCCACGGCCCCGTGTTCGCCGAGTCCGCGAACACCGAGTGCCCCCAGTAGTTCGTCGGGTCCGGCACCACCCAGATCAACTGGTCGCGCGGGTTGTCTTCTCCCGCCGCCCCGCGTCCACGCGCGAACATCCGCACCGACGTGTGATCGCCGCCGAACCCCGGGATCGACCACACCGCCGGCCACGTCCGGTCCGCCTCCGCCGACCAGTCCTTCGGCAGCACCACCCCCGCCCGCACCTTCACCGGCCGCTTGTGGAACGCCGACAGCAGTTTGCTCTCAAATTCCACGACTTTGAGTCGGTCGGTCTCGCGCATCGGACGCGCCGCCACCGCTTTGGTCAACTTCAGCGTCACCGGCGCAGGGGGGGCGCCCGCGGCCCCATCGGTCCAGTCCGCTTCCGCCGGCTCGCTGTACAGATCCCCCGCTCCGCGCCCCGCCATCGCGGCGTCCAAATTCCGCCGCGCCACCGCCTGCACGGTGTACTTCTCCGCCGCCATCTCCCCGATCGCCCCCGGAAAATGCAGCGCAGTCTCGTCGATCGTCACCGTCCCGCCCCTGGCCACATCCTTCACATCCACCGCGCACACCTGCGGCGGGTTGAACCAGTCCCCCATCCGCACCCGCGGCTCCCCGCCGATCCCGCCCGATGTGATCACCACGTAAACCCGCCCGCTGTACGGCTCGGCCTGCAGTGCGGGATCAAACTCGACCTTGAACGAGCGCGGGCCGGCGAGTACGACGGCACACGCCAGGCACCAGACGATCACACTCGCGAATCCGCGAAACGATGAAGTCATGCGCATGTTGGAGGATACCGCGCATCGGCGACCGCCGTGAATCGGCATTATTTCAGGCGGCTTACGCCGGGCCCTGTGCAGATTTCACCCTCGACATCCGCCAGCGACGCACCACCGTCACCACGCACAATATCAGCCCACCGAAGAACCCGACGGCGTACGAGACGTTGTGCATCACCCCCGCGATTTCCATCCGAGCATGCATGTTCCTCGGCACTTGCTCGGCAACCCAACTGTAGAAGTACCGGAACGTCGCGCCGTCGCAAACGAACATCGCAATCAACCCCGACACTGCCGCACACACACCCATCACCGCCAGCAACCACAGCACCGATTTCAACAGCACGCCGTCCGTCAGCTTCGGCCAAGACCCGATCCGTGCCGCCATCGCCAGCGGGATCCCAAGCCCGAGCCCCACCCACCATGTCGCGATTACACCCCAGATCAGCGCCAGAATTGTGAGAAGCCCTTGATCGCGAGTGTGCGGATCGGCGATAGATATGACCTGCGGATGCGCCACCGTGAAATACTCCGGGCAGATCCGGATCGTGACCTGATCATGCACGATGCCGTACGCGATCGCCGCGCCGATGCAAAGCAAAATGATCCGCCCGAACTGCATCAGTGTGAGCTCTCAATCCACCCGCCCCCCAAAACCACATCGCCCGCCTCGCCCCCGTACACCACCACCGCCTGCCCCGGCGTCACCGCCTCCTGCGGCGAATCAAACCGCACCTCAAACCGACCGCTCCGCCCCGAGTATGACCGCGCCCCATCCCCGTTCTCTTTGGCTATTTGGCGATTTGGCGAATTGGTCATTTCAGTGCCCTCCCTCCGCACCCTCCCCCGCACCGCCTCGGTGTTGTACCGGTACTTCACCCAGCACTCCGTCCACTCGCCCGGCGCCGTCTCACCCGCCAGCCAGTTCGCCTCTCCCGCCACGCACCCCTCGCTCAACAGCGACTCCCGCGGCCCCACCGTCACCGTGTTCCGCTCCGGATCCTTGCCCGTCACAAAGATGGGGTATCCCAGCGCCACCCCCACCCCGCGCCGCTGCCCGATCGTGAACCGGTGGTGCCCGCCGTGCTTGCCGACTACCTGTCCCGCGGCATCCAGCACATCCCCCTCGCGCTCGAGCCCCGGCCGCCGCCGCCCGACGAATCCGGCATAATCGTTGTCCGGAACAAAGCAGATCTCCTGCGAGTCCGGCTTGTTGAACACCGGCAGCCTGTGCTCCTCCGCGATCCGCCGCACCTCGCTCTTGCACAGCCCCCCCACCGGCAGCAGCATGTGCCCCAGGTGCTCCCGCGGCACCCCAAACAGCACATAACTCTGGTCCTTATCCGTATCCAACCCACGCATCAGCCGCCAATCGCTCCCACCGCTCTCCGCTCCCGCCTTTCCCCCACTGTTGGTCTGTTCGTCTGTTCGTCTCTCCACTCTCGCATAGTGCCCACTCGCCACAAACCTCGCCCCGATCTGCCCCGCATACTCCCGCAGCTTCCCGAACTTCAGCCAGTCGTTGCACCGCACGCACGGGTTCGGCGTCCGTCCCGCGGCGTACTCATCAGCGAAGTAATCCATGATCCGCCCGAAGTCCTTCTTGAAATTCACAACATAGAACGGAATGCCAAGCTGCGCCGCCACCAGCCTCGCATCCGCCGCGTCGCTGACCGAGCAGCACCCCTGGTGCCCCAACTTCAACTTCTTCGGATGGCACGCCGCCGACTCGTCTCCCCCCACCGGCGTCAACTCGTCGAGCGTTTCCCCTGGTGACCCCAGCCGCATGAAGCACCCGACCACCTCGTACCCCTGCTCGCGCAGCAGCACCGCGCTGACCGAGGAATCCACCCCGCCCGACATCGCCAGCAGCACCTTGCCTTTGGTCGCACTCACCCACCATCGTAGGAATCGGACGAATCCCGGTCGCAACAGCACCCGCCCCGCATTCACCGCGGAACACGCTGGTCGTCATTTTTTCTTGTCTGGTCCGGCGGGCCTTCTGCGTATGAGGGGTTGAGAGACCATTGGGCGGCCCTTGTGGGCGGCCTGCATATCCAAACAAGGAGAAGAGCCATGAGTCGGAAGATGTTGCTTGCAGGGGCGATCGGTCTGGGGCTGTTGGCAGCGGCCTCCGCGCACGCGGATGTGTTCGTGACCAGCTCGGGTTCGGGTGGCTTCGTGTCGGGCGCGACGTCGTTCAGCGGGTCGAACTGCATCGGTTGGCAGATGATGACGGGAGCGAACCCGCTGCAGGTGACGGCGCTGGGGTTCTGGGATTTCGAGGCCAACGGGCTGGAAGTGAATGTCGAGGTCGGCATCTGGCAGACGGGCGCCGTGTCGCTGCTCGCGAGCGTGACGGTGCCGGCGGGGACAGGCGCCACGCTCATCAACGACTTCCGGTTCGTCAACCTCGGCACGGCGATCGTCCTGCAGCCGAACACGCTGTACACGCTGGGATACCGGCGCGCGTCCGGCGGCGTGCTGCGCGACGCGGACAACCGGGTCGGGCAGACGTTCGCCGCCGGCGCGACGATCACCATCCCGCGCATGAACGACAGCGGCTTCGGTCAACCGTTCGGCTCGCCGTTCGGACCGATGATGCCGGTGGCAAACCTGGGCGGGAGCGTCCCGCTGACGGGTCCAAACTTCCAGTTCACGATCGTGCCGACGCCCGGTGCCGCCGCGGTGCTCGGGATGGTGGGATTGGCCGCCACGCGCCGACGACGGAGGGCGTGAAGAACACGCGATCAGCGACAAGTCGCAGGCGACGAAGTTGTTTGGGTGGCACCGGCGCGTTGCACGCCAACTCATTACTGGCTCGGACTTCAATCGAGCACATTTGTCACGAGGACGCCGGCCCTCGGGGTCGGTGTCTTCATTCCGTGTCTTTTCCCTCTCCTCTTCCCGCGTTTCTCTGCGTACCTCTGTGTCCTCTGCGTACAAATCTGATATCTTGACTCTGTTCCCTCTGTGCACTCTGTGGTAAACCTCTTATCTCCCGGCCCTCCCAGCCGCCTCAGCCTTCTCCCGGAACTCCCGATCCTTCTCCGCCGCCCGTTCCGCATGCCGTGACGCCCACCGGCATGTCGTCCCCAGGCACCAGATCCCCCCCACCAGCATGAACGGCAGCGGCAGCATCACGATGGAATACCCGATCCCCGTAAGATTCATCAGCCCCATCCCCCAGTTGAAGCACGGCCCCGCCAACGCCGAACTCCCGCAATAGATCCCCGCCGCAGGCAGCGCCCACGACCCCCACAGCATCATGTTCGCAGCGAAGTCGTCCTCCAGCGTGATCGCCGCCTCGCGCAGCACCACCGCCGCCGCGCCGGCCCCGATCAGAGCCGCCGTGACCGTCAGCATCGCCCAGATCCGTGCCGCGTCCGCCCACAGCAAGCTGTTGTTGTCCGCCCAGGTAGAAAGCAGCGTCAGCGCCACACCCACCGGCAGCAGCCCCCCCGCCGCACGCACCACCCACACCAGTGTCCGCGACCGCCGCGGCACAAACACAATGTCCGTGGCCCCCGGCTCATCCCCCACCTTCGCCAGCGGCATCCCCGTCATCAGCCAGAGCCCCGCGGCCCACGCAAGCGCGCCGATGAACGCCGCCCCCGTCGCCGCCGTCTGCAGCGACCGGCTCGTCTCCGCCCAGTCGATCACCCGCAAAAATCCACAGATCCATGCCACCAGCATCCCGCCCGCGAAGACCGTGAACCCCGGCCCGAACAGCCACCCCGCGATCGCCAGCACCCGCAATTGATCTCCCGGCGCCATCAACAGCCGCTTGAGCCCGCTCATCTTCCCGCTCGGCGCCAGCGTCCGCAGCACCGTCGTCCCGCACTCCGGACAGGGTTTGCCCGGCGGCAGCCCGCGCAGGTCATACCCGCACTTATGGCACGGCGCCGGCTGGGGAGTCCCCTCCTTCGCCGCCTTGGCCGCCGCCACCGTCTGCTCCAGCCACTTGGGATCGAGCATCATGCCGCACAGTCTACCGGATCGCGTTGCCGATGGCCGCGACCTGCGCCCGGGCCGCCCGGGCCAGCCGGATCATCATCACCATCCCCACGATCACCCACACCGCGTGCCCGAACCACGAGAAGAACCACGCCACGATGAACGGCGCACCGCTGCCGAAAATGTCCGACGAACTGCCCGTCGAGGTGCGGACAAAGCACAGGGCGATCGCGATCACGCTCAACCACACAAGCCCGTGCCAGATGCACGTGTAGTACACCCAGCGTGTTCCCACCGCCGCCAGCCGCCGCCGCCCCAGCCCGTAGGCGATCTGCCGCACGATCAGGGCCAGTGCTGCCAGGTGTGCGTACATCCCGCCCGATGCGACCAGGATCATCATCCCCCACATCGCCTCGGACGGGTCCACGCCGCACATCGGCAGCAGGATCATCATCACAAAGGTCCCCAGCGAAACGCCGGCGCCCACCAGACAGACGATCTTCGCCCGGGTCACCTTCGGCGTCCCCAGCACCAGCCGGATCGTCCCGGCGATGTACAAGCCCAGCCACGCCAGCGCCAGCACCGGCAGCATGATCGTGGCCCCCGCGGACGTGAACGCCGCCCCCAGCAGCCCGCCCACAAACAGCGCCGAGTACGCCCCCACCATCAGCCACAGCCCGCCCGACGCGTGCCGCGCTTTCGCCGGATCAAGCTCCCGGATCAATGGATGCTGCAGCGTCAGCGCCACCGCCGTGCCGCACTCGGGGCAGACGCCCGATGACTCGAGCCCCGTCAGGTCGTACTCGCAGTTGAAACACTCGCGCCGCAACAGCCCCAGCGCCTGCATCCCGCACTCAGGGCACGCCGCACTGTCCGCCAGTCCCGCCATGCTGTAGCCGCACCGGCCGCATTTCCGCTCACGCGCCACAGCCGGAACTGACGGCGCCGGCGCGACCGTCGGTGGGGCCGATGGCATCGCGGCGGGAATCCGAGGCGGGATGTTGCCGGCTTCAATGTCCAAGAGCATCACCCTCAGTGCGTCGTCGCCCCGGTCATCGGCTCATCCTTCGCCGCCCCGCCAGCCGTCGCCGTCGCCCTGTTCGGGGCGAGCACCACCAGTTCTTTCACACGCCGCGCCATGATCAGCCACACAACGGGCGAAGCGACCAGCCAGAGGCCGCCGACGACCGCGAGCGCCAAGCTCGCCACCCCGATCCCGACCTGCGCCACGATGCTGCTGTGCGGCCCGAGCCCCACCGACACCATCATCAGCAGAAACACCAGGCACGCAAAGACCGCCACGCCCATCACGCCGAACCGCGTGATCCACGCGCCCCGCCTGCCGCCGGCGACGATCCAACTGTTCCCGACGATCCACGCCCCCAGCAGGATCCCCTGAACGCCGAACACCAGGCCGAACGCGACGCCGAAGGACTCTCGTCGCGCCACCCAGATCCGCACGACGTTGTTGCTGTCCAGCACCATCATCCCTCCCATCGCCGCCAGGATCATCAGCCCCGCCGCACTCGCCCGGCCATAGCCCCGATCGCTCGGCCCCGCCTGCGCCGCAGTCCACACCCCGCTCGCGAACACCACCAGCGCGCTCAAAACCACGCCGAAGTACACCAGCGGAGTCGTCGACGAAACGACCCCCACCCGCAAGCTCCGCGTCGCGATCTCGATCAAGATCCCGGCGACAAACGCCACCAGCAGCACGATCATCGACATGCCCATCCGCCTCAGACCACGCGCCATCCGCCGCGCCTTCTCCGGCTCGTCCCACACCGATATCGGCACCGCCAGCGTCAGCCGGATCTCCCGCCCGCACTCCGGGCACACGCCCTCCGAATCCTGCCCCCAGATGTCGTACCCGCACCCCAAGCACTCGCGATGGACATCGACCGGCTTGCCCTGCTCGCGCGGCACCAAAACCGGCGGCATGCTCGAGCCATCGCCGGGGTTCATCGCGCCTGGCTTCATCGTCATCGACCCCTCCGCACACGACACCACCACAAACCTCAGCCACGCCGCCGGGGCATCGCCGCACGCACCGAGTCCACACGCCGGGAAATCCGCAGCCACAGAAACGACGCCCACGCCGACCAGAGGAGCCCCGCGAGCGCCACGCCCCAGATCATGAGCAGGTAGACGACGAAGCTGGTCGTTCCGGGCCGAAGATAGTCCTGAACACCCGAATTCAGCGCGAGGATCACCACGCCGATTGTGCCGGCAATCGACGCGCCGATCAGCCCGCACCACATCATCCACGCCGACCGCCTGCGGCTGCTCACAACCTCGCTGTTCAGGCAGAGCCACAGCCCCAGCGTCATGCCCTGCCCCACCGCCGCCCCCGCAACACACCCGACGTACATCTTCTCCGGCACGTTCGGCCGCCCGATGATCCCCGCGGCTTGCATGATCACCGTGACCACGATCACAACAAACACCGCCATCAGCCCCGCGCTCAGAAAGCCAAGCACCGGCGCGACCGGCGCCCCCAGCGTCGCCCGCGCCAGCCCCGCCACGTACACCGCCAGCGAGCACATCACCGCCGCGCCCCCCACCATCGGCACCACGTCGGAGTTTCCCCCCGTTACGATGGCGCCGAGCGCCGTCAGCACCATCGATCCGCCCGCCATCAGCACGCCCGCGGCCATCGTCCGCAGGCCCTTGGCGAACCGCGCCGCGCGATCCGGCTCGTCCCAGGCCCAAACCCGTGTCGCCAGCGTCAACCGCACGTCCCGCCCGCACTCCGAGCAGACGCCCTTCACCGGCTGGTTCCACAAGTCATACCCGCAGCCGAGACACTCGCGGTGCACGTCGACGCGCTCGACCGTCGGCTCCGTAGGCGGCGCCGGGGAATTCAACGCAAGAGCGTCCCCTGCTCGCTCATTCACACCCGCACCTCGGCCACCGCCGCCACAGCATTGCGGAACATCCGCAGGCCCGGCGTCTCCCCGCGCCGCACGCCCTCCGGCAGCCGCGTCCAGAACGGATGCCGCGTCCAGTCCAGGTACCGCTCCGGGTGCGGCATCAATCCAAAGATCCGCCCCGTCGCATCGCAGATCCCCGCAATGTCATCGGTCGAACCGTTCGGATTGTCCTCGCGCCCATACCGCAGCGCCACCTGCCCCGCCTGCTGCAAGCGCGCCAGCACCTCGGGCGACTTCACCACAAACCGCCCCTCACCGTGCGCGATCGGCAGCATCATCGCTTCGCTTGCCTCTCCGCCGCTGAACTCCGCCTCCAGCCCCCGCGTCCAGATGCACACCGACGCCGGGTCTGTCCGCACCCCCACCCACCGATCGATAAACCGCCCGCCCGCGTTGTGCGCCAAGCTCGTCTCCTGCTCCGGCGGCTCCTCCGGCCACTGCCCCGCCCCGCTTGGCCCCGGTAACAGCCCCGACTGCACCAGGATCTGGAACCCGTTGCACGCCGCGATCATCGGGCACCCGCGCCCCGCGGCATCCCGCAGCGCCGGCCACAGCCGCTCGCGCATCCGCATCGCGTAGATCCGCCCCGACGCCACATCGTCGCCATAACTGAACCCGCCCGGGAACCCCAGCAGGTCAAACTCGCCGACCATCTCCGGCCGCTCGATCGCCCGGTCCAGATGGACCAGTTCCGTCTCGGCCCCCGCGAGCGTGAACGCCCGCACCATCTCCTGATCGCAGTTCGTCCCCGCCGCGCGAATCACCAGTGCCTTGGGCATGCCGAACAATACGCCCGGGCCTGCTTTGCGTTCATCCTTCCTCCTTCATCCTGATAACCCGGAGCCTCGATCCTTCCGATACCTTTCCCGCCATGCCCCCGATCCACCCCTTCCGCGCCATCACCTACACCTCCCTCGCCGACGCCCGCGATTCCGGCGCCGGTGTTGACCTCTCCGCCTTCATCGCCCCGCCCTACGACGTCCTCGACGAGGGCGCCAAGGCCGCCCTGCTCGCCCGCTCTTCCAAGAACATCGTCGCCGTTGACCTCCCGCACCTGCCCGCCAAGGAACTCGGCCCCGCCGCCGCCTACACCGCCGCGGCCGCTACCTACCGCTCCTGGCTTGCCGATGGCACGCTTACCCGCCTGCGCCCGCCCGCGATCTTCTGCTACCGCCAGACCTTCCAGCACCACGGCGCCCTCCACCAGCGCACCGGCTTCGCCTGCACGCTCGACCTCGTCCCCTTCGGTCCGCACGAGGGCGGGGGCATGCTCCCGCACGAAGAGACCTTCAGCGGCCCCAAGGCCGACCGCATGGCCCTGATGAAGGCCACCGGTGTCCAACTCTCGCCGATCTTCGGCCTCTACGCCGACGACCGCCGCACCGGCTCGCACCTCGGGGCACAGGTCTGCGCCTCGCGCCCGCCCGATGCCTCCGCCCGCACCGCCGACATGACCCTTCACGAGGTCTGGACCATCACCGACGGCGCCCTCATCGCCCAGCTCGAGGCCGCCCTCGCCGGCGAGGACATCTTCATCGCCGACGGGCACCACCGCTACACCACGCAACTGAACTACGTCAACGAACTGAAACTCCCGCCCGGACACCCGGCCCGCCGCTGCATGTTCGTCCTCATCTCCATGTCCGACCCCGGCACGGTCATCGGCCCCACCCACCGCGTCCTCGGCGGCATGCAGAAATACACCTGGGACGCCTTCAAGGCTGCCGCCGCGCCGCACCTTCGCTTTGAGCCCATCGCCGACACAACCGACCTCGCGGCCATCGAAGCCGCCCTCAACCAAGCCACCCATCTTGGCAAGCCCCGCGTCGCCGTGTACGACTTCGCCACCAGGCAGGCCGCCATCGCCGTCCCCGTCATGCCCGATCCCCTCAAGGCCCGATTCGGCAGCAAGCCCGAGGCCTGGCGCAGGCTCGATGTCGCCTTCGTCCAGCACATCCTCGTGGAACAGATCTGCCAGCCCGCCCTGAACGCCGGCAAGCCCGTGCAGTGGGCCTTCCCCCACACCACCGCCGAGGTCGCCGAGATCGGCGCCGGCCACCAGCGCGGCTCGGGCGGCGGCGACGGCTTTGTGCCGCAGCTCGCCGTCCTGGTCCGCCCCACACCCCTGCAGGCCGTCCGCGAGGTCAGCCACGCCGGCGAATTGATGCCGCAGAAGAGCACGTTTTTCCTCCCGAAGCTGGCGACCGGCCTGTTCATGAATCCGCTGGAGTGACCCGCGCCGCCAGCCTCACCACCAGTTCCTCCGTCACCCGCCGCTTCACATCCTCCATCGGCGGCACATCCTTCCCCATCTCCGCCTCCAGGCTCGTCACCTTCCGTCCCACCAGCCCGCACGGCACGATCAGGTCGAAGTGCCGCAGGTTCGTCGTCACGTTCAGCGCCAGCCCGTGCAGGCTCACCCACCGCCGCACGCGCACGCCCATGGCACAGATTTTTCGACCCGTCTTCGGCGTTTCGCACACGGCCCCATTCTCTCCCCCGACTCCCGCTTCCGCTCCGAGTGTTCGCTGTCCCGCTGTGTGCTGTGTGCTGTTGTCTTCCCCCCCCACCCACACCCCCGTGGCGCACACGTCCCGGTGCGCAGCCACCCCATACCCGCGGCAGACCTCGATCACCGCGTCTTCGAGCAGCCGCATGTAGTCATGGAGCCGCAGCGAAAACGCGTTGAGGTCCAGGACCGGATACACCACCAGTTGCCCCGGCCCGTGGTAGGTCACATCGCCGCCGCGGTCGGTTTCCTCCACCGCCACGCCCTCGCGCGCCAGCAGCGCCGCCGGCGCCACCACGTTTCCCGCGGCCGTGGGCCGCCGTGAAACCGTGATCACCGGGTCATGCTCCACCAGCACGAGAAAACCGCCGCCGGAAACGCCCTCCCCCTCCGCGCGGCTCGCCAGCACCTGCTCGACGAGTTCGTTCTGCCGCGCAAACGCCTCGCGGTAGTTGAGGCGGCCCCAGTCCACGACTTCGACGATGGAACTCACGGCGGAGGGTAGGGAAAGGAGTTTCAACACGGAGTTGCGGGGAGTTTCGGCGAAGAAACTGAAGGAGTTGTGCCACCGACCGCTGCTCGGAGCGGT